>JAJPKB010000145.1 GCA_021323915.1 Chloroflexota bacterium | reverse complement strand
TGAACCGCCGTTTGCTCGATGCGCTCGCCGCGGAACGAGAGCGCGTCCGGGCGATCTCCGACCGTCTGGTCTGCTGGCACGATCTGCTGATCAACCTCGGCGAGGGAGTCATCGTCGTCGACGCGGACGACCGAGTCATGGTGATGAGCCTGGCGGTCCGAAGCCTGTTGGGGCTTCGCCTGAAGGCCGGGACGCCGGTCTCCCGACTTCTGGAGAGCCTCGACGTCCGATACCTGGACGATCGGCCGGTTCCGCTCGAGCAGCATCCGATCTCCCGCGTCCAGCGCGGCGAACGGTACGACGACTACGAGCTCGTCGTCCACGGCTCCGATGGCTCGCGTCATTATTTGTGCTTCAGTGGAAACGCGGTGCGCGACCCGAACGGGGAACTGGTCGTCGCGATCGTCGTCTACCACGACGTGACCCGATTGCGTCTGTTGGAGAAGCTGAAAGAAGAGTACGTCTCGCTGGTCTCGCACGACCTGCGGGCGCCGCTCACCATCGTCATCGGTCGATCCGACCTGCTGCGCCGGCGCCTCGCCGGACAGGGATGCGCCGAAGACACGCAATCGGTCGAGGCGATTCGCCGAAGCGCGCTGCGCATGGAAACCATGATTCAGGATATGGCGGAAAGCGCGCGGCTCGAAACCGGCCGAATCGAGATGCACCGATCCCCGACCGACCTGGTCGAGCTCATCCGCAATCTGGTGGACGGCCTGGTGCCGATCGAGGAGCGGTACCGAATCCACATCCACGCCGAGCGGTCGCCGATGGTGGTTCCGCTCGATCGGGCGCGGATCGAGCGCGTGGTAACCAACCTGCTCACCAACGCGCTGAAGTACTCGCCGTCCAACCGCGCGGTCACGATCGACGTCCGATCGGTCGATCGGGAGGTGGTGGTCGCGATCAGCGACCACGGGCCGGGGATCCCGCCCGACGAGCTTTCGCGCATCTTTCAGAAGTACTATCGGACGTCCGGCGCCCGAACCGGGGCCGGGCTCGGTCTCGGGCTGTACATCGCCCGACTGATCGTCGAGGCGAGCGGCGGCCGTATCTGGGCGACCAGCAAGCTCGGCGAGGGCAGCACGTTCACATTCAGCCTGCCGATGATCTAGCGCGATCGGACACTCTCACCGCCCGTGCCAGGTCGCTGTCGCGTCGGCGACGATCCGACGACCCGCCGCCAGCGCGTCGTCGGCCACGCCCTTCAAATTGATGCACGCCTCCCGCCAGGTCCCGGTCGTCGGCGCGTACTGGGCGAAGTCCGAGTCCGCCGGCCCCCCGCCCGCTATCCCGGACCCCGGGGCGTTCACGCGCCCGTCCGCGAGCCTGTCCAGATCCTCGAATCGCGCCGCCGCGCCCTTCACCTCGGCGACGTACTGCACCCCGCTCGTCCCGGTCGCGTCGGTGGCCGGGGTCGGGTTTCCCGCGGCGTCGACCGCGCCGAAGTACGCCGCCAGCCCCGATTCCACCCGATCCCCGTAGGCATCCAGCTTCGCCTTGAGGATCCGACACCCGACCTCGAGGTTGGTCGCGGGATCGTACCCGTCCTGCCCCGGACCGAAGTTACCTTGAAGCACCTGCATGAGTCCGATCGCGTGCCCCAGCCCCGGCCCGTTGTCCGGGCTGGTCGCGTCCTTCTGGCCGCCGCTCTCCACGTCGATCAGCCCCGCCACCAGGCTCGGCGCAAGGCCGTGCCGCCGCGCCGTCGCCACGATCAGACTCGCGTAGCCCCGCACCTGTTCGATCGTCAACACGACCTCCTGTCTTTCACCCTCGCCCGCCCCGATCAGGGTGCACATGCCGTCGTCGATCCACAGCCGCCCCGCCCCGGCAGTGTCCCAGCGCGGATCTCCGCCCGCCCCGATGAACGCGCCCACCGGGCGCACCCAGCGCGGCAGGGAGCGCGCGTAGTCCAGATACTGCCGCGCCTTCTCCGGCTTGGGAGTCGCCGGGTCCGAGCAGCCGTACTCCGCGAGGAGCACCGGCCGACGGAAACCGACCGAGCGCAGCCAGCGCCATCCCCACCGCGGATCGGTCATCAGCCCGGCCGGCTGCCAGTAGCCGCGCTCGGCGATGAAGTCCGCCGACCCGAGAACCCCGGTCCCCGCGATCGCCGCCCAGTACGAGTCCGCGCACCCGATCGACGGCGCCGGGAACCCGATCCGAAGAAGCGATGAACGAGAAGCGAGAAGCGAGAGAGGCCGCGCTCCCCCGCTCTCACTCCCCACTTCTCTCCACTCACTCCTCAGCATGGCCACGACGTCGGTCCACCAGGCCGCGAACGCCGACGGCGATGTCGTCGGGTATTCCCGATCCGGCTCGTTGAGGACCTGGACGTAAAGCGGCCCCTGCCCGTCGGCGAGCACTGATCCGATCCAGCCGGCGTGCCGGGTCACGAAGGCCCGGGGCTCCGGCAGCGCACCCGGCGGCTCGTACAGCCGCGCCACGACAATCCCAGACCCTGGCGCGTTCACACGCGCCCCAGACCCTGGCGCGTTCACACGCGCCCCAGACCCTGCCGCGTTCACACGCGCCCCAGACCCTGCCGCGTTCACACGCGCATCCCCACCGCAACGCTGGCGCAGCCACCGCGCCTCCTCCGCCGGAGTCAGGTCCAGGATCGTCCCCGCGACGAACCTCCCCGCCGCGAACCGGGCTCTCGCCCCCTCGTCCAGCTTGCTCGTGTTCGGCCAGTGCAGCCCGGGCCTCACCCCGCCCCCCCCTTCCGAGACACGGCGAGCGGGCGACACGGCGACGCGACGAGCCCCTCCCCGTTTCTCCGCGTCCCCGTTTCCCCGCGTCGCAAGGTCTCCGGGTCGCCGCTCATCCGGTGATCCCCAGGCTCTTGCCGCTCGTCCCGACCGCCGCCGGCGCGGCGCCGGCGAGCAGCCGACGACAGTAGGC
>JAJPKB010000163.1 GCA_021323915.1 Chloroflexota bacterium | reverse complement strand
TGTTCCGGTTCCCGGGGAATGCCGCGACGGCCAACCCCGGCGTGAACAGCCCGAGCTCGAGCTGGTTCTTCGCGGATGGCAACACCACCCAGGGCTCGTCGCCGTTCGATTCGTTCCTGCTGCTCGAGAATCCGAACACGACCGCGGCGCAGGCCACCGTCCGGCTTTTCCACGACGGCTCGGTGGTGACGATTACTCAGCAGCTCGCCCCGCAGAGTCGGGAGAGCCTGTTCTTGAACCAGGTGCTTCTCAACTCGCGCTTCGGGATCAGCGTGACCGCGGCCCAGCCGATCATCGCCGAACGCTCGGAGTTCTTCAATCCCGAGCCACGCGGCGCGATCTCGACCCAGGGCGCGACCGCGCCCGCCTCGACCTGGTTCTTGCCCGAGGGCTCGACCCAGCAGCCGTTCACCGAGTTCATCGACATTCTCAACCCGACCTCGTCGACGATCTCGGCGCACATCGACTTCGAGCTGCCGACCGGCCAGGTCATTGGCCGTGACTTCTCGATCGCGGCGAACCGGGAGTTCGTGCTGAACGTCAACAACGTGATTCCGAACAGTCCGGTCTCGGCGCGGGTCTCGACCAGCCAGCCCACCGTGGTCGAGCGGGTGATGTTCTTTAACAAGCTGGGCTCGCTCGGCGGAACCGACACGATCGGGATCGGCCGGTAAGCCCTCGCTGACGTTGTATGATACTCCCATTCGCGGGGCGGACCATTGCCAACCCCCGCGGAACGGGAGTATCGATCATGACCACATCCATCATCCTCCACGTCGAGGCCGGCGAGCACGACCGGAGCGAGTGCCCGACCTGGCTTCCCTTGCCGCCGGGCTGCCCCGACGAGCCGCTCTGGCTGGTCGACGAGGAGGGTTCGACGCGCCTGCCGGTCCAGCGGATCGGCGATGGCCTCGTCTTCATCCTCGACCGTTTGGGCCGCGGGCAACGCCGTACCTACCGCTTCGAGACCGGCCCGGTCGCGGAAGGGGGCGTTCGCCTGACTGAGTCAAAGGACGCGGTCGGAATCACCGTCGACGGCGCGCCCTTCACGACCTATCGTTTTGGCGAGGATGCCGTTCGTCCGTTCTTCTACCCCCTGCTCGGACCGACCGGCGTGGCGATGACGCGAAACTTTCCGATGCGGCGAGACGTTCCGGGAGAGTCGACGGATCATCCCCACCATCGATCGCTTTACGTTGCCTTCGGTGAGGTGAACGGCGTCGACGTGTGGTCGGAGTCATCGAGTACGAACACCGGTCGCATCGTCCACCGTGGCTGGGAATCATTCGTCGACGGTCCGGTCTCCGCCGACTTTCGCGAGCGGCTCGATTGGGTCGACGGTCAGGGCCACCCGCTGCTGAACGAGCGCCGCCGCGCGACGATCTACCTGACCCGGGCGGCGCGCCTGCTGGATCTCGAGATCGCCCTCACGCCAGCGCGCCTGGCGGTCCTCTTCGGCGACACCAAGGAGGGCGGACCGCTCGCCATCCGGGTCAACAGTGCCATCGAGGGAAAGCGCGGCGGCTTGATTCAAAACGCGTACGGTGGACGGCGCGAGCCGGAGACCTGGGGTAAGCGCTCGCCGTGGGTAGACTACTCCGGAACGGTTAACGGCGCCGAGGCCGGCGTCGCGATCCTGGATCACCCGACCAGCTTTCGCCATCCGACGTACTGGCACGTTCGCGACTACGGTCTGTTCGCGGCGAATCCGTTCGGGATCAGCGCCTTCACCAACGATCCGTCGCGACGGGGAGACGTGGTGCTGGTGCCGGGCCAGACGCTAACGTTTCGCTATCGGGTTTGCCTGCACCCGGGGGACGCCGAGGTCGGGCGAGTCGCCGACCGCTACCACGACTTCGCCCACCCGCCCGCCGCGCGCTGGGAGTGAAGCTTATTAGTGGCTCGTGGTGTGGCGTTGGCCGGGGTTCCCGAGAAACTGCTCGATCGCCCGGGTGTACGACCCGGCGATCAGATCCTGCATCGATGATTGGTTCGCGGCGGTCGCCTCGGCGGGATCGGAGAGAAAGAGTGACTCGCTCAGCGCGCCCGGCATCTTGCTCGGGTTCAAGTGCCCCGGCACGCCCGGGCCGAGCATCACGAGGTGATGGTAATCCTCGCCAAGGGTGCCGAATCGATCGGTGATGAGATCCTGGTCGTCGGCGATGCCGCGGTCGGGCGTGTCGTAGCCCTTTGCTCGGAGGCTGGCGATCAGATCGTTCTGGATCAGCGACGCGAAGCGCTCGTTCTGGGCGGCGAACGGCCGCGACGAGTCGTAGAAAGTCTCGGTTCCTCCGATCGACGGATCGTCGTAGGCGTTCAGGTGAATGCTCAGCAGCACGCTGGCGCCGCTCGCGTTCGCGCGGTCGATCCGCCGCTGCAGGTCGTCGAGAACGCCGTCGGGGGTCAACGTCGTGCCGTCTGGGACGTAGTCAGCTGGCGTGGATCCCGGCAGCGAGTCGTTCGTGCGCGATAGCTCGACCGAGATACCGTCGCGCTCGAGCAATTCCGCCGTCTTGAGCGCGATCGCGAGGGCGATGGTCTTCTCTTCGACCATCGTCCCGTCGTCGGTGTAACCGATCGTGCCGGTGTCAACGCCACCGTGACCGGGATCGAGAAACACCTTCGCCGGATGGACCGGGGACGGGCTGCTGGTTGGCGTCGGGGCCCGAGACGAAGCGGGCGAGCCGGGTACGGGCGTGGTCGGGACGCGTCCGCTGCCCGAGGCCGTGGTCGCGGCGGACGCCGGGCCGGGCGTGTCGACCGATGGCGGAGCGAGCGCCGGCGAGCACGCTCCCACCGTCAGCGCACCGGCGAACGCGAAAGCGAGAATCAGCTCAAGCCGAGGCTTCCACATTGGATCGACTCATCCCTTCGAGGTGGATCGGTCGGCAATTTCGTTTCCAAATCCGGGGCGCCGCCTGCCCGCGGGGACGCGGTCGGAGGCGTGCTGTCCGGGGGATCCTTTGCCCGGCCTGGCGAAACGGTCCGACGATTCTCCCGACGGGGGGCGCCCGAGCGGGAGAGATTTATCAAAAGTTTAGGGATTGCTCTCGGGGTTGACGCGCCGAGCCAGAGGGTAAGAGGAAGGATTGCGCTACAGGGCGAGGATTCCCCGTCGGGCGGCGCGGGCGACCGCCTCGGTACGACTGGACGCGCCGAGCTTGGCCAGGATCGAGCCGACGTGAAACTTCACGGTGTGCTCGGTAACGTTCAAGCGCCGCGCGATCGCCTTGTTCGGAATCCCCAGCGCCATCAGTTGGAGGACCTCCCGCTCCCGCTCGGTGAGCGCCTCGACGGCCTCTTCGGGTTGGGCGATCCGGGCCGGAACTCCGGAAGTCAGCAGGCTCGCCAACGCGGGATCCAGCACCAGCAGCCCCCGCGCCACGGCGTCCACGGCGGCGGCGACTTCCGGACCGGCCGCCTCGGGCAAGAGCACGCCGCGAGCCCCGGCGCGCAGCACCTCCGCGAGCTCGGCGGGGGTCGGCGCATCGCCGACGACGAGCAGCGGGATTCCGTGCGGGCTCATCGCCTCGGCCAGGGCGACGATCAGGTCGGAATCGCCTTCGTCCCACGCCGCGACGACGACGTCCGGTCGAGTCTCCGCCGCGAGCGACTCGGCCTGTTCGGCGCTCATGGCCTGGCCGACGACGGTGGCGGCTTCCGAATCTCCGACGACCGCGCGCAGACCGGCGCGAGCGAGCGGCTGCCGGGCGACGACCAGCGCTCGAAGAAGCTGGCGATCTATCGGAGCATTTGGAGTAGGATCCATTGCCTCACCGTCGCCTCTGGTGGCGTTCGACCAGTGGTACCTTGTTGAAGCTGGACCAGGTGTCTCGCCCGAT
>JAJPKB010000564.1 GCA_021323915.1 Chloroflexota bacterium | reverse complement strand
GACCTCTGGCTCCAGACCGCGAGCGCCGCCGTCTTCGGCTTCCGCGGCTTCAGCCTCTTACTGCCGCAGGCGATCGCCGGCGTTCTATCGGTGGCCCTGCTTTACCACCTGGTGCAGCGCGCCTTTGGTCGGCCCGCCGGCCTGCTGGCCGCGCTGACGCTCGCCGTCACCCCGATCAGCGTGGCCACGAATCGCAACAACACGATGGATAGCCTGCTGGTGCTCACATCGCTGCTGGCCACCTGGGCCGTCATCCGGGCCGCCGAGACCGGACGGCTCCGCTGGCTCGTCCTCGGTGGGGTTCTGGTCGGCCTCGGCTTCGAGATCAAGATGCTCGAAGTCTTCCTGGTGGTGCCCGCGCTGGCGCTCGTGTATCTCGTCGCGGCACCGCTCTCCTGGCGAAGGCGGCTGGCGTACCTCGGCGTCGCGGGAATCGTTCTCGCCGTCGTCTCGCTCGCCTGGCCGGTGGCGGTCGATCTCACGCCGGCCAATCTGCGTCCTTACGTCGGCTCGAGCACGACCAACTCGGAGCTCGAGCTGATCGTGGGGCACAACGGTCTGCAGCGCCTCCTGCCACGTGCGTTTGGACGGGGAGGCGACGCGTTCGGTCGACCATCCAGTGGAACGACACCTGCCCCTCCCTCGCTCTCTTCGAGCGGGTCACCGGGCGGAGCGATTCGGGACGGCCGCGGCCTCCCGAATGGCGCGCGGGACCTGGCCGCGCAGTTTGGCTTCGGCTTCGGGCCGAGAGGTCCGCAGCGCTTCGTCAGTCCGCAGCTTTCTGGCCAGATTAGCTGGCTGTTGCCGCTGGCCCTGCTCGGGCTTGCCGCCGTCGGCTGGCAATCGCGTCGCCGTGACCTGGGCAGCCGCCAGGCCCAGGGACTAATCCTGTGGGGAGCCTGGTTGATCACCCAGGGCATCTTCTTCAGCGTCGCCTCGATGTTCGAGGCTTACTACCTGGTCATGCTCGCGCCGGCCATCGCCGCCCTGGTCGGTATCGGGGTCGTCGGACTGTCGCGCGGCTACCGCCGTCCCGGCTGGCCGGGCTGGGCGCTCCCGATCAGTCTCCTGGCAACGGCACTCTTCGAGGCATGGGTCCTCGCGACCCCACCAACCTGGCTTCCCTGGCTCGGTCCAGTGGTCGTGGTCGGGTGTCTGCTGGTCGCCGCGATCCTGGCGGTGGTGCGCTGTAGCCAGGCACGGATCCGTGATCGAGCTGCCGTCGCGGCAATCGTCCTCGGCGTGGCCACCGTGCTGGTCGCGCCGTCCCTCTGGGCGCTGGTGCCCGTCTTCCACGTCGACGCCGCGCGCCCGATCGCTGGTCCAGCTCTGCTCGACACCTCCGGATTCGGAGGGGGTATGCTGGCGACCACCCCGCGCGCCGATCCCAAGCTACTGGATTATCTCTTGAAGAATCAGGGCGATGCTCAGTATCTGGTGGCGACGTTGAACGCCAACACCGCCGCGCCGATCATCCTCGACACCGGCCGACCGGTGATGGCGCTCGGCGGGTTCATGGGAAGCGACCCCATTCTCACGCCGAAAGAACTCGCGGACCTCGTGGACAACGGAACCGTGCGCTACTTCCTGCTGCCAAGCCGCGGGTTCGGGCAAACCAGCCTGGAGAGCTGGGTCACCACCAACTGTTCAACGGTACCGAGCCGGCTCTGGCAGTCCTCAAGTGAATCGAGTGGCCAGGCAACCGGTGGCCGCGGCTTCGACGGGGGTGGGGTTCAGAATCTCTACGCGTGCACGGCTTCGCCGGCCCACGCGGCGGGATCAGCGGCAGGAAGCAGGTGAGGCAGCGATGTCGATCCGACGGGTGCCCCACCTGGTTCGCTTCGGGCTCGTCGGCGGGCTGTGCGCGTTCCTCCAGCTGGGAGTTCTCGACACGCTGGTGCGCCTCGGCTGGAACGCGAGCGCCGCCAATCTGACCGCGCTGCTTGCCTTGACCCAGGCCAATTTCTTCCTGAGCCGCTCGGTGACCTGGGTTGAGCGCATCACCTTCGCTGAGGAAAACGTGAGTCTGCGCGGCAAAATGCTTCGGTTCAACGGGATGGTCGCCGTCAGCCTGTTGGTGAACCAGCTGACGTTCGAGATCGCCGCGACTCACACCCATTACCTGCCCGCGGCAGCGCTGGGGATCCTCGTCGCGGGAGCGATCAACTACATCGGGAGCGACAAGCTCGTGTTCGTGGCCGTGGGACAAGGCGCGAACGTCGCCTCAGCACGACGTCGTCGGTCCGACGCCTCGGCCGCCGAGGGACTGACGGATCAAGCGACCCTATTCGTCCGCAAGGTGATTGACACAATGAGATATCCTCTCGTCGACAGACGCGGTCCGAGCGTTGACGTCGTGATTCCGGTGTACAACGAAGCGGATCAGCTCGAGCGGTCGGTGACCACGCTACGACACTTTTTGATCGAGCACGCCTCGACCTGGCGCTGGCGGATCGTGATCGCCGACAACGCATCCGTCGATCAGACGCTGGAGATTGCCCGCATGCTCGCGGAACGCTGGCCGGGTGAGGTAGCGGTGGTCCACCTCGACGAGAAG
>JAJPKB010000674.1 GCA_021323915.1 Chloroflexota bacterium | reverse complement strand
CCCCGCCGATACTCCTCCAGGAGGTATTTACCGGCCACGCCGCCCATCACCCCCTTGAGCTTCGGGCCGCAGAGCCTGATCTCCGCCTCGATCGCGTGGTTGGGCGGGAAGGTCTCCTCTTTGACGTACTCGACGTGCTCGAGCTCGGTCACCAGCTTGGCCACGAGCTCCGGGCTCATGCGGGTGCCGGCCGGCGCGTCGTGGTTCTGGATGAAGATCGGGATCGCGATCGCGTCCGACAGCTTTCGATAGTAGTCGTAGATCGCCGGGAGCGGCGCGACCCGCACGTAGGGAGGCATGGCGATGACCGCGTCGGCGCCGATCGCCTGCGCGTGCCGAGCGAAGACGACCGCGTGGGATGCCGATCCCCCGGCCACGCCGATCACCGTCGGGATCCGTCCATCCACCGTCCGTACGATCACCTCGGCGACCGTCTTGCGCTCGTCGTCGCTCAGCGTCCAGAACTCCGACGCGTTGACCGGTGCGACGACCCCGTGGGCGCCCGCCTCGACGCAGAAGCTCACCTCGCGCCGCAGACTGTCGAGGTCCAGCTCGCCGGTGTCGGTAAAGGGTGTGCAGGGAATCGTGAAGACTCCGCGGCATGGCCGTTCGGACATCATCGATCCAAGCCTCCTGAAAGCAATCTAGCGATCTGCCATCGCGCTACTCTTTGACGCTGCCCAGGGTGATACCCGCGACGAAGTACCGTTGGAACGCCAGGAAGATCAGCAGGAGCGGGACGATCGCGACCACCGATCCGGCCATGATCGCTCCCCATGGGATGTTGAAGCCCGCGGCCTCGAGCGAGGGCACCGCGAGGGTAATCGTCTGCATGTCCGGCGTGCGGAGCATCACTAAAGGCCAGAGAAAGTCGTTCCACGATCCGATGAAATCGAGAATTGCCAGGGCGGCCAGAGCCGGAACGCTCATCGGCAACACGATCCAGAGATAGATGCCGAATTCCGAGCTTCCGTCGATCCGCGCTGCCTCCAGGACCGCATTCGGCAAAGTGCCCAGGTATTGTCGCATAAAAAAGATACTGAGCGCACTCGCCGCGCCGGGCAAGATGAGCGCCCAGTAGGTGTTGACCAGGTGCAAGAAGCTCATGATAACGAAGGATGGGATAAGTCCCACCTCGGGCGGTACCATCATCGTCATCAGAATCACGAAGAAAAGCGGGCCGCGCCCCGGAAACTCGAGCTTGGCGAACGCGTATCCCGCCAGCGACGAGAAGAAGACGGAGAGCAGGGTGTGTCCCCCGGCGATCACGAAGCTGTTCAGAAGATTGCGCTCGATTGGGAGCAACTGCGCCACCGCGACATAGTTGTCGACGATCCACTTGGCCGGCCAGAGGGCGAGACTTCCGCTGAAAATTTGTCCTGGCTCCATGAAGGACGCGGCGAACATCCACCAGAGCGGCGCGATGACCAGGATCAGGCCCGCCACGATGGGCGGGTAGATCGGCAGGCGCGCGGGATGACGGACCAGGCGCCCCCGGGCGCCGAGGCTCATCCGCGCCGATCGCGCGGTCAAGTCGGTTCGCACGCCGAGACTCTCGAAGCGACATACCACGTGGGGGCGACGCGACGAGCGCGTCGAATCATCAAAACGGTTCTGAACCCGTCTTCGTGGCCGCCGCGCCGCCGTGGTAACGTCCTCCTCATTCCCCGACCTCGGCTTGCCAGAAGCGAAACTGGACGAGCGCAGCAACCAGGGTGATGGCGAAGATCGCATAGGAGATCGACGCCGCGTAGCCAAACTTGGCGAATTCGAAGGCGTTCTGGTAGAGGTACATGGCCAGGGTGAGCGAGGAATTGGCCGGACCGCCGTTGGTGAGAATCGTTGGCTCGGTAAATATGCGCATCGAGCCGATCGTGTCCACGACGACCGCGAAGAGCAAGATCGGCGCGATCCCCGGCAGAGTCACGTGGCGGAAGCGGCTCCACGGGCCAGCCCCGTCAACCATCGCAGCTTCGTAGAGGTAGCGGTCAACCGCTTGCAGGCCGGCGAGGAACACGATCACGTACCAACCAAGCGCGCGCCAGATCACGAACAAGACGATGCCCCACTTGGAATAGGTGGGATCGGTGAGCCAGGGAATACCCGATAGGCCAACCGCTCGCAGGGCAAAGCCGAGAATGCCGTAGCGCGGATCGAGAATCAGGGTGAACGCCAGGGCGACTGGCACGACGCCGGTGACGTTCGGGAGATAAACGGCCGCCCGGGCGATCGATCGACCGTGGAGCCAGGGCAGGTTCAACACCAGCGCCACGCCGAGGGCAAGCGGCAGCATCGGCACCGCGTGACCGATCCACATAGTGAGCGTGTTGACGGCCGCCTGGTCAAACGTTGCATCGACGAAGAGCGCCGCGTAGTTGTGGAGGCCAATCCAGACCAGGGGGCCGGTCCCGGCCCACTTCGTGAATCCAAGGTAGAGCGAGAACAGGATCGGCCCCAGCCCAAAGACGGTAAACAGCGCGTAAAACGGCGCGATGAATAAGTAGGCCGTCAGGTAGCGGCGAGCGCGCACGCCTAGTTGCCCGTTTCGATCTTGCTCGCGACATCCTTGGCGATCGCCTGGTTTGCCTGCTCTGCCGTCTCCTTGCCAGCGCTGATCAAGTCGAGGTGACTCGTGTAGATTTTCAGGACCTGGGCAAAGTCTTTGGTGAAGTGAATCGTGACGCCGTTCTTGGCGAGCTGGAGGTTCAGGTCGAAGAACTTGATGCCGCCATAGTAGGGATCCGGCGTGCTGAAGAGAGGATCCGTGAGTACCTCCTGCAGCAAGGGAGGGAAGATACCCTGTTTGCTCGCTTGCCTCTGCTTCGCGACTTCGATGACCCGCGACTTCGTCAGATACTGGTACGCCAGGATATCCTGGGCAAGGTCCTTGAACGCCGAACTCGCGGCGACCATCAAGACCGGAGATCCCTCCTGGAATCCGTGCGTCGGCTGATCCGCCTTGTAGCCTGGCATCGCCATGATGCCCCATTTGCCGCTGAGCTCCGGCGCCTGTCCCTTCAAGGTGTTATCCAACCACACTGCCGAGAGCATCGTCGCGAACTCCCCGTTCTTGATCGCGGTGTACCAGGGCGCATCCCATTCCGACCGTGCCTCGGCTGCCTTCGTCGTCAAGAAGTCCTGATAACTTTGGAGTGATTGCAGCATCTTGGGATCGCTGCCAGCGGTCGCCTTCCCCGCCGAGTCCAGGTAGCTGACCCCCAGACCGTCCATGAAAATCTCGAGCGGCTGACCGTTGGCGTTGTTCGTCGGCTCGTAAGTCAGCCAGGCCTTCCCACCAGTCTTCTCGTAGTATGTCTTACCGGCGGCGATGTAGTTATCCCAGGTTGTCAGCGACGCGGGATCGATGCCGGCGGTATCGAGCAAGTCTTTACGGTAGAACATCATCCAGGTATTCGGACGCCAGGGAAACGCGTAGGGATGTCCTTGGGCGGAAAGCGCATCGAGCAGGCCCGGCGAGAACACCTCTTTGTGGGCGTTGATCAGGTTGTCCAGGGGAGCCAGGACATTCTGATCGATCAACTGTGGGACGGTTGGCGCGTTCTGCTGGAAGATATCGGGCACGCCGGACTTCGCTGCCCAGGCGGTCAGAACTTTGGTCAGCACGTCCCCCTCGCCCTTCGCGCCCTCCGCGGTAAACTTGATGCTACCGACCTTGTCCGGAAAAGCTTTGGCGTATCCATCGAGGGTGTCTTGCTGGTATTTGATGTCGCCCCAGCCGAGCGACGTGAACGTGCCGGTGAGGACGGCTGTCGCTGGCGCGGTAGCCGCCGGCGCCACGGCCGGCTGAGCGGTCGCGCCGGTTGCCTGGCTGGCGTTTCCCGCGGCTGGAGAGGCAGCCGGGCTCGCCTGAGCAGCGGTCCCAGTCGGCGTGGCCGATGAGCCGCACCCCGCCAGCATCGATCCTAGCGCGCCACTCACGATAGCGACGCCCAGTCCTTCCAGCAGAGCTCGCCGACTCACTGGTTGAAGCAAGGATTCTCTCCGCGCCATATTCTTGTAACCTCCGTTTTGCCACGCGAAGGCCCGTCAGTCGGCCGGGACACCTTCGTGATCGCCACAGTCTATGGACCGAACGAGATTTCTGTCAATAGGACGTGGCCTGCTGCCATGCCGCTGACCGAGCCGATCGGATTAGCATTCTAATGCTCGAGTACATGGCCCGCAGCTCGCAAGCTCCGAATGGCGCATGTGTTATCATGAACCCGCGAACGCGAGGGAGGCGACGGTGATTCGGGTTGGCATCCTGACGGCCAGCACGCTGGGCGCGCGCGGCGAGCGCGAGGATACCAGCGGTCAGGCCATCCGAGACGCGATCGCCCGAATCGGCGCGACGGTCGAGAGCTACCGGGTGGTGACCGACGATCGCTCGACGATCGAGCAGGCGCTGCGGGAGTGGTCCGACGCGCGACACCTCGACCTCATTCTGACGACCGGCGGCACCGGCCTCTCCCCTACCGACGTGACGCCGGACGCGACCCGAGCGGTCATCGACCGCGACGTGCCCGGGCTGGCCGAGGCGATGCGCCTCGAGGGCCTCAAGCACACGCCCCGGGCGATGCTATCCCGCGCGGTGGCCGGGGTCCGCGGCCAGACGCTGATCGTCAACCTGCCGGGCAGCCCGAAGGGCGTCCGGGAATCGCTCGACGCGATCCTCGAAGTCCTGCCCCACGCGCTGGAGATCCTCCAGCGCCGCCCGACCGATCATTGAAATTGACGCGGCGCGGAATCTTCAGGGGTGCGACGCATTCCTGAAGATTCCGCGCCGGATAAAGTAAAGAATCACCTGGGAAGGCAAAAGCATTGATGGAATCGCCGGAGAGTTTTGTCGAGGCGCACGTCGCCGAGGTCGAGCCGCTGCTGCGGGCCGAGGCGATCGAGGAATGGGAGTCGGCCGCGACCGGTCAGCCCGAGCACGACGAGCGCCTGGCAGAGCTGCGCGGGAAGGTGATGCGCATCTACGCCGATTCCGCGCGGTTCGCCAGGGTCCGCGCCTGGCACGAGGCCGATGGCTTCGCCGATCCCGACCTGGCCCGCCAGGTTCAGCTCCTGTATTACTCGTTCGCCAAGGGTCAGCAGGACGAGGCGACGATCGATCAGATCACCCGCCTTCAGAAAGAAGCCGAGTCCACCTTCAATACGTTTCGGGGCACCTTCGAGGGCGCGCCGCGCTCGGACAACGAGCTCGCCAACGTCCTGATGACCGAGACCGATTCCGACCGCCTGCAGGCGGCGTGGGAGACCACCAAGCAAATCGGGCCGCGCGTCGCCCCGACGGTGCTGGAGCTCGCCCGCCTGCGCAACGCCGCCGCGCGACATGCCGGCTTCGACAACCATTTCGCGAAGAATCTGACGTTGAACGAGATCGACCAAACGCGCCTCTTCGCGACCCTCGACGAGCTGGCGCGCTTGACGAACGAGCCGTTTCGCCAGGTCAAGGCGGAGCTGGATCAAACGCTCGCCGAGCGTTACCGGATCCGCTCCGAGGACCTGCGTCCCTGGCACTACCACGACCCGTTCTTCCAGCGGCCACCCCGGTTGGGCGAGGCGAACGTCGATCGGTTTTTCGCCGGCCGCAAGCTGGAAGACATCGCCATTCGCCACTACGACGGGTTGGGTCTGGACGTGCGCGACGTGCTGGCGCGCAGCGATCTCTACGCCCGGCCGAACAAGTACCAGCACGCCTTCTGCACGGATATCGACCGCAAGGGCGACGTGCGCGTCATGTGCAGCCTCGAATCGGACGAGCGCTGGATGGAGACGCTCCTCCACGAGCTGGGGCACGCCGTCTATGACAAGTATCTCGACCCGGCGCTTCCGTTCCTGCTGCGGCGGCCCGCCCACACCCTCTCGACCGAGGCCATCGCGATGCTGATGGGGCGGCTTGCTCTGAACGACGAGTGGCTGGTCGAGCTCGCCGGCGCGCCGGCCGACGAGGTTACCCGGGTCGCGCCCCTCGTCCGCGCGCGCCAGCGCCTCGGGATGCTGATTTTCGTCCGCTGGGTGTTGGTGGTCGTGAACTTCGAGCGCGCGATGTACGAGGACCCGGAGCGCGACCTGAACACGCTGTGGTGGGATCTCGTCGAGCGCTACCAGATGGTGCCACGCCCGGAGGGGCGCGATCAGCCGGACTGGGCCGCGAAGATTCACCTCGCGCTCTATCCGGTGTACTACCAGAACTACATGCTCGGCGAGCTGATGGCGTCGCAGCTCAGCCGCGCCATCGTCCAGCGCCACGGCCGCTTGATCAACACGCCGGCGGCCGGGCAATTCCTGGTCGAGCAGCTCTTCCGACGCGGCGCCCGTGCCGATTGGGATGCCACCCTGGAGCAGGTCACCGGCGAGCGCCTCTCGGCAAAGTACTTCGCCGAAGATTTTGTATGAAGCAACGCTCCGTCGTCACCTCGTTTCTGGAATACGAGGGAAAGATTCTGCTGCTCCGGCGAAGCGACAGGGTGCGCACTTACCAGGGGCGGTGGGCCGGCGTCAGCGGATCGATCGACGAAGGACACACGCCGGAGCAACAGGCCCGGGTCGAGATTCTCGAAGAGACCGGCCTGACCGACGCCGACGTGCGGCTGGTGGTGAGTGGTGACCCGCTCGCGGTCGACGATCCGGACGGCGAGCGCCGCTGGCTCGTCCATCCGTTTCGCTTCCTGGTTCTCGAGCCAGACCGCATTCGCCTCGACTGGGAGCACGTCGAGATGCGCTGGATCGATCCGACCGACCTCGGCTCCTTCGAGACCGTTCCGAGCCTCGTCGAGACCTGGCAGCGAGTATCTGCCTTCGCCGGCGGGGCCTGAGATGTGAATATGGAGTCAGGATCGATCGCCGACCTGATCGCGGGCGTGGCGAGCGACCGCGAGCACGGCGCGTCCTGGCTTTCCCGGGAAGCGCTGCGCATCGTCGGTGAGTGCGCGACGCAATCGACGGCGCGCGATGCCGCGCGGATCGTACAGGAAGTCCGGGCGTGCGCCCGAGACCTGATCCGTGCCCGACCGGGGATGACGCCGGTCCGCTACTGGATGGAACAGGTGCTTGTCGACGTGGATCGACTCGCCGAGGCGAATCTCGGCCAGACCGACCTCCGGTCCGCGATCGCCGAGCGTTCCCGGTCCCTGGCGGCGGAGGCGAGGCTGGCGGCGGTTCGAGCGGCCCGGAACGCGGCCGACGCCCTCGCTCCCGAGAGCGCGGTTTTCACCGCCAGCTTCAGCCAGACGGTGCTGGATGCCCTGCGTCTCGCCGGCCGCGCCGGTAAGCTCCGCGTCGTCCTCGCCGCCGAGTCGCGCGATCCGAGCGGTCACCGCTACGGAGCCGATCTGGTCGCCGCCCTGGCCGACGCCGACATTCCTGCCGAGGTAATCCCGGATGACGCACTCGCCGAGCGGATCTCCGAGGCGACGGTCGTCTGGCTAGGCGCCGACAGCATCTTTTCGGACGGCTCGGTCCTGAACGGAACGCCCAGCTTCGCCGTGGCCGAGGCCGCCCATCGTGCGGGCCGTCCGGTCGAGGTCATCGGCGAATCGGCCAAGCTCGATCGGTGGACCGCGCCGGGCGACGTCGTGGTCCCGCCCGGCTTCGACCGGATTCCTCACGAGATGGTGAGCGTGCTGGTGACCGAGCGCGGGGCCGGACCGTCGGCCAACCCGCTCGACCCGCCATCCCCACCGCACTTTCCGTTTCGATCGACTTTGCGGCAGGAAGACGAGGCCGCCACCCTGGTCGCGCGGATCGCCGAGCGTCTCACCGAGCGAGGGGAGACCGTCGCGGTCGCCGAGTCCGCGGCCGGCGGACGGATCTGCGACGCGATGACCGATCGCCCCGGCAGCTCCGGTTGGTTCGCCGGGGGATTGCTCGCCTACTCGAACGCCAGCAAGCAGCAAATTGCCGGCATCCGGACCGAGGAGATCGCCCGGTACGGCGCGGTCAGCCTGGAGACGGCGATCGCCCTGGCCGAGAGCGCGCGGCGGCTCTTCGGGGCAAGCTGGGGCGTCGGCGAGACCGGCATCGCCGGACCACAGACCGGCCGACGTTCGTCGAAGCCGGCCGGCCTCGCCGACGTCGCGGTCGTCGGTCCGAACGGCCGGCGCCGCGCCGTCGAGGTGAGCACCGGCGTCGACGCGCGCACCGAAAACAAGTGGGCCTTCGCGGTCGCGGCGCTGACGTTGCTCGCCGAGGAGCTGGAGAAGGAACAATGAGGGGATCCTTCGAGCTGAGCGGACAGGTCGCCCTGATCAGCGGCGCGAGCCGCGGAATCGGTCGGGCCATCGCCCTGGCGCTCGCCGAGGCCGGCGCCGACGTCGCGCTCGCCGCGCGATCGACCGACGCGCTCGACGCGGTGGCCGCCGAGGCTCGGGCGTTTGGTCGGCGCGCGCTGGTCGTTCCCACCGACGTCGCGCGCCTCGATCAGGTCCGTGGCATGGTCGACCGCACCGTCGACGAGCTTGGTCGCATCGACGTCCTGGTCAACGCGGCGGGAGTCGGCCACCGGAAGCCGTCCACCGAGCTGACCGAAGACGACTTCGACCGGGTGTACGGCGCGAACATCAAAGCGGTGACCTTCGGCTGCGCCGCGGCGGGTCGCCACTTCGTCGAGCAGCGCTCCGGCAAGATCATCAACGTCGCCTCGCTCACGACGACCCTGGGGCTACCGGGCCGCGCGCTCTACGGCTCGACCAAGGGCGCGGTCGCTCAGCTCACCCGCGCGCTCGCCGTCGAGTGGGGACCGTACGGAGTCTGCGTCAACGCGATCGCCCCGGGCTGGATCGACACCGAGCTCGCCCGTCCGGTGCTGAAGGACCCCGAATTCCGGGCCGGCATCGTCAAGCGCACCCCGCTGGGGCGCGTCGGCGAGCCCGAGGACATGGGCGGCGCGGCGGTCTTTCTCGCTTCCTCCGCCTCCGACTTCGTCACCGGCCAGATCCTCTACGTCGACGGCGGCTACATCTCGGCGTGACGCCTGCCTTCCGCGCTACGCGGTCTTATATGGCGCTGGTCCTTACCGGCGAACCGACCGGAGTGTAACCTGATCGGTCCTTCGCCGTTGGTAAAGAGTGGGAGAGTAAACGATCGTCCACTCCCTCTACCGGTCCGGGACGTTGAGGAGGCTATCCACGGTGACCTGACCGACAGCCGTCACGAGAGAATAGTCCAAGGTCGACTCGTCCGGCGTCTGCTTTCCACCCCGTGTTAAAGGAATCTGGCTGGACCGACGCGCTACTTCCCCTGCCGGACTTTACCGTCCCCATACCTCCGCGCTTCGCAGCAGGTGTGGCTCCACGTCAGACTTATCATCGAGACGCTCGATCCATTCGACGCGCCGCGAATGGGTTTTGACGCGTCTCGTTTGGAGGATGCGACATGTTGTTTCGCTCGCTTTATCTCAGGCTCGCGATCGGTGGAACCGCCGTCGTTCTGGCGGCGATCATGCTGACCGCCACCGCGCTAGCCGACTCGACGGCAACGCCGACTCCGATCGCGACCAGCACCCCAACGCCAACCGCCTCGACGACACCCACCGCGACGCCGACAGTTACCACCACCGTCGTGCCCTCGGCGACCGCGACGGCGACCGCCACGGCTACGCCGTCGGTTCCTCACGACAACCGCTACTTCCCGCAAACCGGCTTTCGGATCGACAACGATACGATCTGGGACTATTTCAATCGGCGCGGTGGGGTGAACACGTTCGGCTATCCGGTGAGTCGCACTTTTCTCTTCCAGGGCTTTCAGGTCCAGTTCTTCCAGCGGCGGATCGTTCAGCTTGACCAGAACGGTCACGCCCGCTTGCTCAACGTCCTCGACCCCGGTCTGATGCCGTACACCAGCTTCAACGGCGCGAGCTTTCCCAGCATCGACAGCGGGCTGGTCGCCTCCGCACCGACGTCGACGGATTCCGGCGCCACCCTCGGCTTCGTCCAGGCTCACGCGCCCGACAGCTTCCAGGGGATGCCAGTCAACTTCTACCGGACCTTCCTCGATACCGTGTCCGCGTCGGTTGCTTTCCCGAGCGGCGGCGACTCGAGCTTGCTACCGGGCTTTGACCTCGAGATGTGGGGCGTTCCGACCAGTGGCGTGATGGTCGACCCCAACAACCACAACTTCGTCTACCTACGCTTCCAGCGGGGCATCCTGATGTACGACGACGGCTGCAAGTGTACCCAGGGGGTGCTGCTGGCCGACTACCTCAAGAGCGTCATCACCGGCGACAATTTGCCGGCAGATCTGAGCCAGGAAGCGCAAGACAGCCCGTTCTACAAGCAGTACGATCCCACTCAGCCACAGTGGGTCCACAATCCGAGCTTGCTACCGAATACCGATCTGACCAACGCGTTCACCCAGGAGTAATCCAATCGAAAAGCGATCGTCATGGGGCATTCAGACTGCCTCCATGACGATCGCTTTTCACCGGGAGCCGAGGCCGATCTACCGGGTGAGACGTAGGCTGAACGCGCTAGCCGCTCGCCGGTCCCCGGTAGGTCAGGGCACCGGCCGTGCGCATCGCGGCGAACGCTTCTTCGGCGGTGAGCAGCCTCGTGAATAGGGGCCAGCCTCGGCCTGGCGATCGGCGATCGATGCTATAATCCAGGGTGTTTTGATCCTGGAGAGACGGTGGCTACGCCGAATCGCCTGATCCACGAGACCAGTCCGTACCTTCGCCAGCACGCCCACAACCCGGTCGACTGGTATCCCTGGGGACCGGAGGCGCTCGAGACGGCGCGCCGCGAGAACAAGCCAATCCTGCTCAGCATCGGCTACGCGGCCTGCCACTGGTGCCACGTGATGGAGCACGAGTCGTTCGAGGATCCGGTCACCGCCGGCTTGATGAACGACAACTTCGTGTCGATCAAAGTCGACCGGGAGGAGCGGCCGGACCTCGATTCGATCTACATGGAGGCGGTCCAGGCGATGACCGGTGGCGGCGGCTGGCCGATGACCGTCTTTTTGACCCCGGACCTGGTTCCGTTTTACGCCGGTACCTACTTTCCGCCGGTCGATCGGCACGGCCTGCCGAGCTTCAAGCGGGTGCTCCTGGGCGTCGCCGACGCCTATCGGAACCGCCCTCACGAGGTGGCGAACACCGTCGCCCAGATGACCGAGTATCTCCGGGATCGCAAGCTCCGACCGGCCGACGATCAGCTCCTCACCGCG
Source organism: Chloroflexota bacterium (assembly GCA_021323915.1). Taxonomy (GTDB): domain Bacteria; phylum Chloroflexota; class UBA6077; order FW602-bin22; family CADDYW01; genus JAJPKB01. The sequence continues at coordinate 5,037 of JAJPKB010000674.1, read as the reverse complement.
GACCTGCTTCGTCGGGCCGCCCAGGCGCTTCCCCAGCAGTTCGACGCGCTGCACGGCGGCTTTGGACGGGCGCCGAAGTTTCCCCAGCCGATGATCCTCGAGTTCCTCCTGCGCTGCCATCAGGAGACCGGCGATACCCAGGCGCTGGCCATGGTCGAGCGCACCCTCCAGCGCATGGCCCACGGGGGAATCTACGATCAGCTAGGCGGCGGCTTTCATCGCTACTCGGTCGACGCGGTCTGGCTGGTGCCACACTTCGAGAAGATGCTCTACGACAACGCGCAGCTTGCCTGGGTGTACCTGTACGCGTTCCAGGTGACCGGTCAGCCACTTTATCGCCGGATCACCGAGGAGACGCTCGACTACGTGCTGCGGGAGATGACGAGCCCCGAGGGCGGCTTCTACTCGACCCAGGACGCCGATAGCGAGGGCGAGGAAGGAAAGTTCTACGTCTGGTCCGCCGCGGAGACCGCCGAGACGCTCAGGGACGACGCCTACCTCTTCAACCTGACTTACGGTGTGACCGATCGCGGCAACTTCGAAGGCAAGAACATTCTGTTTCTCGCCCGCGACGTCGAGGAGGTCGCCGCCGAGGCCGGAGTCGACGTCGACGCGGCTCGGGCAAGGATCGAACGTGGTCGGCGCCTGCTCTTCGAGCGACGCTCGGCGCGGGTGTGGCCGAGCCGCGACGAAAAGATCCTGACCGCCTGGAACGGGCTGATGATCCGGGCGATGGCCGAGGCGGCGCGAGCGCTCGGACGCGACGACTATCGCGTCGCCGCGGTCCGCGCCGCCGAGTTCATCTCTTCCAAATTAGGCCACAACGGGCGTCTTCTGCGAACCTACAAAGACGGCACCGCGAAGCTCAACGGCTACCTGGAAGACTACGCCTGCTTCGCGGACGGCCTTCTCGCGCTCTACCGCGCGACGTTCGATCCACGCTGGTACGAGGCAGCGCGGGGGCTGATCGAAGCGATGGTGACCTGGTTCTGGGACGACGCCGCGGGCGGGTTCTACGACACGAGCCACGACCACGAGCCGCTGGTCGCGCGCCCGCGCGATTTCTACGACAACGCCACGCCGGCCGGCAACTCGGTCGCCGCCGAGGTGATGCTTCGACTGGCTGGCTACACCGGCGACGACACGCTCCGTGAGCGCGCGCGGAAGATCCTGGCGCCGCTGGCCGAGGCGATGGCCCAGCAGCCGCTCGCCTTTGGCCGCCTGATCTGCGCGCTGGACCTCTTTCTCGCCGAGCCGCGCGAGGTCGCGATCGTCGGCGATCCGAACTCCGCCGACACTCGCGCGCTGCTCGCGGTCATCGACAGCCGCTATCGCCCCCACCTGACGGTGGCGCTCGGTCGGCCGGACGACGTCGCCGCGGCTCAGGCGATTCCACTCCTCCAGGACCGAGTCGCCGTCGACGGCAAAGCCGCCGCCTACGTCTGCCAGCGCTTCGCCTGCCAGCTTCCGACGACCGAGCCAGCGGAGTTGGAGCGGCAGCTTGGAGTCGTGCCAGTCGAAGGCGGCGGATAGCGATCGGGTGTCGCGCCCCTACTCCAGCCCCATCGCCCGAAACGCGGCATTCGTCGGATCGCTGTAGAAGACGATCTGCAGCTTGTCGATAACGTCGGCGGGCACCGCGGCCCGCAAATCAAGCGCTTCCTTGGCAGTCCATTCACGAGTCTCGGCGACCCGAACCCGGCTATGCTGCATAGAGAAGCCTTCCCTCGCGCAAGATCGTGCCGGGGAGCGAAGCTCGCAGCCCGGCTCGCTCGGCAAAGCGGCTCGCTGGCCAGACAAGAATGTCGGCCGCTGTGCCGGTGCCCGCAGCTGCTCGTAAGCAAGTCGACTGTGCCGTCGCTCGACTGGTGCGGTGTCCGGTACGACGACCATCAAATCGAAATTGCTGTCCGGCCCCATGTCACCGCGCGCTTTTGACCCAAAAAGGTAGATGCGCTCGGGCTGGTACGCGGCGACCAGCCGTTCGACGATTTGGGCCAGCGATGTGACCTCGGACGGGCCAAGATGCGATAGCTCGCCGCGAACGCGGTCTTCCAACTGAGACAGCGCTCGATCACCAATCGACTACCCGAACCTGCACGGTTCGCGGCGGCACGATCGATCGCGGCCTGGCCGGATCGTAGACCGGACGGTCGATCGGCCGCACGCGCAGGCTGCCTTCCTCGGCCTGGCGCACCCGCTCGCGGGCGACCGCGACGTATTCGGGAAGCGTCTCGGCGCCGATCGCCCGCCGGCCGTGGACGAGGGCGGCGATCGCGGTCGTTCCGACGCCCATGAACGGATCCAGGACCGGGTCGCCCTCGTCGGTGAGCGCGAGCACCAGCCGCTCGACGAGCTCGACCGGAAACTGGCAGGGGTGAATCGTCTTCTCGACGTGGTTGGCCTTGACGTTCGGGATCTCCCAGAGGTCGCCGGGGTTCTTGCCAAGCGGATTGCCGGATCGCTCGCCTCGATGCGGTCCCTTGAAGTGCTTCTTGTTCGGGTACTTCTGGGGAACCCGCACCGGATCCAGGTTGAAGGTGTAGGCATCCGACTTCGTGAACCAGAGGATGACTTCGTAACGCCCGGAAAAGCGCCTTGATGCGTGCAAACCATGCTCGAAGTGCCAGACGATTCGGTTGCGCAGCCGAAGTCCGTGCTCGACGAAGAGCGGATAGAGCACGACGTCCAAAGGAACGATCTGGCCATCGTCGACGTAGTTGCCAACCTGCCAGCAGATGCTGCCGGTCTCGTCGAGCACACGAACGCACTCCGCGATGATTCGTCGCTGCTGCTCGAGATACTCGACTAGAGCAAGACGGGGCTCGTACGACTTGCCGAGGTTGTACGGCGGCGAGGTGACGACGAGCTTCACGAAGCGGTCGGGGATCGCGGCGAGAAGGTCGCGGCAGTCGCCCTCGAAGAGAACGAGGTCCGCGTCCGGGTCGAATCGTGAGCTCACGTTGAGAGAGGCCATGGCGACCGCCATTATACCGCGCGACCAGGACCCGGGCGCTTCCCGGGAGGGCTGGTCAACGTCGAAGTTTGCTTCTATACTCCAACGTAATTCGGCATCCAGGTGAACGAACGATGGCTACTCTTGAAGCAGGCACACCCGCTCCGAACTTCACCCTCGAGGATCTCTCAGGGCAGCCCCACGCCCTGCGCGATGCCCTGCGCCAGGGACCGGTCCTGCTGGTCGTCTGGAAGGCGGGGTGTGGATCGTGCAAGCTGACCTTTCCGTATCTCGAGCGCCTGCGCGAGACCTATCCGGGCGCCGCATGGCACCTCTGGGCGATCGGTCAGGATCCTGTCGACCGGATCGAGACATTTCTCACTCAGAACGGCCCGGTCAGCTTCACCATCCTGGACGACTACCCCGACTACCGGGTTTCGCGGCTCTACGATCCGGTCGCGACGCCGACCCTCTTCCTCGTCGAGCCGGATGACCGGATCGCCCTGACCGCGATGGGGTTCGACAAGCGCGCGCTGAACGAGATCAGCGCACGGATCGCCGCCCGCCTCGGGGTCGCGCCGGTCGTGATCGCGCCGCCCGACGACGGGAATCCGCCCTTCAAGCCCGGCTGAGGCTCGCTCCACCTCAAAGCCTAGGTTAGGCTTGTCAGGTTAGGCCCGATTGATCTTCATCGCATCGGCGATCGGCTGGATTCTCGGATTGCTGCTGGCAGCCGCGGGAGTGTCGGCCATCTATCCTGGCGTGTCCGCGGCCGTCGCCGGCCTGCTCGCGCTCCGGGCACGGTGGTGCGCCTGGCTGCTGCTCGCGCTGGTCGCGGGCTCGCTGGCCGACCTCCGCTACCAGGCCTTCCGAAATGGTCAGAGCAACGCCGACATCGCCCAGTACACCCAGCGGTCGCTGGTCCAATTTCGGGGGGTCGTGTCGGGCGACCCCTCGCCCTACGGAATCGGTCTCGAGTTTCCGGTCGAAGCGCGCCAGCGCGAGCGGACAGGCCAATGGTTTCCCTCCCAAGGCACGGTGATGGTGCGGGTCGCGGGCGCGGCCCCCTATCGGGTGGGCGACCGGTTGACGCTGGACGGCGTGCTGCTTGCTCCGGATCCTCAGCTTCCGCCGAATCTATCGTCGCTGCGGCAGCAAGGCATCGTCGCGGTGACCAGTCGTCCGACGGTGACGCCCCTTGGCGACCGGGAGCGCTCTCCGCTCGCGCTGGCGGGAGAAGCGCGGTCGCGAGCCTCCGACGCTTTGAACCAGGCGCTACCGGAGCCGGAGTCCGGCCTGGCCCGCGGCATCACTCTCGGCGAGCGCAAGACCGTCGATTCCAGCCTGGCCGACGACTTTTCCGCGACGAACACCAGTCACATCCTGGCGATCGACGGCTATAAAGTCAGCCTCGTCGCGCGCATCGTCGAGAGCACCCTTGGCGCCGCGCTCGGTCCGGCGTTGGCCGCCGGTGGGACGGTCGTCGGGATTGCTCTCTACGCGCTGCTGGTCGGCGCGACACCCTCGGCGCTGCGGGCGTCGATCATGGGGGCGATCTACGTCGTCGGCCAGGCGCTGGGGCGTCCACGGGACACCCTCAATGGGCTCGCCGTTGCCGCGCTGGTCATGACCGCGGCGAACCCGTTCCTGCTCTGGAATCTGGCCTTTCAGTTATCGTTCGTCACGACCCTGGGCATGGCGGCGCTCGCGCCGATCGCCGAGTCCTGGCTTCCTCATCGCCCCGGGGCCCGCTGGAGAATGGCGCGCGAGGCGCTGGGCGCGACGGTCGCCGCCGAGATCGCCAGCGCGCCGCTGGTGGTCGCCTCGTTCAACCATCTGTCGCTGGTCTCCTTGCCGGTCCATCTGGTCGTGATGCCGCTCCTGCCGTTCGCGATCGGCCTCTCGGCGCTGACCGCGCTGGTCGGCGCCCTCTCTCCAGCGGCGGGCGGCCTGGTCGGATTGGTCGCCTGGTTTCCCCTGGCGGCGATCGTCGCGACCGTGCGCTGGGCCGGCTCGCTCCCCTTCGCCGCGCTGGCCATCCCTCAGCTGGGGCTGGGCGTGGTTTTGGCCGCCTACCTGTG
>JAJPKB010000494.1 GCA_021323915.1 Chloroflexota bacterium | reverse complement strand
GCGCGTCCAGTCTCGCCCACCCGCCGGGCCATCAAGCGCGCTCCGTCCCCAGCGCCACGGTGGTGTATTGTATTCTACTGGGTGTATTTGTCAAGACTCGGCCACGGCAGCCGTCAGGTACGGATCCAGGCGAGTTGACGTGGCACGGAGCGGACTTGGCAGTGCGCATCGACGAGCCCGAGCCGCTTGATCCGTACTCTGCTCGCGGAGTATAGTGCCCGTAGCATGGACGAACGATCATGCGGGAGGAGCAATGGCGGCGATTGGCACACGGCCGGTCTCGGCGCCCGGTTGGACCGGTCAGCCACGCACGGACGTCGCGATCGTGGATTGTGACGTTCACCACAGCCTGACGAAGAACGAGGATCTGCTGCCCTACCTGTCGCGGGTCTACCGAGAGCGGGTAGCCGACTACGGCTTCTTGCTGCCGGGCTCGGGCTACTTCAACGCCCCCAAGCGAGCGGTTCGACCGGACCTGTCCGACGGCTGCGATGTGAACGGCGACGCGGCTCGGAAGCGCGGGACGAGCTACGAGTCGCTCCGCGAGGTGCACCTCGATCTCTGGAACGTCGACTACGCAATCCTGACCGGCGGCAACATGTACTCAGCCGGCGTCATCCCCGATCCGGAGTACGCCAGCGCGCTCTGCCGCGCCTTCAACGATTGGACTATTGAGAACTGGATCGCCAAGGATAGCCGCTTCAAGATGACCATGGCGATCGCGACTTCGGATCCGCGCCTGGCGGTGCAGGAGATCGATCGGATCGCCGACCACCCGGCGGTCGTAGGCATCCAGCTGCCAACCGGCGCGCGGCTACCCTACGGCAACCGCTTCTACCACCCCATCTGGGAAGCCTGCGAGCGCCACGGGATCGCGGTGAGTGTCCATCCCGGCGCCGAGGGCGCGGGTATGGCCGGTCCCCCAACCGGCGTCGGCTATCCGACCTACTACCTCGAGACCCGGCTGGCCCGACCCCAGATGGCGATGGCTCACTGCGTCTCGCTCATCTGCGAGGGAGTGTTCGAGCGATTCCCGCGGCTGAAGTTCGCCTTCGTCGAGGTCGACCAGTTCTGGGTGCCCGGCCTGATGTGGCACCTGGACGCCGACTGGAAGTCGCTCCGCGACCAGACCCCCTGGGTGAAGCGGCTGCCAAGCGAATACTTCCGCGAGCACATCCGGATTGGCTCGCAGCCGCTCGAGGAACCGGAGCAGCCGGAGCACCTGCTGACGATGCTGGAGGCGATGCACGCCGACGAGACGTTGATCTATTGCTCGGACTGGCCGCACTGGGATTGGGACGACCCGGCGACGACCTTCCCTCGCCTGCCCGAGCACCTGCACCGTCGCATCTTCGCCGACAACGCTCGCGAGCTCTTTAACTTGTAAGGAGAAGGAGGCGGACGCACGGCCGGTGACCGTGCGTCCGCCTCCTTCCCGGGAACAAGACATGCCAAAGTGCGTCGTCGGAACCCCCGACGAGATCGCCCCGGGCCAGCGCAAGATCGTGGTGCCGTTTCGCGGCCGCGCCGGCATCGGCGTCTTCAACGTCAACGACTGCTTCTACGCGCTGCGCAATCTTTGCCCGCACAAGCTGGGTCCGCTCTGCACCGGCGCGGTCACCGGCCGCATGGTAGCCGACCTCCCGCCCAGCGCCGGCGACGAGGTGGTGACTCTTGCCCAGGATGGCGAGATCATTCGCTGTCCCTGGCACCTCTGGGAGTTCGAGATCGCCACCGGCCGCTGCCTCGTCGACCATCGCGTCCGGGTGAAAACCTACCCGGTCAGCATCGAAGACGGTCAGCTCGTGGTCGAGTACGATGATTGACGGTACGGGACGGGAAACGAGAGCAGTTCCGGACTTCAAAGATGAGACGCTCAACAAACCGGTAGCGCGGGGGCTTGCCCCCCCGCTCTGGGCAACAGGACAAGCCGGGGGCAAGCCCCCGCGCTACGAGGCCCTCGCCAGTCAGATCGGCCGATGGCGGCCGGAGCCGCTCCAGGCTCGACTACCCATCAGGTGACGGCGCCCGGGCGACCGCTGGCGTTGACCTCTTGAACCCGAACCGAGCGTCCCTCGGCCGACGAGCGCTCGATCGCCGCGATCAGCGCGTGCCGCTTCACGGCATGGGCGAAGTCGGGCTCGAAGGGCTCACCCGCCGCGATAGCCGTCGCCAGACGGGCGTACCCCTGGGCGACGTTCCGCGGCGGACCCGTGGGTACGCTGTCTGGCACCAGGGTGAAGCGCTCCGGCGGCTCAAGCGGCGTCAGTGGCTCCTTGCCACGGGCGCCGGACAGCCGGCTTGGCCCGCTGTTCAACGAACCGCCGGAGATCACCAACGTGCCATCCTGCCCGTAGATCTCGAAGCGGCTGCCGCTCGGGTTTGACGGCACCGTCGCGACGACAAACGAAACCTCGGCGCCGCCTTCCAGTCGGCCGGAAAGGCTGATCCAGTCGGGCGAGTCGACGGATACCGATTCCCCCGTATCGGTGTTGTGCCACTCGCCGATGCGGGTTGCCAGGCGTGCCGCGACGTCATCGATCTCGCCAACCACGAAGCAGAGCGCGTCGATCGCGTGCCCGGCGGCGATCGTCAGCGTATTCGCGCCGTTCTTCCGGTCGCTTTGCCAGATACGTCCGTTGCCCCGATGGGTGACCGCCTGGCCGATCGAGCTGAAGTTCACCGACGACACGTCGCCGACGTATCCCTGCTGCACGAGCTCACGCGCGTACATAAGCGCTGGATCGCTCCGCGCCTGCAGTCCGACCGCGGTACGCAATCGTCGTACACCGGCCAGGGCCGCCATGGACTCGGCCTCGGCGAGCGTCGCGCCAAGCGGCCACTCGCAGAAAACGGCTTTCCCGGCTTCGAGCGCCCGGACGACCAGATCGCGGTGCCCCGGAACCCGAACCACGACGACGACCAGGTCGACCTCCGGGTGGGCGACCATGTCATCGAAGTGGTGGAACGCGAGCTCGGCGCCGAAGGCCACCGCCGATGCGCTCGCCGTCTCCGGGTGAGCGGTACAGACAGCCTT
>JAJPKB010000630.1 GCA_021323915.1 Chloroflexota bacterium | reverse complement strand
GCGGTTGCCGTCGGCGGCGACGTGGGGAAGGATGCCGACCGGCGCGAGATGGTGGCGGCCGCGGAACGCGAGCTTGGCCCGGTCGACGTCCTCGTCAACAACGCCGGCATCATGCAGGTGGTCGATCTTTTCGACCTCAGCGAGGCCGACTGGGATCGCATGCTCGGAATCAACGCCAAGGCGGTCTTCTTCATGAGCCAGCTGGTGTTAAAGGGAATGGTTGACCGTAAACAGGGCGCCATCATCAGCCTCGCCTCGGCCGCGGGCAAGGCCGCGAGCGGGGTCAAGTACCTGCACTACAACGTCTCGAAGGCCGCGGTGATCGCCATGACCAAGACGATGTCCCAGGCGGTGGCCGGCTCCGGGGTACGGGTGAACTGCGTTTGCCCTGGGATCATCGACACCGATATGTGGACGCTGATCGACCGCGAGCAGGGACAGAAGATGATGGGGCTCCAGGAACGGGAATGGATGAATCAGCGCCTGGCGGCCGTGCCGATGGGGCGCGCGGGAAGCCCGGAGGACGTCGCCCGAGTCATTCTGTTCCTCGCCTCGCCCCTCGCCGGCTACATGACCGGTCAGGCGGTCAACATCACCGGAGGCTGGATCACCTATTAACCAGCTCGGGCACGACCCAGAGCGGCTTCTCGCCGCGCGCGAGGCGGGAGACGTTCGCGTAGGCGTTGCCGAAGCGACGCGGCCAGCTGTCCCAGGTTGGACCAGCGACGTGCGGTGTGACCAGGACCCGCGGATGATTCAACAGGGGATGGTCGACCGGGGGTGGCTCCTGGCTCAGCGTGTCGAGCGCCGCGCCAAGGAGGCGCCCCTCGTCCAGCGCGGCCTTGAGCGCCAGTTCGTCGACCAGGCCGCCCCGCGCGGCGTTGACCAGAATCGCCGTCGGTTTCATCAGCGCCAGTCGGGCGGCGTTCACCAGTCCGTCGGTCTCCGGCAGGAGCGGCGTGTGCAGGGTGACGATATCAGCGCGACGGAAGACGTCTTCGAGCGGAAGGTAAGTCAGGCCAAGGTCGGACTCCTCGGCCGGCGAGCGTCGAAACACATCGAAGTAAATCAGATCGGCCGACCAGCCCCGTAGCCGCTTCGCCACCTCGCGGCCGATATTTCCCATGCCGACGATTCCGATCGTCTTTCCAGCCAGCTCATAGTAACGGGTGCCCTTCGGTAAGGGCCGCCACCGACCGGCCCGGGTCATGTCGATCAACTCGGGAAGCCGGCGATAGACCGCCAGCATGGCCATGACGGTGTGCTCGGCGACGCTGATGGCGTTCGCTCCGCCGTTCGTGCTCACCGGAACGTTGGCCGCGCGCGCCCGATCCAGGTCGATCTCGTCGTAGCCGGCGCTCAGGGTATGAATCAGCTTGACGTGACCCGGCACCGCGTCCCACACCGCCGCGGGAATTCCCCCCTTCGCGCCCACCGCGGTGGCGACCCAGACGATGGCATCGGACTCCCGAACCTTCGCCGCCAGCTCCGACGCGTCGTCGGTCGGATCGGCCAGCACCAGCGTGTGCTCCGGCGGCAAGAGAGCCCGCCCCATCTCGAGCAGATCACCCTCGATCCGGGGAATCATGAGAATGCGCACGACCCAACTCCTGAATGCAGTCTTCTGACCGGGGCAATCATAGTAGGAGCCGAGCAATTGTCAAGACGGGACGGACCGTCGCGCCCGATTGATTTCGACCGCGACCTCACCCGCGACCATGCCCTTAACCGGCGCCCATGGCTTCGCGACGCGCACCCGAACCGAGGTCGCGCTCGTTTGAGCGAGAGTCCGCTCGGCGATTCGCTCGGCGACGGCTTCGATCAACGCGCACGGCGGGCCCTCGACCACCTCGCGCACCAGCTTATAGACCTCGCTGTAATTGATCGTCCGCGCCAGGTCGTCGGAACGCCCGGCCGGCCCCAGATCAAGGCCCAGCGCAAGGTCGACGACGAAGCGCTGGCCGAGCTGCCGCTCCTCGGGGTTGACGCCGTGATAGCCGTAAAAGGTGAGGCCGGTCAGGAGAATGCGATCGTTCGAGTCGGGGCTAGCCAACCGAGTGCACCCAGGCTATTCCTGCTTGCCGGGCCGGGTTGGCGAGGCGTTTGTCCGCCGTCCACAGCGGAGCGTCCAGCTTCTCAGCTAGCGCGAGATAGAAGCCGTCGTATGCTCGCGACTGTCCGAGCCTTTCAGCCCAGTGAAGGGCAGACCGGCATTGGCCGGAATCAATCGCGAACGGCTCTGCCCCCAAGCGAAGCAGGTCCGCGAGGGCGGCCTGACCTTCCGAACCGGTGATCGCCCGCGCGAACACTGCTTTCCTGATGGCCGATACGCTCTCGACAAACCAGAGCATCGATGAGATAACTCGCGCCCCTGCCTTTCGCCACTCAGCGAATAGCCGTTCGGCGTCAATGCAGGATGAAGCGGGAAGAAAAATCCTTGTCGCCAGGCTAGCATCAATCACGATCGATACGGTCGCCGACGCTGCGCTCATCTTGCTCCTCTCTCATCTGGTCGATCAGACCGGCCACGTCGATCGGCACGCCGCCCCGGCGGGCCAGAATGGCCTCTCGATGCTGATGGATCTGCTCAAGCGCCTCGAGTTGCCGCTTCAGCTCGGCGCCGGTCGCGCGCTGGCGACGTTCGAACTGCTCGGCAATCATCTCCCTGACGACCTTAGAAATGCTCTGTCCCTCACGTCGGGCGATTTCGGCAAGCGCCTCGTGCTGCTCGGGTTCAAGCAAGAGTTGGGTTCGATGAAGTCGCTCTTGCACCGCTGACCTCCATTGAGTGGTCTACATCTAAATCTCACTATACACCGTCGTCGAAACTCGGTTGGCCCCCTTGTGCCCGACTCGCCGACCATGTACCCTAACACCATTCTTGGATGGAGGATTGAGTGATGGTCGCCAAACTGTCGAAGGAGCAGCTCGAGGAGCTCCGCGCCATCGATAGCCCGACAATCGCGAACGCGATCGAGCACTTCAAAGTGCGCGGACGAGTACAGGGATACGTCGGCTCGGACGTCCGATGCCTGATTCCGGGTCTGGGAACCATGCTCGGCTACGCGATCACCTGCAAGGGCGACAGCACGACCGAAGGAAAGAACGTCGAGCGGGCGCACCAGCAGCTTTACGCCGCGATCGCCGCGTCGCCCAAGCCGGCGATCGTGGTCATCCAGGACGACGGCCGCGACAAGGTTCACTCCTGCCACGCCGGCGAGATGATGGCGACGACGATGAAGACGTGCGGGGCAATCGGTCTGGTCACCGACGGCGGGCTACGCGACATCATCGAAGTGACGTCGCTGGGCGGCTTTCACTACTTCGGGGCGGGACTGGTCGTCGCCCACGGCAACCCGCTGATCTACGACGTGGGCGCCGAGGTGACGATCAGCGGCGTGAAGATCCGCCCGGGCGACCTGCTGCACGGGGACGAGAACGGCATCACCGTTATTCCCGAGGAGATCGCCGATCAGGTCGCCGCTCAGGCGATGAAGGTGCGCGAGTCGGAGCACAAGCGCCTGCAGGAGATCCTCAGCCCCGACTTCCTCAAGCAGTTCGAGCGCCTGACGAAGTACGAGTAAGGGCGCGCATCGCG
>JAJPKB010000353.1 GCA_021323915.1 Chloroflexota bacterium | reverse complement strand
CGGGAAGGCGAAGGAAGCGTAGCTGACGTCTGTTCTGGATTTGCACAACGGCATTCCCTCACCCGATACCCTCAATCGGCTCTCCGCCGCTCCTGGTCCCCCAGCAATTCGTGGCCTGTTTTGTTGTGTGGATGAAAGCCCTATCCACCATTTCCCGACCCAGTTCATCGCCAGCGACGCACGGTTGTGTCGTCGCTGGCTTGATCCCGCCAGCGCGAAGGTCGCGATTCCCCTGGTCTTGGACAGGGCGAGCGCCAATCGCCAATCCTGGCCCAGGTGAAGGAGACACCCACCGAGATCACCGTGATTTCCGACTTGCTTCGGGCACTGACGATCGCCGGGTGTATCGTCATGATCAACGGCATGCCCTTTGGACTGGGCTGCCAATGGAAGATCGCCCCGTAGATCATTGAGGAAGGAGGAGATGGCGTCCCGGTGCGCGCGGAGAGCCAGGATTCCCTGGACCACGATGGTTCCAAGAGGTTTGTGGAGGTAAGGCCCACACCTGCGCAGACATGGTGATCGATAGGAGTCAGCGCGGGGACACGGGCCACAGACGGTCTCGGGGGATCCGCGGTCCCGACGGGCTTGCCGGCTATCGGGATGGCCAAGATAGGGCTGCGGATCGGCGAGGAGCGCAGCCGAAAGATCTGTTCCGACTTGCTCAGCACGCTTCTCCCTGCGACGGCCTTTGGGAAGGCAACCAGCAGCTACGAGAGCGTCAGGAATCAGGCCTCTCGGATGCTTGGTGTCACCTCTTCCCCGAGGATCAGAGCGGGGTACCCTCTAGGCCTCGCCAGGGGCACGCCGTGGAGAATGTCGCGGTCTTGCGCCATCTCGCCCTCAACCCCCTGCGACAGCATCCGGACAAGCGCACCAGCATCAAAGGCAAGCGCCTCCGCGCCGCCTGGGACAATGATCTCCTCCTCCAAGTGCTCGGAGGAATTTGGATGCGTTGACCCCGCGTGATGGTCGCAAGCAGCTTGCAACCAGCCGCCAGCCAACGTACAATGAGCGAGCCATATTCCCCCACCTGGAGCAGGAAAGTCAATGGACTCGGCCCGCCCTGATCTGGCCGTCAGGAAAACCGCTCTGCTGCTCGCCCTTTCTACTCGGACCCTACCGCGCTCTAGCGCCGAGGGGAAGCTGAGGGCGTATCGAGTAGCGGGCGAACAGCCGATCCGGATCAAGCGGGAGGACGAGGAAACTTTGGTCGAGCCCCTTGGCGGCGAAGATGCGCGGGATGATCATACCGAAGAACACCATCTGGCGATGGGCCAGTCGGTCAGGCGTGCGTGAAGACGGTCGCGGATACCGATGACGAGCCGAGAACGACGGCAAGCAGCGTGGAGCCAGCGGCGTTGCCCCCTGGCAAGGGTCGCTCCTCGCTTGGTCGCGAACTTCATCGATGGAGCGCCCGCAACTCGTCCAAGGGTTCCTTGCTGCTCGAGTCCGTCCGATGCCTGCAGTTTTTGGCCGATGGCCATTCCGTGGCCGAGCTCCATCGGGCGGTCCAGGATGACGATCTGCTGGGCAAGCGCACCTGGGAGGCGCGCCGGACGTACTGGCGCCTGATCTCCTGGCGATACCTGACTCCGCCCGATAGCGCGGTCGTCGGGGCTCTGTCGGCTCTCGCCTGCCGAGGGGCTGACGACCCCGTGCTGCGTGGCGCTTTGTACTTTCATTTCTGTCTCGCGGACCGGCTCACCTTTGACGTCACCACGGGGCTCCTGTGGGGATTGCAGCAGCAGGGCAGGGATGTGGTGAGTTCGTCGGAGGTCAAGGCGTTCATTCAAAACCAAGCCAGCGCGCATCCAGAGGTGCTCGGCTGGACCGGGAGCATCCTGGACCACCTCGCGAGTAGCATCCTGTCTGCCCTGCGTGACTTCGGCCGGCTGAGAGGCCGGGTGAAGAAGCGCCTGGTGCGACCGCCGCTCCCCGACGAGTTGCTGCTTTACGTCTGTAAGTTTCTGTCGGCGGAAGGCACCAGCACACGAGAGATCATCGCGGCTCCGGAGTTCCGCCTGTGGGGCTACAGTCCACGGGAGATCGGCACCCGCCTGTCGCAGTTGAGCCAGAGCGGCGGAATCCGGTTTGAATGGAGTGGCAATATCGCCATCGCTGACCTGGGCGAGGAGACGTTCGACGCCTATGCCCGACGCCTTGGACAACAAGTTCGCTGAGCTGGAGCATCGTCTTCTGAGCGGCCACGACCAGATCGGCCGGGGGGTTGGTGTGCCGTTCGTGTTATTGCTCTACCCTCCCGGCCAGGAGGCCAGGGTTCGGCGTGAAACGAGCTCGCTGGTGGCGAAGCTGCGCGCGGAGGGACGGCTGGTCGAGGTTATCGACTGCAACGACGTCTTGCTCGGCGCCCTGGAACGCTCGGACGAGCTCGATCGCGCCATCCGGGCAGAACGTCAAGCCCCGGCTGCCCTCCGGGATTTCGGCATTGGCGACGTCCTGGCCGATGCGCTGGTCGCACGCGTCCTGAGCGCCGAGCGCGAGATGAGCAAACCGGGAGTCGTCTTTCTCACTCGTTTGGGCGCGTTGCATCCGTTTCTCTTGCCGAATGTTCTCCAGGAGCGGCTGGCCGGCCAGCGGGTGCGCGTCCCGGTCGTCTTCCTGGTGCCGGCTGAAGATGACAACAGTGGCGACTATTTGTTTCTCGGGGTCGAGAAGGCGCGCCGCTATCGGGGGACCTACCTCTAACGCCGCCTGGACGAGCGTTTCGCCGGCGATCGGCCGGGCGCCGGCTCGCGCCCAGTCCACATTGCTGGAAAGGCGGCCAGCGGGGAGGGGCGATCATGAAGATCGGGCAGCTATTCCTGGCTGACATCGAACGCGACATCAATCCGGTCATCAAAGTGGCCGATCTGAGCCAGGCCGAGCTCCGCAGCGAGCTAGAGGATTACGTCGTCACCGAGGTCATCGAGCGGTATCTCCTCGACTTCCTGGAGCACTACACGGAGACGCGGCAAAAGGAGACCGACCGGGTTGGCGTCTGGATCTCGGGCTACGTTGGCTCGGGGAAGTCGCACTTCGCCAAGATCCTCGGGTTGTTGACCGGAAACCCCCAGGTCGAGGGGCGAACAGCAATCGACCGCTTCCGTCCGCGGATCGCTCCTTGCCGGGCCGCCCGCGAGATCGAACGTCATCTCTATGAAGTCGCTACCTTCCTGCACACCGAGGTCGTCGCCTTCCAGATCAACTCGGTGGCGATCAAGGGCGCGGCGGATGACGTCTGCAGCATCCTCTATCGCCAGTTCCTCGCCCATCGCGGGCTCTCCACCGATTTGAAGCTCGCTCTCCTCATCGAGGAGCCTTTGATCGAGCGAGGAGCGCTCGAGACCTATCGTCAGACGGTGCAGGATCTCTCTGGCAAGCCCTGGGAGCTGATCCGCCAGCGGCCCATGCTCTACTGGGACGAGATCTTCGAGGCGCTCGCGCGGACGCTTCCGGATCGTTTCAAGAGCGCGGCGACCGCTCGGGACGCCTACGACCGCTCGGCCGTCCAGCCGACCTTTCAACAGCTGGCGAAGGATCTCGCCGCCTACGTCGCTCGCCAGCAGGCGCAGCAGCGTGACCGCGAGGTGCGATTGCTCTTCATCATCGACGAGCTGGGGCAGTTCGTTGCCGATAGCGGGCCCCGTCTGCTGGACGTCCAATCCTTTGCCGAGGAGATCGCCACTCACGGCAAGGGCAAGATCTGGCTCGTCGTCACCAGCCACGAGTCGATGCACGATGTGGTGAAGAACGCCCGCGAGTTCAAGGGTGACATCAAGAAGCTCGAGGGCCGCTTCTCCAAGCGCTACACCCTGACGACCGAGAATATCGAGCGGGTGCTGGAAGAGCGCCTATTCAAAAAGTCCAAGGCTGGCGAAGACGCGCTGCGGGACGTGTATCGTCGCCGCGGCGGCATCCTGAAAGACATGGGCGAGCTGGTCAAGGTGGACCGGGCGCTGCCGCCGTGTGAGGCGGATCGCTTCATCGCCTGCTATCCGTTCCTCCCCTACCAGCTCATCCTTATCCCGGACGCGCTCCACGGCCTCCGCGTCGCCGGCGGGCGTGGCGAGGCGCTGACGGGCGCCGCGCGTTCGCTGCTCGGCATCGCTCAGGGAATCTTGAAGCACCAGGGGTACGCCCCGGCCGAGGTGGGCCGTCTGGTGCCGCTGGACGAGGTCTACGCCGAGATCGAGGACGCCGAGATACCCAGCGAAGTGCGCCGAGAGCTGAGCAGCGTCGGAGCAAGGATTCCCGATCAAACGTTCCCGCTGGAACGCATCCTTCGAGCGCTCTACCTCCTCCAGCAGGTGCCCTACGCTCCCCGCACCCTTGACAATCTTGCTCGCCTGCTCGTCTCCAGCGTCGATGTCGATTTCGCCGCCTTCCGGGGCCAGGTCGAAGCCGGGTTCGCGCAGCTGATCGCGGCGCGCTATGTTGCCAGGACTGGCGAGCAGTACGAATACCTGTCCGGCGAGCGGAAGCGGATCGAGGAGGAGATCGCCGAGGAGGACGTCCGCACCGCCCACAAACGTGACAAGCTCAAGGAGTTCCTGACCGCCGCTCATCTGGAGGTTGGCACGGTCCGTTACGAGGATGCCTACCGCTTCGAGGTCCGCGTCCTGTGCGACGACCAGGTGGTCATTTCCAGGGGCGGGATCGAGGTCCGGATGATCTCGCCCCTGAAGGCGTTGCTGGATGGCATTCGCGCCGAGGACCTCGAGGCAGAGAGTCTGGCCACGCCGAACACTCTCTACTGGCTGGCCAGGCCCTCCAGCGAGATGGAGCGGCTCCTAGACCGCATCGTGCGGCTGGAACGGGTGGTCTCGCGTTACGAGGCCGACCCGGCCAAGAGCAAGGAGATGACGGATATCGTCCGCGAGAAGCGGCGGGATCTTGACGAAAGCCTGAAACCGGCGCTGATCCGAGAGCTGAAGAGCGGATTCCGGCAGGGCCAGTTCATCTTTCGGGGCAATGCCCACGCTGCTGACCAGCGGGTCGATCGACTGGGGCGGCTCTTCGCCGACGAGATTTCGGCCATCATCCCGAAAGTGTACGTCCATTTTCAGAAGGCAAAGCACGTCGTCGCCGACGAGCGGAAAGCCATCGAGGCGATCCTGACCGCGCCACCGGCGCGGCTGCACCAGGTGGAGCCTCCACTCGCGCT
>JAJPKB010000436.1 GCA_021323915.1 Chloroflexota bacterium | reverse complement strand
CGCCTGCTCGACGCCCGGGGGCACACCGTCATCCAGCGCGACTCCGAGCCGGCGTCCGGCTTCGCCCCGAGCGACGGCTGGGCGCTAGGCAGCGACGTGATCGATCGCTACGGTCTGGCCCTCCCGTCGTTTCTCCCACCGGGCACCTACCACCTGGACGCGGTGGTGTTCGATCGAGCGTCCGGGGCGTACTGCGCTTTCCAGCACGACGGCGAGCCGCTCCCGAGCCCCTTCGTCGCGCTGACCACGATCCAGGTGCGGGACGCGCCGCCGGACCGGGCGATCGACGACCCGTCCCCGATGCACCCGGCCGACGTCTCGCTCGGCGGTCTCACCCTGACCGGCTACGACCTGCCGTCAGGGCCGGAGCGGCCGGGCGATTCGGTCTCGCTGCGGCTTTTCTGGCGGGTCGACAGCCCGATCACCGGCGACGACCGGATCTCGGCACGGCTGGCGGACGCCGCGGGCGCGACGGTGGGAGAGGCCGCGGGGTCGCTGGGGCCGCCCGGGTTCCCGACCAGCCGCTGGCAGCCCGGCCGGACCGTCGCCACCTACCTCGACCTGCCGATCTCGCCGCGGGCGACGACCGGCTCCGACCGTCTCTCGCTCGCCCTGACCGACGGCTCGCGGTCGGCCACCGTCGCGGACTTTCCCGAGATCGCCGTGGTGTCGCGCCCCCGAAGCTTTCAGGTCCCGACGATCCCCTATCCGGGGCGCGCCAGCTTCGGCGGAATGATCGACTTCCTCGGCTACGCGCTCCCGTTCTCCACGTCCCAGGCGATCAAGTCGGGGCAGCCGCTGAGCCTCACCCTGTACTGGCGCGACCGGCGGCCGGTCGCCGACAGCTACAAGGTCTTCACCCATCTCGTCGGACCCGATGGGAAGATTTACGGCCAGAACGACTCGGTCCCGCTGAGCGGCCGAGCGCCAACCACGGGCTGGCAGCCCGGAGAAGTGCTCGTCGATCGCTACACCCTGACCGTCCAACCCGGGGCCCCGCCCGGCCAGTACAAGCTCGTCGTCGGGTTCTACGATCCGGTGAGCGGCGCGCGGGTTCCGCTGACGAGCGCCCGGGGGGACAGCCTGACCGTCGCGATGGTCCGGGTGGACGGCTGAGACCGCGCGCCCTGGAGCGGTCCTCGGACAGCAGCAGAATGAACGAGAAAGCCGAGCCGACCACCGGGGTGCTCGTCGTCGGGCATGGCAGGCCAGGCGATGGGATGGCTCGGTTCACCGGCCTTTGACTTGATCCGTCGCGGCGTGCTACCGTGTAGCATCGCGGAGGCCGGGAAGAGGAGAGCGCACACCATGCCACCGTTGCTCGAAGTGAAGGGGCTGCGCACCGAGTTCCGAACGCCGGACGGCGTGGTCCGAGCGGTCAACGGCGTCAGCTACTCCCTGGACGCCGGCGAGACGCTGGGCATCGTCGGCGAGAGCGGCTGCGGCAAGAGCGTCTCAGCCCTCTCGATCATGCGCCTGATCCCGGCGCCGCCCGGTCGGATCGTCGCCGGCGAGGTCCGCTTCGACGGCCAGAACCTCCTCGAATTGAGCGACGGCGAGATGAGGAAGATCCGCGGCCGCCAGATCGCGATGATCTTCCAGGATCCGATGACGTCGCTGAACCCGGTCCTGACCATCCACCAGCAGATCTCCGAGGCGATCGTGCTCCACCTCGGCATGACCGCCGGCCAGGCACACGCCCGGGCGATCGAGCTGCTCGACCTGGTGGGCATCCCCGATCCCCGACGGCGGATCGACGACTACCCGCACCAGTTCTCCGGCGGGATGCGCCAGCGGGTGATGATCGCCATGGCCCTCTCGTGCAATCCCCGGCTGCTGATCGCCGACGAGCCGACGACCGCCCTCGACGTCACGATCCAGGCGCAGATCGTCGAGCTGGTGAGCCGCCTGCAGCGAGAGCTCGGCATGGCGATGATCTGGATCACCCACGACCTGGGCGTCGTCGCCCGGATCGCCGATCGGGTGGTGGTGATGTACGCCGGACGGGTGGTCGAGGAAGGGGCGGTCGACGACATCTTCGACAACCCGCGCCACCCGTACACCCTCGGGCTGCTCGGCTCGGTGCCACGGTTGGACGAAGCGCGCCGGGACCGCCTGCGGCCGATCGAAGGGATGCCGCCGGATCTCACCCGAGAGTTCCGCTCCTGCCCGTTCGAGCCGCGCTGCGAGTACGCGATCGCCCGCTGCGGCGAAGCGGAGCCGCCGCTGGTCGCGGCGAACGGCTCGTCCCACCGCAGCGCCTGCTGGGTCTGGGAGAGCCTGGGGACGGAAGAAGCCGAGGGCTCCGGCCCCTCACCCTGACCCTCTCCCAGGTGGAGAGGGAAGCGCTTGCCTCTTCCCTTTTGACCCTCTCAGAGTTCATCGACGGAC
The DNA here is from genome assembly GCA_021323915.1 of Chloroflexota bacterium. Taxonomy (GTDB): domain Bacteria; phylum Chloroflexota; class UBA6077; order FW602-bin22; family CADDYW01; genus JAJPKB01. The sequence continues at coordinate 12,617 of JAJPKB010000436.1, read as the reverse complement.
ACTCTTGCCGCCAGGATCCCGTAGGGCAGGGCGGGGAGGCGGCCGGGGAGGGGGGGCTTGTCTCCTGCCCCTCCCCGGGGCACGTGGCGGCAGACAAGCTGCCCCAACCCTCCCCACGCAGCCCCCCGCCCTCCGCCTCGGGCACAAATGCGAACACTAGCCCGCCCCCGTCAACTCGACCTCGAGGGTGTAGCCGGTTCGCTCCGCCACGACGCGCTGCCACTCGGCCAGCTCGTCCGGCGACGCCGCTTCCCCGGCGGCCAGCCGAACCCGAATCCGCTCCTCGGCGGCGTGGATGCCGGGTCCTTTCGCGATGCGTCGTCCCACCACCTGGCGGACTATCTCGATCAGCTCGCCCTGGCGAGGCTCCGTCGCCACGACGATCGGCCAGCCCAGGGCGCTCGCGAGCCGACCGAGCGAATCCATCCAGCGACGCCCGACCGACGGCGTCAGGAAGGTGACCTCGAGGGCGTCGCCCCGGCGGCCGACTCGGTAGACCTCGGCACCGTCCACGGCGAGAGACTCCTTGATCGCGCCGATCGCGAGGCCGACCTCGAGCGGGGCGATACCGTCCGACGGATCGCCGTCGACGGCCGCTCGCCGCTCGGCCGCCATCTCCCGGCCTTCCGCCTCGTCCGGTTCCCCATCGATTCCGCGCACCCCGAGATCGTAGCCGGTTTCCTGACGAAACGCCTCGCGGGCGGCCGCGACCGCGTCCGGCACCACGGAGCCCTCGACCCGCGCCTCCACCTCGCGCGCCTGCAGCCGAACGCTCGGCGGCGCGGCGAGTCGCAGCCCGACCGGTAGATGCCGCTCAACCGCCGCCTGAAGAGCTCCCTGATCCGGCGTCGGTCGGATCTCGACGCGCCAGCCGCTCTCGGCGGCAAGCCGAGCGATCGCCTCCCGGTGTCGCTGGCTCGCGGTGTCCGGGAAGTGGAAGCGCAGCTCGAGGCGGTGCTCGTCCGGGTACAGGCTCGCCTTGACCAGCGTGGGATCGGCTCCGAGCAGCTCGTCCACTCGCTCGCGCACCCGCGCTTGCGAAAACGTTCCGTCGCTCGGATCGTCGCCGATCGCCCGCTCCGGCGTCAACCGATACACCGTCGGACGAAGCGGATCCGGCGCGAAGGCATCGCTGGCGCTCAGGATCGACGCGACGACGGCGACCCCGCCGGGGGTGGCCTGCCCGTAGTAACGCGCCGCCAGCTCGAGGGCCGTCCAGCCGCGGGTCGGTCCCAGGCTCCGGGCCAGGGAGACGATCTCGTCGGCGCGCGGGTTCCGGCGCGGCGTCGGCGCGGCGAGCCGCCAGCCCGGCGAGAACGGTAGCTCGACCGTTTCCCCGTTGTCGGGCAGCCGGCACGCCAGGCGGCGCTGGGTCAGCTTTTCGCCGAGGGCGATCCGAGCGTCGGCATCGCCGTGAACCAGCAGGGTGAGGCTCGGGCCGAGCCGCTCGGCGAGCGACGCGAGCTCGTCGCCGTCGGCGTGCGCCGACAGGTTGTAGCGCGCGACCAGACAGCGCAGCTCGGCGTCGACGCCGTTCAGGTCCAGCCGGCGCTCGCCCCCGCGCTCGCCGCCGGCGAGGTCGAGCAGCCGGCGCCCCGGCGACTCTTCGTCCTGGTAGCCGGTGATCAGAATCGCGTGGCGCGGATCGCCGGCCAGCTTCGACGCGTAGAACGCGCTCGGCCCGCCCTGGAGCATGCCGGAGCTGGCGACGATAACCGACGACGGGCCGTCGAGAATCGCGCTCCTTTGCTCCGGCCGCTCGATCGCCCGGACCGGGCCATCGGCGGTGAAGAACGGGTTCCCCTGGCGCGCGATCAACCGGCGGAGCCGCGGATGCCCGCCCTCGCCGTGGGACTGGTAAACGCCACAGATCGCTCGCACCAGGCCGTCGACCCAGACCGGACCGGCCAGCTCGCCGCGGCGGCGCGCGTCGGCCAGGATCAGCAGGACTTCCTGGGCGCGGCCGAGGGCGAAGGTCGGGATCAAGCAGTGTCCGCCGCCGGCCACCACCTCCCGCACCTGGGCCACCAGGCGCGCTTCCTCGGCGGCGCGCTGGCTGTGCAGCCGATTCCCGTAGGTGCTCTCGAGCACCACGACGTCGACGCGGCGGCGCGGCGGCACGGCCGGCCCGACGGTGCGCTGGGGAGCGAGCGAGACGTCGCCCGACACCAGCACGCTGCCCTCGGGGGTTTCCAGGAGGGCCATCGCCGCGCCGAGGACGTGACCGGACGGGAGAAAGGTCAGGTGCCAGCGCGTCTCGCCAAGGGAAATCAACAGGGGTAGCGGATGACCGAAGGGGAGCGGTCGGAGTCGGGCGAGCAACGCTTCGACCTGCGGGCGGCCGTAGGCCGGCAGGTCGCCCCCGCTTTCGGCGCGGGCCTCGCCGATCTTCACCGCGTCTTCGAGCATGACCGCCATGAGGGCGCCGGTGGCCGGCGTGGCCACGAACGGCGCCAGGGGGAAGGCGCCGGCGACGAGCGGCAGCGCGCCGACGTGGTCGGCGTGGGCATGGGTCACCACGACGGCGTCGACGCCGCCGAGGTCCTGGAGGCGACGGCGGTCCGGATACGGATCCTCGCCGCCCATCCGAATCCCGGCGTCGATCACCACCCGCCGTCCGGCCGCCTCGACGACGAGGCAGCTTGCCCCGACCTCGCTCGCGCCGCCCAGGAAGTGCAGTCGCACCCGCTGGCCTCCTCCCTTCCAACGAATTCGTGCGCCTCGCCACCCCGGATCAGGTGACTCTGGGGGGTGCTCCTCCGGGGAGTGGCCGGGATCCCTCATCCCCTACCCCTTCCCCCAGTGCGCGGGGGAAGGGTCTTGAGGATAGCATCTCCCTAAAGACCCCTCTCCCTCGGATGGGAGAGGGGGTAGGGGGTGAGGGAAGCCCGGGCTCCCTGCGAAAAGGTGGCCACTAACCGGGGCTCACCCTCGCCCTCCTTCAAGGCTCTCCGTCCACATGTTACTCCGGACCGGACGCGGATGGTGACACGGGCCGATAAATGGGGGACCGAGCGGGTGATGCCACCGGCGCGGTCAGCTCGGCGGCAGGAGTCCGGGAAGCTGGTGGAGGGCTGCGATGACGTGGGTCGGCGCGAACGGAAAGTCCGGGGGAAGGCCAGCGCCTCGCCGATCCACCCAGACCGCGCCAAGGCCCAGGCGTCGCGGAGCGACCACCTCCCACTCCAGGTTGTCGCCGACCATCCAGGTCTCGGAGGGCTGCGCGCCGAGCGCCCGCATCGCGGCGTGGTAGACGCGCTCGTCCGGCTTGCCCACCCCGAACTCGCCTTCGATGAGGATGTAGCGGAAATAGCGCGTGAGGTGGAAGCGCTCGATCTTCGCGCGCTGGGACGGGCCGGCACCGTTGGTGAGCAGGGCGAGGCGGATGCCGCGGGCGCGAAGGTCGGCAAGGGCGTCGATCGCGCCGGGAAAGGGCCGCATGGCGCGCTCGCGCCGGTCACGGTACGCGTGAGCGATCGCGCGCGCCAGGTCCGGCCGGTCGTGGCCGAGCGAGGAGAGCGCCGCCTGAACGATCCGCGCCGCGGCAGCGCGCTGGTCCCGCCGCGCTTCCCGATCGAACGACGGATCGGACCAGAAAGACGCGTCGAATCGGAGGACGGCGTCAAAAAGATGGTCGGCGTCCAGTCCCGCCACGCCGCCAGCGAGGTCGACGCAGGCGCTGCGCCACGAGTCCCGGATTCCGGATGTGATGTCGACGATCGTTTCGTCCAGGTCGACGAGAATCGCCCGAGGAGAAGCTGCTTCGGACACGCTCACCCGCCGTGGAATGGATCCCAACCCGAAGCGGCGTCGAGAGGCCGCTTCGATTTATTCTAAGGCGACAACAGCCGGCGATCAAGCGACCACTCTCCCGCGGCGACGAGGTGCCGCGGAAAGCCCGTCGAGCCCTGCGCTTCTGCGTTATAACCGAGACGGGATCGCGCGTTGCGGGCATGGCGCGCGGCAGGTATACTCCCGACACTGGCGCTACGACCGAACATCGCGAAGGTGCGACGTGAGCCCGCTGATCGAAACCGTCGAATTTACCTCCGGGAACACCCAGCGCGCCGGATACCTGGCTCGCCCCGAGGGCGAGGCGCGATATCCGGCGGTCGTGGTGATCCACGAGATCTTCGGCCTCAACGAGAACATTCGGGACGTGGCGCGTCGACTGGCCGCGGAGGGTTATCTCACGCTGGCGGTCGACCTGTTCGCGGGGCGCCGCCGCGCGCTCTGCATGGCGCGCTTCATGGCCGGTACCTTGATCGGATCGGTCGATCGCTTCGGGATCGGGGACCTGAAGGCGGCGCTGACCTACCTGGCCGAGCGGCCCGACGTGGATCCCGAGCGAATCGGAGCGGTCGGCTTCTGCATGGGCGGCGGATTCGCCATCGCCTGGGCCTGCACCGACCCGCGGCTGAAAGTGATCGCCCCGTTCTACGCGAGCAACCCCCGGCCGATCGACGCCGTCGCGCGCTCGTGCCCGGTTGTCGGCTCGTACCCGGAGAAGGACTTCACCGCCGCGGCAGGTCGGGCGCTGCAGCGGGCGCTCGTGCGCTTCGGTATACCAAACGACGTCAGGATCTACCCCGGCGCCCGACATTCGTTCTTCAACGACCGAGGCTCGCGTCACGACCTGGTCGCCACGGACGACTCCTGGCGGCGACTGCTCGCCTTCTTCGCCGAACGGCTCGGCTGAGCACGGCGTGGGCGCGCCCCGGTTCTCGCTACAAAAGTAGGAAGGCAATCGACAATGACGAGCACAACGTACGAGGCGATCGTCGTCGGCATCGGCGGCATGGGAAGCGCGACCGTCTGCCACCTGGCCGCGCGCGGCCGGCGCGTCCTGGGAATCGAGCGGTTTTCGATTCCCCACGAGCGCGGCTCCTCGCACGGTCTCACCCGGATCATTCGCCTGGCGTACTACGAGCACCCGTCTTACGTGCCATTGCTGCGGCGCGCGTACGAGCTCTGGCGCGAGCTCCAGCAGACGATCGGCGAGCGGCTCCTCCACATCACCGGCTCGATCGACGCCGGGCCGCCCGACAGCGCGGTCGTCGTCGGGTCGCGTCGCTCGTGCGAGCTGCACGATCTGCCCCACGAGGTGCTGGACGGCGCGGAGCTGAGCCAGCGCTTTCCCGGGTATCGGCTGCCGCCGGACACCCTGGCGGTGTTCCAGCCCGACGGCGGATTCCTCGAGCCCGAGAAGTGCGTCAAGGCGCACGTCGCGGTGGCGCGCTCGCGCGGCGCCGAGATCCACGAGGCCGAAGCGGTGCTGGGCTGGGAGCCACGGGGTGAGGGACTGGTGGTTCGGACCGACCGGGCCACCTACCAGACCGGGCGCCTCGTCGTCACGGCCGGCGCCTGGGCCGGCTCGCTGATCGATCCCCTGCGCGGCCTGGCGATACCCGAGCGACAGGTCGTGGCCTGGTTCAGGCCGCGACGGCCGAGCTGGTTCACGCCGGAGCGCTTTCCGGTCTTCAACGTCCAGGTCGACGAGGGACACTATTACGGCTTCCCAGAGTACGACGTTCCCGGCTTCAAGGTCGGCCGCTACCACCACCTGGAAGAGCGGGTCGATCCCGACACCCTGGACCGCGAGATCCACCCGCCTGACCTGGAGATCTTGCGGACGTTCGTCGCGCGCTACTTTCCCGACGCCGCGGGCGAGGTGCTGTCGTCGACGGCGTGCATGTTCACCAACAGCCCGGACGAGCACTTCATCATCGGCCGTGACGCGCGCGACCCGCGGGTCTCGTTCGCGGCCGGCTTCTCCGGCCACGGCTTCAAGTTCAGCAGCGTGATCGGCGAGATCATGGCCGACCTGGCCGAGCGCGGGGAGACCCGCCACGACATCGGGCTGTTCCGCCCCGACCGATTCGCGGCGACCGGACGATGAGGGCGCGGATCTCGGCCGGGCGTCGACCGGAGGCGCTTTCGGTCCAGGGGAAGACAGCCAATGTTCCTTGACGAGTCGGCGGTCAGCCGCCTTTTGCGTGTGGAAGACGTTATCCCGGTGATGGAGGAGGCTCTCGCCGCCTTCTCTGCGGGCAAAGTCGTGCAGCCGGTTCGAACGATGATGCCGATCTCGGACCACCAGGGCTTCCTCGGCCTGATGCCGGCTTACACCGGCGCGGCCCTGGGCGCCAAGCTCCTCGCGCTCTATCCCCACAACGCCGCTGTCCCCACTCACCACGCGGTCATCCAGTTGTTTCGGCCCGAGACCGGCGAGCCCCTGGTCAGCATGGACGGGCGGCTGATCACCGAGGTTCGGACGGCCGCGGTCTCGGCCGTGGCGACGAAGTACCTCGCGCGCTCGGACGCCTCGGTGCTGGCGATCCTCGGGGCCGGCGTGCAGGCCCGGAGCCACTTCCACGCCCTGCGGCTCGTCCGCGATTTCCGCGAGGCGCGGGTCTGGAGCCCACGGCGGGCCGGGGCGCTCGCCCGGGAGCTCGGGATCCGCCTGGCGGACTCGGCCGAGGAGGCGGTGCGCGGCGCGGACGTCGTCGTGACGGCGACGAGCTCGCGAGCGCCGGTCCTCCGGGGAGAATGGCTGTCGGCCGGCGCCCACGTCAACGCGGTCGGCGCCCCGCGTCTGGACTGGCGCGAGCTGGACGACACCGTCCTGAGTCGGGTGCGGCTCTACGTGGACTCGCGGGAGGCGGCCGGTCGAGAATCCGGGGACGTGATCGCGGCCGGGACGGAGCGGATCGCCGGCGAGATCGGCGAGGTCGTGGCCGGGCTGGCCCGGGGACGGCAGTTCGACGACGAGATCACCCTGTTCAAGTCGCTGGGCCTGGCGGTGGAGGACGTGGCGACGGCGCACCTGGTGTACCGAAAGGCGCTCGGCTCGTGAGTTGCGACGCGGCCGTGAGCTCATCCAGACCAAGTGCCAGCAGATTGGACGCCTGGCTCTCATCTCGTCGGATTGACAGTCCTCGGGCAGCGACGTCTTACTCTGAGTGGGTATCAGCCTTCACGTCCGAGCCTCTGGACTTAGCTAGGACTCTTAGCTACAATTAGGTGGGAGGTGAACATTGCCGATCACGGTCAACATGCATAAGGCGAAGAGTGACCTCTCCCACCTGGTCCGCCGGGCGCTAGCCGGGGAGGACATCATCATCACAAAGGCGGGCAAACCGGTCGCGCGCCTCGTGCCGATCCGGTCGGAGCGTGTTCCGGGGACCGCGCGGGGTATGATTCGGATCGCGGACAGCTTTTTCGAGCCGCTTCCCGAAGAAGTGATCTCTGCCTTCGAGTCCGTCTAATGGCCTACCTCCTAGACACCCACACGTTCCTCTGGTGGATCACCGATGACCAGCGACTTTCCCAGCCCGTGCGAGAGATCATTCGCGCACCGGAGAACGAGGTCTATTTCAGCGTGGGCTCGGCCTGGGAAATTGCAATCAAAGCGCAACTTGGCCGGATGGAGTTTAGCGGAGATCCGGTCGAAGGTATTTCCCACCAGATCACGGCCAACGGGTTTTCCGTGCTTCCCATTGGCGTCGACCACGCGCTTCAGGTTTTTAGGCTCCCGCTACTGCACCGTGATCCGTTTGACCGTATTCTCGTGGCGCAATCGCAGCGTCATCAACTACCCCTGCTGACGGCCGACCCGTTGATCGCCCAATACGACGTCCCGGTGATCTGGTAACATTTGGGCCGGACGATTCAGAATCCCGACCCGCGCTTTGCGCGGGTCCGGGTGGCCTCCGCGGCGATCGTGTCGGCCCAGGCGCCGGCTCGGTCGATCTCCCCCGGCTGCAGCGGTCCCTCGGACCCGGCCACGAAGAAGCTCTCCGGCGGGGCGACCAGCCGCGCACCCTTGCGGCGCAGCGTCTTCGCGATGCCGCGCGCCGCGGAGCCGGAGAGGAGGGCGGGAACCTGAAAGCGGGTGTCGAAGGCGGCCGCCAGGAACCCCTCGAGCGCAGCGTCCGGTAGATCGTCGAGCCAGGCGCGCAGCGGATGGCTGACGCCGTGGGCCTGGGTTGGACCGCCGACGACCAGGAGCTCGACGCCTCGGAGCTGGATGCCCGAGGGGTGGTCATTCGCCGCGAAGACCCGGACCGAGCCCAGCTTCTCGAGCCGGGAAGCGATCGCCCGTGCGATCTGATCGGTGTTGCCGGACCGCGAGTCGAAGACGAGCAAGACGTTCATCGAAAGCCCTCCCGCGCCGCAGGCCGACCGGTGGCCCGAACGTGGCTTGGAGCCGCCGGCGAGGCCGCGACCAGGATGACGGTACCGTCCGAACGTCTCGTCCGTGGTTGCGCGACGTTAACGCGGGGTTACCGGTTCACCACTGTCCCCCGGCGAGGAAGCCACCATCGACGTAGAACGCCTGGCCGGTCGTGAAGTCGGAGGCCCGCGAGGCCAGGTAGAGAGTCATCCCCACCAGGTCTCCCGGCTGCCCCGCCCGCTTCGCCGGCACCCGCTCGAGCAGCCAGCGCCGCGTGGTCTCGGCCGCCCAGAGCGGCGCGGTCAGCTCGGTTTCGATGAACCCCGGGCAGAGACAGTTCACCTGGACGTTCTGACGCGCCCATTCTACCGCCTGCACTTTCGTTAGCTGAACGATCGCCGCCTTGGTCAGCCCGTACACCGAGATCGTCCCCAGCCCGTACGCCGCGTTCAGTGACCCGATCTGGATGATCTTGCCGCCACCCCGCTCCGCCATCGCTCGCGCGACCGCCTGGCTCAGAAAGTAGACCGCCCGCAGGTTCAGGTCGGTGATTGCCGCGTAGGTCGCGGGCGTCACCTCCTGGATCGGCTCACGCTTGTTGATCCCCGCCCCGTTGACCAGGACATCGATCGGCCCGAGCCGGTCGCTCACCCGCTCGACCAGCGCCGCGATCGCCCCGAGATCGACCAGGTCGGCTGGGAAAACCGCCGCCCGACCGCCGTCCGCCTCGATCGCTTGCCGCGCCGCGGCGAGCTTCTCCTCCGACCGCCCGTTCAGGGCCACCGTCGCCCCGGCCATCGCCAGGCCGTGGGCGAGCGCCCGGCCGATCCCTCCGCTCGCCCCGGTCACGAGGGCCACCTTCCCCTCCAGCCCGAAGAGCTTTTCCAGGAATGCCCGGTCCATCGCTCGCTACCCCTTTCACCAGGAATGCCGTGGCGTCGGGGCGCGGACGCGCCCCGACGCCACGGACCGAGACGCACGCTAACGGCGGCACGCGCGATCAGGGCGCGAGCAGGTCGGCGATTTTGACCGGCTCGCGGGTGGCGATGGACCGGTTCGCGGCGATCCCGATCAGCGCCGACATCGCGCCGGCCCGCGAGCCGGCCATGTGGCCGAGCGGATCCGGGTCGGAACGTCCGCTGAATAACCGTTCTTGCAGGCGCTCGTCGCCCCCGCCGTGGACGCCGGTCGGCTTGCGGATGTCGTAGGTGACGATCTCGCCCTTGCGGTTGAACACCCTCATCTGGTTGCTGGGATCCTGCGCCTGGTGGCCGCTGTGAAACTCCTGGACCTCCATCCGCCCGGCGCTGCCGTTGAGCGACGCCCGCCAGCCTTCGTAGGGGCTGTGAGCGACGAGCGAGTAGCTCAGCAGGATGCCGCTCTGGTAGCGGACCGTCGCGCTCATGGTGTCCTCGATGTCGATCTCGTCGGAGAACACGCAGCCATCCCGAAAGTAGCCGTCGACGTGCTCGGCCTCGAAGTAGAGGCCGCGCATGCCGGGGTTGGCGCGGTAGTCCACGTAGAACTCGCAGCCGCGGGCGAACTGGCAGGTCGAGCAGCGGACGCCGCGCTCGGCGCGGGTCGGGCCGTAGAAGCGGCGCTCGCCGAACGCGTAGACCTCGCTGGGCTCGTCCTCGATCCACCAGTTCACCATGTCGAAGTGGTGGGTCGCCTTGTGGACCAGCAGACCGCCGGAGTTCTCCTTGCGACGGTGCCAGCGACGGAAATAATCCGCGCCGTGTCGGGTGTCCAGGAACCACTCGAAGTCCACGCCGAGCACCTTCCCGATGACCCCCTCGCGCAGCAGCTCCTTCACCCGGGTGACGTACGGCGCGAATCGGTAGTTGAAAGTCACGGTGATCTGTCGACCGTTGCGCTTCTCGGCGGCGAAGATCGCGCGGCACTTCTCGTCGTCGATGGCCATCGGCTTCTCGGTGATCGCGTCGCACCCCGCGTCGAGCGCGCGAACAACGTACTCGTGGTGGTAGCGATCCATGGTGGTGACGATGACGCAGTCGGGCCGCGCCTGGCGAACCAACTCGTCGAAATCCCCGAAAACGGGGACGTTTCCGCACTGACGGCTGACGAACTCCGCTCGGGCGAGGTTGACGTCGAAGAGCCCTACCAGCTCGGCGGTCTCTCGGAATCTCTCGGCGATCGGCCGGGCGTACATCGAAAGCGCCCGTCCGCTCGTGCCGGCAATCGCGTAGCGTTTCATCGATCTCTCCTCGTGCTCGGTCAATTTATCTTCAACGGGTCAAGGCCCCACCGGCCCCACCCGGGAAGAAGAGAATTCGTGGGGGATCCCCCACGCCCCCACCTTGAGGTCGCCCGCTCTAGTTTACCGAGAAACGGGGCCGTCAGTCTTTAAGCGCCGATACGTCGACCAGCCAGTGCTTTCCCGGGCGGAACAATTGGTCTATGATTGGCTCTGCAAGTGGGCGGAATCACTTCGCGATCGAGGTCTCGGATCTGAACGCGACGGTCGCCGAGCTACGCAAAGCGGGAGCCCACTTCCGCAACGACATCGTCACCGGCGTGGGCGGCCGGCAGATCCTGCTCGACGATCCGTCCGGCAATCCGATCGAGTTGTTCGAGCCGCGGTTGCCGGGGGCGCGCCTTTATCCAAGCTCCTGAGATTCCCGCTCTCTCGGCCGTCTGGCCTGTATAATCGTATCCTGGGGAGGACGCACGCCGCTCGGCGAGCCATCGATCATTCCGGCGTCCTCGGAGGAGCACGAACCGTGGCTGGACCAGTGATTGGCGTCGCGATTCACGAGGCGACGGTTGCCGACACCCTGGCGGTGATCCGACGGGCCGACGAGCTCGGGGTGGCCGCGGCCTGGCTGACGACCGGCGGGGTTGGTCCGGACTCGATGACCGTCTTCGCCGCCGCGGCCGTCCAGACCAATCGGATCAAGCTGGGCACGGCGATCGTGCCGACGTTCCCGCGCCATCCCTTCGTCGTCATCCAGCAGGCCGTCGTCCTCGGTCAGCTCGCGCCGGGCCGCTTTCGCCTGGGAGTCGGCCCCAGCCACAAGCCGTCGATCGAGGGGAGCTTCGGCATCCCCTTCGATCGACCGCTCGAGCACCTGCGTGAGTACACGACGATCCTTCGCCAGGCGCTGCAGAGCGGCCCGGTGGACTTCGAGGGTCAGCGCTTCAAGGTTCACGCCCGGGTGACCAACCCGCCGAGCCTGCCGATCTTCATCTCGGCGCTGCGCCCGGCCTCGTACGCGCTGGCGGGCGAGATCTCGGATGGCGCGATCAGCTGGGTCACGCCGGCCCACTTCCTGCGCGACGCGGCCGGTCCGGCGCTGCGGGATGGCGCCGCCAGGCGATCGGACGGGCGACGACCGCTCCTGATCGGCCACGCCTTCGCCGTCGTCACCGAGGACGACGACGCCGGGCTGCGAACAGCCCGCGAGCGGCTAACCACCTACGCCCGGCTGCCGTTCTACCAGGAGATGTTCGCCGCGGCGGGATTCCCGGAGGCACGCCAGGGCACCCTGAGCGATGCACGGCTACGCGACGTCGCCCTGTTCGGCGACGAGCGCACCGTCGAGGCCGGCATCCGCCGCTACCTCGACGCCGGCCTTGACGAGCTGATCGTCTCGCTCATGCCGATCGGACCGGACCGCTCGGCGAGCATCGATCGGACGCTCCGGCTGCTCGCCACGCTTCCGTAGCGAGAGGGCAGACCTTATACCTAATCGCTTTGATTGCGCCGAATCAGCTCTTGAGCGTTGTCGGGTCGCGACGCCAACCCTTGAGCCCGCGTGCGTCGGTATACGACGGTGCCCGCGATCCGTTGACCGACAGCCTCTGGGCGACCGGATTGACGAGCGGAGTGAGCACCTCATCGGGAAACGGACTCACGCAACTGACATTGATCTCACAGAGCACGTACGTGTCGTCCCCATTGGCATCCTTCGGGCCTATCCCCAAGATAACCTCCGGATGCGTGCTGACCCAAACTCCATGGGAAGCAACCTCGCGCAGCAGCGGGTCGAGTGCCGAACGGTTCTTCCCCCTCGCAATGGGTCAACCCACACCAGGACGCCGTCGAGGGCCAAGAGTTGTCGGCGAACGTCGTCCACGGCATGGTCGGTATAGGGAACTGCCTCGACGGCCAGTCCACGTGCCGCGAGGGCCGCCCCAACGGGACCATACGCGTTTTCGCTCAGAGAAGCGGGACGGTCGGCGCGCCAGAGGACGCCGACTCTCCTCGGTATCGCACGAGTCATTGCTCACGGGCTCCTTAACCATTCGCCTCAACGAGATCACTACTTACAGCGTTAGCCCGTCTGTCTTACGACGCCATCGAAGAGACTTGGTATCACACCCGGCGATTCTGGCATCCTGCTTGCCTCCTTCGGGCTTGTGAACCGCCGGCGCGTCGAGCTGCTGCTGATCTCCCTCCTGGTCGCCGTCACCTTCG
>JAJPKB010000363.1 GCA_021323915.1 Chloroflexota bacterium | reverse complement strand
GTCGTTCACGTCAACCATCCGCGCGAGGTGACGCCCGAGCTCGCCGAGGGAGTCGCGAGGCTTGTCGATCGTGGCGTGCCAGTCCTCTCACAGACGGTGCTGCTGCGGGGCGTGAACGACGACGTCGCGGTGCTCGCCGCGCTGTTCAAGCGACTGGTCGAAGCGCGGGTGAAGCCGTACTATCTGCACCAGCTGGATCGCGCGCCGGGCACGAACCACTTTCGCGTCCCGATTCAGGAGGGTCTCCGCCTCATGGAAGGGCTTCGCGGGCACATCTCGGGCCTCTGCCTGCCGACGTACGTGCTCGATATCCCCGGTGGACAGGGCAAGGTTCCCCTCACCCCGCGCTACGTTCACCTGACCGGCAACGGCGTATACGATGTCGTGAACCATCGAGGCGAGCGGTTCACGTACGAGGAGCCGAGGCCTTCCGATGCCGCGAATCCTTGAGCTGATGCCTCGCCAGAGCGGGGTTTTGGGAGTGCCCCCAATTTCCCCTCCGCGGGGTGCCCATTGGGCCAGATGCCCTGTTTCTGCACCAGGAGGTATGGTCGTGACTGAGCCGGCGGAGCTGTCCGAGGAAGGGCGGAAGCGAATCCGCGAGGGACTGGCCGAGATGCGGCGGCGTCCCGATCGTCACGCGAAAGGTCTGGTAATCGTCAACACCGGCGACGGAAAGGGGAAGACGACCGCCGCGCTGGGCATCCTGATGCGCTCCTGGGGCCGCGACATGAAGGTCGTCATGCTCCAGTTCATCAAGCACCAGAGCGCCAACTGGGGCGAGTCGCGCGCCGCGAGGCGAATGGGCGTCGAGATCATCCCTCTCGGCAGCGGCTTCACCTGGATGAGCAAGGACCTCGAGCGTGACCGTGCGCTGGCCCGGGCAGGCTGGCAGCGCTGCCGCGAGGCGATCGAGAGCGGCCAGTACGACGTCGTGATCCTCGACGAGATCACCTACTGCTTCACCTACGGTTGGCTCGACCTCGACGAGGTGCTGGACGTCCTCCGCTCACGACCGCCGGGCCAGCACGTGGTCATCACCGGTCGTAACGCCCCCGCGCCATTGATCGAGTTCGCGGATCTGGTGACCGAGATGCGCGAGATCAAGCACCCGTTCAAGTCCGGGGTGAAGGAACAGAAGGGGATAGAATTCTGATGGCATCAGACCTACCGTCGCTCGCGGAGCGCATCCAGCCTCTCGACGCCGCGGCCATGGGCGCGGCGCGCGAGCGAGAAAATCGCCTAACCAAGCCTGCCGGCAGCCTTGGCCGACTCGAAGAGTTGGCGATCCAGCTGGCCGGCATCACCGGCCGGCCTCGGCCACGCTTCGCACACAAGGCGGTGATCGTCCTGGCCGGCGACCACGGGGTCGCCAGCGCCGGCGTGTCGGCCTACCCGCGTGAGGTCACCGCCCAGATGGTCTTGAACTTTCTTGCCGGGGGCGCCGCGATCAACGTGCTCGCCCGCCGCGTCGGGGCGAGGGTCGTGGTCGGCGACCTGGGCGTCGACGCGGATCTTCCAGAACACCCCGGGCTTATCGACGCCAGGATCGCCCGGGGCACCCGAAATATGGTCGACGGGCCAGCGATGACCCGCGCCGAGGCGCTCGCGGCGATCTCGGCCGGCGCCGAGATCCTCGACGACGAGGCCGAGCAGGGCCTGGACCTCCTGGCGATCGGCGAGATGGGCATCGGCAACACCACGGCGGCGAGCGCGATCGTCGCCGCCCTCACCGGGCTACCGGTTGCCCGGGTCACCGGACGTGGCACCGGCGTCGACGACCGCGGCTGGCAGCGCAAGGTCGCCGCCATCGAGAGCGCCCTCGCGGTCAACCGTCCCCACCACGACGACCCGCTGGACGTGCTAGCGAAGGTCGGGGGATTCGAGATCGCCGGGCTGGTCGGCGTGACTCTCGCCGCGGCGGGCCGTCGAATTCCGGTGCTCGTCGACGGCTTCATCTCCAGTGTCGCCGCGCTCGTCGCCGCCGAGATCTGTCCCGCGGCGCGGGGCTACCTGATCGCCGCACACCGCTCGGTCGAGGTCGGCCACCAGGCGGTTCTCGACCGCCTGGGGCTGAAGCCCTACCTCGACCTGGATCTGCGTTTGGGCGAGGGAACCGGCGCGGCGCTCGCGATGGGCCTGGTCGATGCCGCGGCAGCGATCCTCGACGAGATGGCAACCTTCGGCGAGGCCGGGGTCAGCGATCGCACCTCGCCCGACGACCCGGCACCCGGCGCACCCGGATCGCCCGCCGATGGCTGACCGGGCGGGCCCCGGGGCGAATCGCCGATCGGCGCCCTGGTGGGCGCCGCTCGGCCTGTGCTGGTCGTTCCTCACCGTGCTTCCCGCCCCGTTCGTCGACGCGAAACCGGGGCAGCTCGCGGTGGCGATCGCCTTCTTCCCACTGGTTGGCGCGGCGCTGGGAGCGTCGCTCGGGGGAATCGGCCTCGTCCTCGATCGGGCGCTGCCGTCCGGTCCCACCGCCGTGCTCGTCCTCCTGGCGTCGGCTCTGCTGACCGGCGGACTTCACCTCGACGCGCTGATGGATACCGCGGACGGCGTCTTCGGGGGCACGACCATCCGTCGCCGGCTGGAGATCATGCGCGATAGCCGCGTCGGCGCCTTCGGAGCCATCGCCGGTATCCTGGCCCTGCTGGGTCAGTACGCCTGCCTGACCGAGCAAACCGGGCTTCCCCGCCTGATCGCGCTGGTCACCGCGCTGGCCATGGGCCGCTGGGCGATGGTCGTCGCGATCCGGGCGTTTCCCCCGGCCCGTCCGGAGGGGCTCGGCGCGACCTTCCACCGCTCCGCGACCTCCGGGGCGCTGGCCGGCGCCACCGCGCTCGCGGCGCTGATCGCCGCCGCGACCTTTCCCCTCGGATTGGCCGCCCTGCTGAGCAGCGCCCTGGTCGCGATCGGCGGCGGCTGGTTCATCGCCCGGCGCCTCGGCGGATTGACCGGCGACAGCTACGGCGCGCTGGCGGTCGTTGCCGAGACCCTCGTCCTCTATCTGGCGGTGGCCCTTGGCCACTGAATCTGGGGCCATCACCCTGATCCTTGGTGGGGCGCGGAGCGGCAAGAGCGCCTGGGCGGAACAATTGGCGATCCGAAGCCGCCGACCGGTCGTCTTTCTCGCCACCGCGACCGCCGGCGACGCCGAGATGACGGCCCGGATCGCCGCTCACCAGGCGGCCCGCCCGGCCGGCTGGCGCACCGTCGAAGAGCCGCTCTCGCTGGCGAGCGCCGCCCGCCAACACGCCAATCCGGGTGACCTGCTGCTGATCGATTGCCTGACCCTCTGGGTCGGCAACGTCGTCCTCGACCGAATCGGCAAGGAGCGCGATCCGGATCTCGTGACCCTCGACGAGTGGACTCGCCTCGAGGGAGAGCTTCGCGCCGCCGTCGACGAGCTGATCGAGACGGCGCGAGCCGCGAATCTGTCGCTGATCCTCGTCTCCAACGAGGTCGGCATGGGAGTCGTTCCGGCCTTTCCGCTGGGTCGCCATTACCGCGATTTGCTCGGTCAGGTCAACCGTGCCGCGGCCAGCCGTGCCGATTCGGTGATCCTGATGATCGCCGGCCTGCCGGTCGACCTCCGTCGACTGGCCGGGGATCTTTGATCGCGACCACGCCCACGCGTTCGCGGATTGCTTCGCGGCCCGACAGCCGGATGGGACGAGGTGGGCACGCTTGTCCGGAGGATCTGCGACAGCGGAGTCAAGGCAATGCGGCCATCCTCCCCGAGGGCAAACACCGCCCCCTTGCACTGGCACCGCTTCGATCAGGCTATGGTCGGTCCTCGTCGGGACGATCCGGGTCAATTGGAAGCCAGCCTGGGCGAGAAACGCGGCGTACTCGTCCGCCGTTCGTTCCCGGGCACGGTGCAATCCGACCAGCATCATCAGGTCGACCGTCTTGACTGGTTCGAACGCATTCCCAGGTGTGATCAAGCTCTCACTAAGGAGTACCCTGCCGATTCACTGGTCGCCACACGACGAACCCTCGGAGCAACGCTCGGAGAACGGGAGGGCCACGAGATGGCGGCCTCCCTCGATTCGGCCGAGGTCGTCCGGGTCGCCCCGGCACTCACGTGGACCCTGCCTGCGGAAGCTGCCGTGGGCGAGACGAACGTCGGCCGGGCGCCTCAGCCGAGGCTGCGCGCGTAGCGCTGGTACACCGGCACCGCGGCGTCCTTGAACAGCACGCCCAGGTGCAGCAGCGCGTCGGCGCGCTGCTGCCAGCGCTCCTGCTGCCCAAACGGAGCCGCCTCCGCCTGGGAGTCGCCGAACCCCCACGCCGCCAGCGTCGCGGCGCCACCGTCGTGGATCACCAGGAAGCGCAGCGGGCGCGCCGGTCCCGGGGGCTCGACGGCGTAGAGCCCCTCCACGCCACCCAAGAGGTGCACCCCGAGCACTGCCGTCCCCACCCGTCGGAACGGCGCGGGGGTCACCGGGTGCCACGCGACGATAGCGGTCCGGTCCGCCGAGAAGAGGTAGATCGGCTCGGCCCAGAGCACCCAGCCCGCCGGATCGACGTCGATCCGCCAGACCATCAGGTTCTCGGACGGGCTGCGGCTGGTGTAGAACGCGTGGTCGTCGCCCGCGGGATCGCGCAGGATCGCGCGATCGGCGAAGCGGAGCGTGCGGGGAACTGTCGCGGCGACGTAGGCGCCCAGGTCGAAGCCACGCCGCTCCAGCTCGAGCACGAAGACCGGGGAGATAAGCGCGCGAACGTCGCCGACGTCGCCTCGCGCGTAGGCGGCGACGAACGCCCGGGCGCGGGCGCGCGCAAGGGCCGTGCCCGCGGTGTCGCCGGTTGGCTTCGGCGCAGCCCACGGGACGGGCGGCGGTCCGCCCTGGCCCGGCCACGCGGCCCCCGGTGGGAAGGGCCCTGGGGAGTGGCCATGTTTGGGTTAGGCGGCCTCCGCGAGCGTGATTTCGGTGTCGGGAGTGACCAGATGGTCCCATTGCTCGGCGAGCCAAGTGCTCCAGTCGGCGCCCGCATCGGTCAGGAGCTGTTGGGCGCACCAGAAGAAGCTGACCCGATCGGTCACTGTCCATTGGGCACGGCGCATCTGGCCCTGCGGATCGGCGCTGAAGCGCACGCCGAGCTCGACGTGCAGCCAATAGGCCAGGCTGACGATCCCGACCATCCGAACGACGGCCGTTTCCTCGGTCAGGGTCGCGGCTGCCTCCCGCAGGCCCCAGCCGTGATGCCAGTCGCGGAAGGTCTGCTCGATCGCCATGCGGGCCGCGTACTGCGCGACGGTCTCCTCCACCGAGGATGCCGTCGTGAACAACACCCAGGTCTGCGCGTACCTCTGGGCCAGGGCACTCGGCGGTCGACTCTTGCGCCCCTTCTGGGCGAGGTGCTTCGCGTGCGCCTTGGCCCGCGCTTCGCGCTCGCGCTGGGTGCCGACGTTCCGCTTGTGCCGCGGCGGTGCGGGGATCACTGTGTTGACGACGATCCAGGCATCCACCAGCGGTTGGTCCCGCGTGCCCCGACCAATCCGCGCCGCCACCCGCTCGCCCGGCCGCAGACGGCGCGCTTCCAAGTGGTCGCGGACCATGGCGTAGATTCCCGCGACTTCGACCCAATCGCTCAGCCGCAAGCGCACCGTCCAGCCGACCTTGCGCTGCAGCAGGCGAGCGAAGAGCAAGGCGCTGGGGAAGCCGCGGTCGGCGACCAGCACCCAGGACCGTCCCGGGGCGAAGGCCGCGGCGAGTTGGTCGACCAGAGCAAAAGTCGTCTCCCGAAAGCGTCCTTTGGGCCAGGGATACGGTATGGCGGCCCAGCCGACCGGCAGGGTGTGGCCGGCGAAGACAATCCCGGCCTGCCAGATTTCCCAGGGCACGACCCGGGTGGTATCCACGGCGACGACCGGCAGCAAGGTCCGGGCCGCCCGAATCAAGCGCGGCGTCAGCGTGTCTTGGGGCAAGGCCGGTCCGTACCAGCAGCGGCGCACCCGCCGCAACCGACTGCGCGCCGAGCCCACTTCGTCCGCGGGGAGGGCACGCGCCAGCGTGGACGGATTCAGTCGCTGGGCCACCACCAGACAGAGGATCATCCAAGCCACCGTGTGCCGGACGGTCCGATGCGTTCCCTTGAAGTAGGACTTGACCCATGCGTAAATGTTCCCGTAGCCTATCTGGGAGGCAGTCACGGCCTTTCCCTCGTTATGACTGGAATGGGAAAAGCCTACCAACTGCCTCGCTCATTGTTAAGCGCCCAAAAGGTGGCCACTCCCCAGGGGCCAGCCCCCGAGCGATGCGCTGAGGGTCGAGCGTGCCGGGGACGCGCTCCCGTCTCCCCGGGGGCTCGCCCGCCGCGACGATGGCCACCGACGCGTGCGGCAGGCCCAGCCGCTGGGCGGCGACACCCCCGCCGTACGCGGTGTCCTCCCAGACGATCAGGTCCGGCGGCCAGCGCGCCGCGAGGGCGAGGAGGTCGGGGATGAGATACCGCGGAAGCAGGCCGCCAAAGACCTCGCGCTGCGCGAACGTGACGAGTTCCAACCCGCTCAGGGTGCGCAGCTGGGGGAAGATCTCCTCTGCCGGCCGGTCGAGACCGGCGGCGTGGTGGCGGAAGCCGGCCGCGACAACGGTCGGCGCGAAGAACTCGGGCACGGCGAAGGCGACCTCGTGGCCGGCGTCGGCCAGGGCGCGGGCGAAGGGCACCAGCGGGGGGAAGTGGCCGCCCGCGGGCATGCAGGTGAACAGCGCGCGCATCGGCAATCCTTTCGGCGAAGCCGTACCTCAATCGGTGTGTCGGGCTCCCACACCCGATAGTCGATCGCGCCGGACGCGACCCGGCTGAGGTATTCCCCTTTGGAGAGGGCGCTGCCCCCGGGGGTAATCAACTGAAAGTCCTCGGCGTCTCGCTGGTGAGTGTCCCCGGGGCGTCTACTCGACCACTCTCCCGCCCTTGACGACGGTCCGAGGCACCAGCCGCTGGCGGCCGACGCGGACCTGGCCGCGCGAGTCGAGGAGCGGAAACTCGCCTTCCTCGAGGTCGAAGACGACGGCGTCGCCCCAGGCGCCCTCGGCCAGGGTGCCGACTTTGCCTTCCAGGCCGACAACCCGCGCCGGGACGGCGGTGACCCGCGCCAGCGCCTCGTCGAGCGGCAGCCCAAGGTGGATGAACTTCGAGACGGTCGTCGCCAGATCGAAGACCGGCCCGTTCAGGTTGTAGACGTGCAGGTCGGACGAGATCGAGGTCGGGAGAAACCCCTGGGCCAGCGCGGTCTCGCAGACGTCCCAGCT
>JAJPKB010000670.1 GCA_021323915.1 Chloroflexota bacterium | reverse complement strand
GTCACTCTTGGCGACCGCGTTAATCGCCGGCATCTCGGAGCGACACGGGGGACACCAGGTTGCCCAGAAGTTCAGGATGACCGTCTTGCCGCGGAATTCCGACAGGCTCACCCGTTGACCGCTCGCGTTTTCGAGGGTGAAATTCGGCGCCATGGTGCCCACGCGCGGAACGCCGGCCGGTGGACCCAGGCCGCCCTGAAGCACCCAAACACCCAGCCCGATCGCGCCAAAGAGAGCGAGCACGGCGAGGATGCGCACTGTGGGCGACCAACGAGACTTCGCGGCGTCGCAATCGACCGCCTCGCTTCGCTCCACCGCTGTCCTCCTCGCCGAGGTTTCCGATCAGACTCCCTCCCACATTATAAGATAGAAGGCACGGTTCGAGGGCGTCCAATCTTCGATCGAATGTCCGGCCTTGCTCTGGTGATGGGAGAATGAATGCGCTTTCGCCCGGCCCGTCGATCATTTACAATAAGCCCGATCAGGATCAGACAAGGTGACGGGTCGCGCGGGAGCCCGTTCGACCGAGATCACCAAGCGCGGTATTGTGAGGATTGCCATCGATGTCTGCCCGGACCATGTTCGACAAAATCTGGGATGCCCACGTCGTGCGCGAAGCGCCTGGCGAGCCCGCCTTACTCTACATCGACCTTCATCTCGTCCACGAGGTCACGTCGCCCCAGGCGTTCGACGGACTTCGCATGTCCGGCCGCAAAGTGCGTCGTCCGGACCTGACGGTCGCGACCGCCGACCATAACGTCCCCACCTGGGCGCGGTCGCTGCCGATCACCGATGAGATCTCGCTCAAACAGCTTCAAGTCCTCTCGCGCAACTGCGAAGAGTTTGGCATTACCCTGTACGACGTCCACAGCCCGCGGCAGGGCATCGTTCACGTGATCGGACCCGAGCTTGGGCTGACGCAGCCCGGGCTGACGATCGTCTGCGGCGACAGCCACACCTCGACCCACGGCGCGTTCGGGGCGCTCGCGTTCGGCATCGGCACGTCTGAAGTCGAGCACGTCCTGGCGACCCAGTGCCTCCTCCAGGCCAAGCCTAAGACGATGGAGATTCGGGTTGACGGGCGCCTGCCCAACGGCGTCGCCGCCAAGGACATCATCCTCGCGATCATCGGAAAGATCGGGACCGGTGGCGCGACCGGCTTTGCCGTCGAATACACCGGCGAAGCCATCCGCTCGCTCTCGATGGAAGGGCGGATGACCGTCTGCAACATGTCGATCGAGGGGGGCGCGCGGGCCGGCATGGTCGCCCCCGACGAAAAGACCTACGCCTATCTAGAGGGTCGTCCTCACGCGCCCAAGGGAAAGGACTTCGAGAAGGCGCTGGAAGAATGGCAGCGCCTCCCGACCGACGATGGCGCCAGCTACGACCGGGTCGAAACGATCGACGCGTCGTCGCTGGTTCCTCACGTGACCTGGGGAACAAACCCCGGCATGGTCGTACCCGTCACCGGGTCCGTGCCCGATCCGGCCTCCTACGCCGACCCGGCCGATCAGCGAGCTGTCGAGCGGGCACTCGAATACATGGCGCTCGTTCCCGGGACGCCAATCCAGGAGATCCGCGTCGACCGCGTTTTCATTGGCTCGTGCACGAACGCGCGAATCGAAGATCTTCGCGCTGCTTCCAAGGTCGCGCGAGGACGGAAGGTAAATCCCGCGGTTCGCGCGATGGTGGTTCCGGGCTCGACCAGCGTAAAGCGGCAGGCCGAGGAAGAAGGGCTGCACCGAATCTTCGAAGAGGCGGGCTTCGAGTGGCGGGAGGCGGGTTGCTCGATGTGCCTGGGTATGAATCCCGACATCCTCCAACCCGGCGAGCGTTGCGCCTCGACCTCGAATCGGAACTTCGAAGGCCGCCAGGGAAAGGGCGGCCGCACCCATCTGGTGAGTCCGGTGATGGCGGCCGCGACGGCAATCGCCGGGCACTTCGTGGACATTCGAGACTGGAAGATCGAGGACTGACGCGATGGAACCGTTTGTTCAACTTGAAGGTCTGGCTGCTCCACTGGATCGAGTGAACGTGGATACCGACCAGATCATCCCGAAGCAATTCCTGAAGCGGGTTGAGAGGACCGGATTCGGGCAGTTTCTTTTCTTCGACTGGCGAAGCCTTCCCAACGGCCAGCCAAATCCCGACTTCGAGCTAAACCGCCCAGAATACCAAGGGGCGACAATTCTGGTCGCCGGCCGCAACTTCGGCTGCGGCTCTTCGCGCGAGCACGCCCCGTGGGCGCTCCTCGACTACGGATTCCGGGCGATTATCGCGCCCTCGTTCGGCGACATCTTCTATAACAACTGCTTTCAGAACGGCGTCTTGCCGGTGCGGCTGCCCGAAGAAACGGTGAATCAGATTCTGGCGCGTGCGAAGTCGTCGCCGGGATATCGGGTGACCGTCGACCTGGAGCGATGCGTCGTGACGGACGATCAAGGACTGTCCGCGTCGTTCGAGATCGATGCTTTCCGCCGCCACTGCCTGCTCAACGGACTGGACGACGTCGGATTGACGCTGCAGCACGACGCGGAGATCGCGGACTACGAGTCCCGAAGGGCAAGCTGGCGACCAATCGCCACCGGCGTCAGCGCCGTGGGAGCTAGATCCTAGCGGTCGGGTCGCCTTCTAGTCCCCGACGCTGGCGGGAAATGGCTCGCGCAGGCGGGCCCGCAGGGCTTCACCGAGTCGTAGCATGTTCAACACGCCTGGACTCGGCGCGGAGGTATCTGGAGAAAGATCGCGGAGGAGCAGCTCCTCCCCCGCGCGCCGCTCCTCCGCGTGCGTTGTCTCGAACCGGGCGAGCTCAGGACGCGGCGTGATGAGGATACCGCGTGCCGTTTCCTCCAGCACGATCTCCGCCCCCTCATCCCAGCCATGTCGCCGCCGGTATGCCGCCGGTACGGTAAGCCGTCCCCTCGTCTGCATCCGAACCACCACCTGCTCCGACTCAGTCATCGTTCCCTCTCCGCGCGCCTGTCGGTCCACGGACGCGACCCCCACGTCACGTTCTCCAGTTGAGAACACGAACGCGACGGAATGTCGTATCCGAACCGGAGCCGCTTTCCTCCGTGTCGCCCCGCTCCGGACCAACCGATCGCGGCTGATCCCGATCGTCCACCCCGTGAACGCCGTCGCCCGAGCGTCCTTGACCAACGTCGTGGGGCGCAGGCCTTTTTGTCTGGACGTCCACCGCGTCGAAATCGACCGCGTCGTGATCGGATTCACCTGGGACGGGAGGTTCGTACGCCGACGACGTACTCGGAAGCTCGAGGTCGGCAAGGCTTGTCTCGAGGGCCGATGTATCGATCGTCATGGCCCGCCCCGTTCGATTCATCGGGCCTGGCGGCGAAGCAGGCTCGGAGTGCTCCCATTGCCGCTCGACCGGTCGGCCATTCGGTCCGAGTCGGCTAGCCAGGCTGAACGACTCACTACCGCGTGGTGACTGCTCGACAGCCGCTCGGGGCGACGCAGGTATCTCGAGCGGCGTCGCCTCGGGAAGCTGCTTCGGCGGCTCGGGAGGGTCGTCTGCCTCGTCCGACGTCGCCGCGCCCAGCAGGCGCCCCACTTCGACGGCGAGCTCTCGATAGGCCATCGCGGCTCGGCCGGTCGGGTCGTAGCCCAGGACGCTGATTCCCGCCCGGGCGCTGTCCTTCAGCCGGACGTCCACGGGAATTTGCGTGTCGAACACCGGTACTTGCCCGGGCAGCGTCTCGCGCACTGCCGCGACAACCTCGCGACTGTGGCGGGTTCGCCCATCGACCATGGTCAGCAAAACGCCCCAGATCGCCAGCCGCGGGTTCAATCGCTCACGCACCAGCGCGACGTTGTGAAGCAGCTGGGCGAGCCCGTACACGGCGAGATACTCCGCCTGAACCGGAATGATCAGTCCGTCGGCGGCCGCCAATCCGTTGACGGCAAGTAAGCCGAGCGTCGGAACGCTGTCCACCAGGATCACGTCGTAGTAATCGCGCGCCTCGTTCAAGGTGTCACGCAGGGCGTACTCCCGGCCGTAGACCGTATAGAGGGCCGCCTCGGCGGTCGCCAGTTGCTGGCTGGCCGGAACCAGGTCGATTCCCGACCGCGTCGAGACAACCACGTCCCGCAGAGAAACGCGGCGCGCCGCCGGCCCGCGCACCGTGGTCAGCACAGCGTCCGACACGGTCTGCCCCGGCCCGAGCCGCCCCGGCTCGTTCACACCGCAGCACGTGGTCAGGCTTCCCTGGGGGTCGAAGTCGACCACCAGGACCCGCCATCCGACCTCTTTCAACGCGGCCGCGAGATTGAGCGTCGTCGTCGTCTTGCCAACGCCGCCCTTCTGATTCATCACCGTCACGACTTGCATGCTCGCACCTCGTGCTCACAGACGTTGGTTGCCCCGCGATTCCGGCCGGCGATCGGTCGAGCTCTCGTGTGACACACCTCCACCACCCTTCACCGCTCCCCATCCGATAGTGCCGCGATCGACCGACCGCCGCCCGAAGGTGTGAATGACTTCACCGTTTCGAGTATAGAATCGATCGAGGTTCCGGGGAGAGGATCAACGGAGTACATTTGGTTGGTACCTTTGGCTCAGACGCGTTGGCCCAGGCCCCGACGACCGATTCGCGGGCGTGTCGGGAGATCACGGAGAAGGGCCACCGGTGCCGGGCGATGGGGCGCTGATCAGCGCACGGGCGAATCGATCGAGTCGGTCGATCGGTCCCCGACGTCAGAAAGAGTCCGGACTGTGCGGAGGATACGCCGTGGAGAAGAGGGTCTGAAGGACGTCTCGGGAGTCGTCTCGGACGCGAACCGCGCCGACGTCGACCGCTTGACGAACGCTCAGGCGCCCGGTGAAAAGCGTCGCGAGCGTACGGATGTCGAGCATCGCGTCGGGCTCGCGATCGGGCGCTGCTTCGCAGATCCAGCGGCCGTCTCGCCAGCCGATGAGCCAGGTGCCATGGTTCCACGGGCACACGTCATCCCGAATCGCCAGCGCCACGTCGCCGTTCGACACCGGAGAAACCGAGCGCTTCAGGCACACCGCCCTCGGCACGTCGACGATTCGGAGCATGAAGTGCTGGCGCAGCGACGCCTGGGCGTCGAGCTGATGGGGATTCGCGACCAGGGACAGCCAGGGAACGTCCCGTCCGGCGTTGAGCTCTACCCGTCCCCAGAGATGATGGGCTGAAACGAAGCTCAACAGCGCGTGGAAACCCTCCGGGCGATCGGCCATAAGCTCGTAGACCCGCAGCTCGGACTCCGGGCGCGGTCCGAGCACCGGCCCGTTGAGATCGTAAAGGACGTAGCCAGATAGCTGACCGTCTGCCCGGTACCACAGCCCCACCCAGCGGGGCTGGGGGGCGCGAGTCCGCAGGACCACGTCTTCCCAGAACCAGCGTGGTCGATCCAGGTAGCCGCAGCGCGGCATCGCGAACTCTCGGTAAAGCGGCTCCAGGAGATCGACGTCGTCGACGGTGGCCGGCCGCCGCTCGATTCGTCCGCCCTCTTCCACCGGCAAGTACGGCGACGGACGAAACGCCGCCGGGGGACCGGTGTACCGCAGCGCGTCCTCCGCGAGCGCCCAACCCAGTCCGTCGTACAGTGGATGAACGGTCGCGTAGAGGGTCGCCGTGGCGACCCCGAGAGTATCTCGCATCCACGCCAGCGCGGCCTTCAAGAGCTGACTCGCGTGGCCGTGACGAGCGCGCTCCGGCACCGTGGCTACGTTTGCCAGACCGGCCGAGGGAAAGCGCACCCCGTCGATCCAGACGCCGAGCTCGTACATCAACACCTGAGAGACGATCTCGTCGCCGTCGACCGCGACCAGCACGTTGCGCTCTGCGGACACCCGCCGTCCGAAATCAGCCGCGCGCTCGTCGGGCGAGCGACCGGCGAAGGAATAATACGATAGCTCGACGAAGCGCGTGGTCTCGTCGGGACGAAGGGGGCGGATCTCTAACTGGGACATCGTCGTCGCTACTCCTGATCGTCGAAAGTGGAGCGCGGGAGCACACGAAGGATAGGCTGCGCCCCCCGCATTGTACGGCACTCGACGAAAGCGCAACAAGCGTCGACGCTGCCGAACGCCCTCGTCGCGCTCGCGGCCGGGATTCACCGCGGGCACCCCTCAGCGCCCGACCACGGCGGGGGTTCGAGCGGGTACCCTCTGGGTCCCCCGAATTTTCCACGACCGGGGAGGGGTGGCCGGGCACCAATGCGATCGGTGCCGTGATCCTGCATCAGGTTGATGAGACAACCGACTGCAGGGCTTCGACAAGGCGCGGAGCAAGCGTCCGCAATTCTTGTCGATGGCCCGTCGATAAGGCCTCGAGAACCTCCGCGCCCCGGGCCGTCAGCCGAACGTAAACCTGACGACGGTCGCTTGAGACGTGCGCTCGCTCGACCAGCCCCTGACCGGAGAGTCGGTCGACGAGACCGACCGCGCTGTGGTGCTTGATCCGAAGACGCTCGGCTAGATACCGAATCGTCGGCTCGTCACCCGGAGCACGCCCCTCGATCGCAAGCATCAATTGGTGCTGTTGCGGAGTGATTCCCTTGGTCCGGACCATCTCTTCGCTGGACGCCAGGAATCGTCGAATCAAAAAGCGAAACTCGGCCAGCGCGCGGTAGTCCGCCGCCGAGCTCCGCCTCGTTCCTGTCTGGCCTCGCGGCGTTCGCTCGCCCTTTGGGTCCTCGCGCGCGCCGGCTTGGTCTACTGGACGGTCCGTCGCAACCTCCACGTTTAGAGCATTGAGATCTACCATAGATACGCTGCTGTGTCTCGATTGTATCGTATCGCTATCGCCTCCTGCGGGTCGGACCTGGGGCACCGCACCGGCGCGGCCGTCGCCCCGGCGTCCCTCGCGCGTTTTTGTGCTATAATCTTCGCGTGTCGTACCCATCCGCGGCCTAAAGGTAACCTTGGAGAACAGTGTGAAGGTCACTGCCGAAAAGATCCCCCAGAGTAAAGTGCTCTTACGTATCGAGATTCCGCCAGAGCAAGTTCAGGAAGCGATTGAAAAAACGTACCGTGATCTAAGCCGTCGGATTCGGGTACCCGGATTTCGACCGGGCAAGGCACCTCGCAGCCTGGTCGAGCGTTACGTCGGCGGACCTCAGACGATTCAAGAAGAGGGCGTAGAGCGGCTGATCGACGACTCTTTCCGTAAGGCCCTTCGCGAGGCAGACGTTCATCCGATCGGCGAGGCCGACGTGAGCGAGCGGCCGGAGTACCATCCGGGCGAGCCCCTCGTCTTTGAAGCGGCCGTGCCGGTCGCGCCGACGGTCGAGCTGGGCGATTACTCGAGCATCCGCATGCAGCGAGTCGCGGTCGAGGCGACGCCGGATCAGGTGAATCGTTTTATCGACGATCTCCTCGAGGCCAACGCGACCTGGACCCCGGTCGATCGTGGCGCCCAGGAAGGCGATCACGTCGTGATCGACGTGCGTGGAACCGTGGGTTCGGTTCCGACTCTGTTCGGACCGAGTGGTGAGACTTTGCTCCACTCGCCGGGCGGCCGCGAGGTCTTCAACGACAAGGATCACGAGCATCTGATCAATACGAAAGAGCCGCCGGAATACGCTCCCGGGTTCGACGAAGAACTGATCGGGCTCAAGGCTGAAAGCGAGAAGACCTTCGGCTTGACCCTCCCGGTGGATTTTCCCGACGCCGAGCTCGCAAACCAGTCGATCGTTTTCACGGTCACCGTGCATGAGGTGAAGGAAAAGCACCTTCCCGAGCTCAACGACGAGTTCGCCAAGACGGTCGCTGGCGGCGAGACGTTGGATGAGCTTCGCGAGAACGCGCGAAAGCGGATCCAGGCCCGCCTCGAATATGAGGCGCGAAGCGCCTTCGACGATGCGCTCGTCGAAGCGGTCGTCGATCGCTCCACCGTCGAAATCCCCGACGTGTTGGTCGAGCGCCAGATCGACTCCCAGATCGAGGATCTCAAAGCCGACCTCGCGCGCGCGAAGGTTGCCTGGCAGGATTACCTTACCGAGGCGCACAAGACCGAGGAGCAGGTGCGAGACGAGCTGCGGGAAAATGCCACGCGTCGCCTCCGTAACTCGCTTGTGCTCCGCGAGGTCGCGCGACGTGAGAATATCGACGTCAAGCCCGAGGAAGTGACAGCGGATATCGATGCCACCGCTGCGCAGTTCGGAGCTGCCCGCAACATCATTCGGGATCGACTGAACACCCGCGACCAGCGCGAACAGATCGAAGCGCGCATGCTTTACCATAAGACGGTCGCGCGCCTCGCCGAGATCGCCGAGCAGCCGGTCGCGACCGCGGAATCGACCGAAGCGGAGAGTACGCCGAGTGCTGAGGCCGAGGCCGCGGCGCCCGCTCCGCCAACGTCGAGCTTCGCCGACGCCGCGGCCGGCGTCGGGGAGTCCGCGCCGGCGCCAGACGCCGACCAGGCGTCCACGAAAGAAGAATAACCTTGACCCTATCACGGTGACGAACGTTCGCGGACGGCGCAATGGAGCGACGTGGCGACGCCGAGCACGAGGCTTGGTCAGTCGCCACCTCGCTCCGGAGCGCATCCGCGGCGGACAGCACCGTGATCGTGTCGGTACGAGGAGACAACACGATGGCTGACTTGATTCTGCCGCCACGAAACATCGTTCCGATGGTGATCGAGAACACCGGCCGAATCGAACGTGCGTTTGATATTTACTCGTTGCTGCTGAGAGAGCGGATCGTGTTCCTTGGCACGCCGATCGACGCCCAGATCGCCAATCTGATCGTCGCTCAGCTGCTTTACTTGGACCGCGAGGATCCCGAAAAGGATATCAATCTTTACATTAATTCGCCAGGCGGCGAAATTTACGCGGGCCTGGCGATTTACGATACGATGCAACTGATCCGCCCACCGGTTTCCACGATTTGCGTCGGAATGGCCGCGAGCTTTGGCACGATCCTTCTCGCCGCTGGTGCCAAGGGAAAGCGGTTCGCCCTGCCGAACGCGACGATCCACATGCACCAGCCGCTGGGTGGGGTCCGCGGTCAGGCGTCGGACATGGAAATTCAAGCCAAGGAGATCTTGCGTCTTCGTGGCTTGATCAATAATATCCTCGTCGAGCGCACCGGGCAGGACGAAGAGCGGATCGTTCGCGATACCGACCGCGATTTCTTTATGAACGCCGAGCAGGCCGTCGCGTACGGCATCGTCGACGAGGTACTCGCGTCGACCAAGGCGATTCCCGCCACGGTGGGCTCTTGAGCGACGCTCCTCCGAGCGCACCGCGCCAGGGTTGCGCTCGGTAACACCGGTTGTCGCCGAAGGCGGATGACGATCGAAGGACCGTTAATAAAGGGCCGGCTTGGTGGAGGCGCCCGTCGAAACCAGCCGGCCAATTCATATCAGCGAGGGGATAGAGGGGAATGGCGACGACCAAAGGACCCCGCGGACAGTATCATTGCTCGTTCTGCGGGAAGGGTCAGGAGAGTGTCCGCCGGCTGATTGCCGGACCCGGGTCGGTCTACATCTGTGACGAGTGCGTTGAGCTGTGCCGCGAGATCATCGACGAGGAACAATCCCCTCAAGGGCGAAACCAGACGCCGATGACGAAGGTGCCAACCCCCCGTCGAATCGTCGAGCTGCTGGGTCAGTACGTCGTCGGCCAGGAGCGAGCAAAAAAGGTCCTCGCCGTTGCCGTTTACAACCACTACAAACGCATCAACGCCGGCATGCAGATCGACGATGTTGAGCTGCAAAAATCTAACATCCTGCTCATCGGACCGACCGGCTGCGGCAAGACCCTGCTGGCGCAAACCCTCGCACGCATTCTGGACGTGCCGTTCTGTATCGCCGATGCGACTGCCTTGACCGAGGCCGGGTACGTGGGCGAGGATGTCGAGAACATTCTCCTTCGCTTGATCCAGGCGGCTGATTTCGATCTCTCCCGCGCTGAACGGGGCATCGTCTACATCGACGAGATCGATAAGATCGCGCGAAAGAGCGACAATCCGTCGATTACCCGCGACGTCTCCGGCGAGGGCGTCCAGCAGGCTCTCTTGAAAATACTCGAAGGGACCGTCGCCAACGTCCCGCCCCAGGGCGGACGCAAGCACCCGCACCAGGACTTCATTCAAATCAACACGACGAACATCCTTTTCATCTGTGGCGGCGCTTTCGAAGGGTTGGAGAAAGTGGTCGGCGATCGGGTGGGGGGGAAGCGAACTCTTGGCTTCAAGCCCGATCACGCGGCGGCGGCGACCGGTTCCGAGACCGCCGAGATGTTGCAACAGGTGATCGCCGATGACCTGCTCAAGTATGGACTCATTCCCGAGTTCATCGGCCGCCTACCGGTGGTGGTAAGCGTCGATCCCTTGAACAAAGAAGCGCTCATGGCGATTCTCACCCAACCCAAAAACGCGATCATCAAGCAATACCAGAAGTTCCTGTCCCTCGATAAGGTCGAGCTTGCCCTCACGCCAGACGCGCTGGAGGCCGCCGCGGAGGAAGCTTTGAAGCTGAAGACCGGTGCCCGCGGCCTGCGCACCGTTATCGAGGAAGTGCTCCTCGACGTGATGTACGAGATTCCCTCGCGTAGCGACGTGAAGAAGTGCCTGATCAACGCTGAAACGATCCGCCATCGGCACAGTCCGATCCTGCTGAATCAGGCGGGGCGCCCGGTCGAAGACATTCATCTCCAGGGGCGCTCGGCGTGACGGATCCCAAGACCGCTCGATCCGCGGACGTTCCGGCCGTTCCCATCGCGGCCGGATCGTTCCGGAAGACGCTCGGCTGGGGTGAGCGAACGCTCCTCTCGGAGGTCACGTTCGTCAAGGATGGGGTCGTGCCGATGCACTCTCACCCTCACGAGCAGATCGGCTACGTTGCGCGGGGAACGATCGAGTTCACCATCGGCAATCGAATCGTCGTGCTACGGGCGGGCGACGCCTACGTGATTCCGGGCAACGTTCCGCACGGTTGCCACGCACTGGAAGACAGCCTTGCGATCGACATCTTTTCGCCGGTCCGCGAGGAATACAAGTAACGAACGCTCCCGTTCTAGCCGGTCGACCGGCCAGAGAGCGGCGCTCACCGACCCTCCTGGGCGCGCAACGGTGGTGACGGGCTGAACGCGCCGTCCAGGATGCCGGTCTGGGGAACGGTGAACAGGCCAATCGCCCCCAGGATCAACGTCGCGAATACCAGGCCGTCGACGCCCCACGGCATGGCGAACAAACCGCCGAACGCTGCTCCGATCAATTGGCCGGCCCCGAGCAGCATGGAATAGACTCCCATCACCGTGCCACGCCCCTCGGGAACGGTATCCGAACGCGACGCGAGAAGGGTGAGCGCGGCCGGGGTGAACGCCGTTTCGACGGCAAGCGACACGACGCCCAGGGCCAGCGAGGCCACGAACAAGAGTCCGGCGAAGCCGCGCGCGTGATTCAATCCCAACAGGGCAATCGAGCTCGCGACGACGCCCAACGTACCGACGCGCATCGCCGTGGTGGTCGATAAACGCCCGATGAAATAGCCCCAGCCGATCGTTCCAGATGCAAACAGCAGAGTGTACGCGCCAAAGATGACGCCGATCGTGCTGCCCGACAGTCCGTGGGTCAGGAGCTGCTCGGCGCGCGGGTGCGCCCCGGAGAGCTGGTACGCGGCCTGACCGAACCACAGCCCCGCCGCGGCGCTCAGCGCGAGCCAGGCCGGAATCAGATCCCCGGTCCGGCGAACCGCGCGCCAGGTCGCCGATGGCGGTCGCTTGACTTTGGATGCGCCGGTCGCCTTGACGAACGCGAACAATCCAACCGCGATTCCGTAGACGACGATCAAGTCCCAGAAGCCATCCCGGTGAAGCAAGTCCCAGAGGAGACCACCCAGTGTGTAGCCAATCGCTAGCCCGCCAATCGATCCGGCCTCGAAAAATCCCATGATCCGCCCGCGACTGCCTTCGCCGACCTGTCGATCGTCGCTCAAGAAGGCAAGCGCAGCCGGGACGGTACAGGCCGTTGTCAAGCCCTGGAGCAAGCGGGCTGCCGTCAACAAGATCACGTGGCTCGGGATGGCGATGAGCACCGTCGCGATCACGCCAAAGATCGGTCCGCCGAGCAGCAACGGACGGAGTCCACGCCGATCGATCAAAAGGCCGGCGACCGGGGCGCCGACCAGCTCGGACAGGTAGAACGAAGCCATCAGCAGGCTGACGACCATCGCCGACGAGTACGCCATTCCGCGACGGTGCATGCTCGACAGGAGCAGTCCGAGCATGACCCCCGTCGCCGCGCCGCCCAGGCGGACTAGGAAGCTTCCAACGATTGTAGCGGTGACTACCGTTGATCCTCCGCGCCGCGTCGGTTCGTCGGCCCGCTCTAGTGTATGGACAAGGCCCTGGGCGGTCAAGGTCAACGTTCGCGAAAACGGCGGTTCCCGCCGACCGCGACCTTTGGCCGTTGACAGACGGCCCGACATTTGCTCTGAGTAGCCCTTTCACGGGAGGATCGATGCGAATCTCCTTTCCTGGCAGGGCCTACGCTCCCGTCGACGTTCCAGATGCGTGCCTCCTGGGAGTCTACGGGCCAGCCGCCCTGAGGAGCCGCGGATCGGTCGCCGAACAGCTGGCCGTCTCGCTCGCGCGCCCGCTGGGCTCGGAGCCGCTCGAGGCCAGGCTGCGTCCAGGGATGCGCGTGCTCGTGATCGTCGGAGACCGCACGTCGCTCGATCCAACCGCCCTTCTGCTGCCCCCGCTGCTCGACGCGGTGCAGCGGGCCGGCGTGGCGGCGAAAGACCTCGAAATCCTCGTCGCCACGGCGTCTCGCCGCGTGATGACGCCCGAGGAGCTTCGCCAGAAGCTCGGCGCGGGCATCGAGGCGCGGTATCCAGTCTCCCAACACCGGTGGTCCAGCTGGGCCGAGCTGAGAAGCCTCGGAGATACGCCAGACGGCTTCCCGGTGGTCGTCAATAGCAAGATCGCGGAAGCAGACTTCGTTATCGCCGTTCACGACGTCGTCCCCGACCGCGTCGGAGGGTACACCGGCGGAAGCGCCGCGATCGCGCAGGGCTGTCTCGGCGATACCCACAGCACGCTCGACGTGCGCTGGCAGGCGGCTCTGTATCCAGCGACCGAGATTCTCGGCATCGCCTCCAATCCGATCCGGCGGATCATCGACGAAATCGCCCGGATCGCCGGTCTGGACTTCGTCGTCCAGGTGGTTCTGGATGGACGCGGGGAAGTCGTCGACGTCGTGAGTGGAGACCCGTTCGCGGCCTATCAGGCGAGCGCGACGACCGCGCTTCAGATATACGGCGTCGACGTACCCGCCCCGGCCGACGTCGTGATCGCCGATGCTGGCTCCGCTGACTGGGACCTCTTTCAGGCCGCGAAAGGCCTGTACGCCGCGCGCCTGGCCACCCGTCCCGGCGGCGCCATCATCCTGGTCGCTGGTTGCCCCGAGGGAGTGGCCCCGACCCACTCGCAGGCGCTTCGACAGTGCGTCCAGACGGTGTCGCGGATCGACCGCGACCTCTCGCTCGGCATCTTTACCGACATCGTCGCCGGAGCGTTTCTGGCGATGGTCAGCCGAGCGATCGAGACCCCGGGCAGCTGCTATCTTGTCAGTCAACACCTGTCCCAAGAAGAAGGGGCGTGCGTGGGTCTGACGCTATCTCCTTCGCCAGGGGAAGCGCTCGACCGGGCTCGTACGGTCGTCGGCTCTCGGCCGTCCGTATTAGTTCTTCGCCAGGCGACGGTCGTGGTTCCTCGCTTCTGATTGCGCGCTCAGGCGCCCTTTAGGTACAATCCTACCGGCTCGCGCGGCCGCGCGACCGGGAGAACGCTGCCAGGATGCCACGAAGTAGGAAAGTCGCCGAGGACGGAATCGCGTCCCCGGCCTCCTCTACCCTGAAGGATCTCGATCCGGCTGAACGACCGCGAGAACGCCTGATCCAGCGAGGTCCCCAGGCACTCTCGAACGCGGAGCTCCTGGCGATCATCTTGCGCACCGGCGTGGCTGGTCTGATGGTGACCGACCTGGCGCGCGAGCTTCTCGTGGAATACGGCGGCATCGGTGGGCTCGCCCGCACCGCGGCGCCGGAGCTCGCCCATCGGCACGGGCTGGGTCCGGCGAAGGCCGCGCAGCTCCAGGCTGCGCTCGAGCTTGGACGACGATTCATGCTCGAAGAAACCGCGGTTCGGGACAAAATCTCCTCGCCCGAGGATCTCGTTCGCATGGTTCAATTGGAAATGAGCGTTCTCGAGCAGGAGCAGCTTCGAGTCTTTCTCCTCGACACGAAGAATCGCGTGACCGCCATCCGCACCCTGTACACCGGCAGCCTCAACCAATCGACCGTCCGAGTGGCCGAGATTTTTAAGTCGGCAATACGAGAGAACTGCGCCGCGATCGCCGTCGTTCACAACCATCCATCCGGCGATCCAACCCCCTCGCCCGAGGACGTCAAAGTGACCCAGGCGATCGTGGAGGCCGGTAAGCTGCTCGACGTGGACGTCCTCGATCACGTCATCGTCGGGCGCGGTCGGCCGCCCTACGTGAGCCTTCGTGAGCGTGGCCTCGGCTTTCGAGCATAGGAGTGATTCAGATGAAGTATTGCCCAAAGTGCGCGAGCGAGCTGATCTCGCGCGCCGAAGGTGGACGAGATCGCCTGGCGTGCTCCGCCTGTGACTACGTGTATTTCGGGGATTTCAGCATTGGGGTCGGTGGAGTCGTGATTCGAGACGGGAAAGCGCTGTTGATCCGTCGCGGGCAGGAGCCTCGCCGCGGCTGGTGGCAGATTCCCGGCGGCTATTGCGAGCACGACGAGTCGATCCACGAAGCAGTTGCCCGCGAGGTGCTCGAGGAGGCCGGTATTCACGCCCGCGTGGAAAACGTCCTCGGGCTGCGCCATTCGCTCGGCGCCCCGAGCGCGAACGTCTACGTGATCTTTCGTCTGACGCCGCTCGCGGGAGACCCGCGGGCCGACGGCGAGGAGATCACCGGCGCGGGCTTCTTCTCGCTGGATGAAATCGCTTCGATGGATAAGGTCCAGAGCCTTTCCAAGTGGGCGATCAACGCGGCCCTGTCCCGCTCCGACGGCTTCGTCCACGTGGGCGAGCCGGGTGATCTTGCCCGGCCGGGGTACACGCTGTTCGGTCTGCCGCCCGACTAAGCCCGCGCGAGACGGTCCCAGTTCTTCAAACACTGAATCGTCGCGACGGCCGCCTTCTCCGAAAACGCCTGGCCGCCAGGCAGTCGGATCGTCTCGGCGTCCAGCGCGTCGGGCCGCCAGTGGGTCTCGAGGGATACGAAGCCGTTGTAGCCATCGCGGACGAGAGCGTCGAGCTGCCCGGCGACGTCGACTATGCCATCCCCGAGCGGCGTCAGCCGGGGCTTCGCCGACGGCGCGTCACGCGTCGCGTCCTTCAGGTGGACGTGAACGGTCAGGTCGCGCACCGCGTGGTATCCATCCGGGAAAGGCCGCTCGCCGGCTCCTTCGAAGAACGCGTTGCACGGATCCCAGAGCGCCCTGACTTCCGGCTGGTTCACCTCGCGAACAAAGCGCGCGAGGTCGCTGCCCGCTCCGATCATGCAGGCGTATTCGTTCTCGACCGCCAGCGTCGCGCCGAGCTCCCGGGCGATTCTGACCGGCTCCTCGTACGACTCGATCAGCCGCCCCCACACCTCCGGCGGGCTCCCCTTCTTCCAGAAGGTGAAGGTCCGAACCAGTCTGGTGCCAAGGCGCTGACCCACATCGATCGCGCGACGAAGAATCTCCAGGTGCTCCCGACGCTCGCCCGGATCGTCCACGTCGCACTTGTAGAACGGGGGCGCCACCGCGCAGACAACCAGCCCGGCGCGCTCGGTCGCGTCACGAAGCCGACGCACCGCCGCGTCGTCCAGGCAGTCGATTCGGGTGTCCCAAACCGAGCGGATCTCGACCCCCTCGAGCGAAAACGCCCGGGCGACTGCCAGCACGTCGTCGAAGTTCTGAGAAATTTCATCCGTGATCACTGAGCGGCGATACAATGACCCTCCAAAGAGCGCTTCGAATAAGGAATCGATCGCGTTTCCAGTCGAGCGGTCGAGCAACGCGGTGCCCTGCCGAAGCGTGGGCGCGGGTGCAGTCGGCTAACCGATCCCCCTCCAGCTAAGCCTCGCCACGGCGCACTGGCACGCCCCGGCCGGCCAGGTACTCCTTGGCCTCCCGCACGCGGTACTCGCCGTAGTGAAAGATCGAGGCCACCAGCACGGCGTCGGCCTTTCCGACGGTAAGCGCGTCGTAGAGGTGCTCCAGGCGGCCCGCGCCGCCGGAGGCGATGACCGGCACCGGCACCGCGCTGGACACCGCGGCGTTGAGCTCCAGGTCGTAACCCGCCCGGGTTCCGTCGGCGTCCATCGAGGTGAGCAGAATTTCGCCGGCTCCCAAATCCGCCGCTCGTCTCGCCCAGTCTACCGCGTCCACTCCGATCGGTCGGCGACCGCCGTGGGTATACACCATCCAGTGCGGCTCGGACGATTCGCGCACCCTGCGCGCGTCGATCGCCACGACGATGCACTGGCTGCCAAACTGGTCGGCCGCCTGGCGAACCAGATCCGGATTCGTCACCGCGGCGGTGTTGAGCGAGACCTTGTCGGCCCCGGCCCTTAGCATGCGCCGAACGTCCTCCACCGTCCGAATTCCACCACCTACCGTCAGAGGGATGAATACCTGATCGGCGGTGCGCTCGACGACGTCGACCATTGTCTCTCGATGATCCGCGCTGGCGGTGATGTCCAGGAAGACGAGCTCGTCCGCCCCCTCATCGTTGTAAAGCGCGGCCATCTCGACCGGGTCCCCGGCGTCGCGCAGCCGAACGAACTCGATTCCCTTGACGACTCGTCCATCAGTCACGTCGAGGCAGGGAATGATCCGGCGGGTCAGCACGCTAGCCCTCCTGGTCGCTCAGGGCGAGCGCGTCCGAAAGGTGAATTGCGCCGGTGTAGAGCGCGCGGCCGACAATCGCGCCTTCGACGCCCACGGCCTGGAGCCGCCGGAGGTGCTCGACGTCGGCGACCCCTCCCGACGCGATCACCGGCACCGGCACCGCCGCGACGATCTCGGCCGTCGCGGTGTAATTCGGCTCAGTGAGCGTTCCATCGCGCTCGATGTCCGTATAGATGACCCGCGTCGCGCCGTGCAGGACGACGTCCTGGGCGAGCGTCTTCGCCTTGACCTCGGACTGGTGCTGCCAGCCGCGCGTCATCACGGTTCCATCCTTGGCGTCGATCGCCACCGCGACCTTCCCGGGCCAGCGAACCCCGACGTCGGAGACCAGCGTCCGGTCCTCGACCGCGGCGGTACCCAGCACCACCCGCGCGGCCCCGAGCCCGAGAATCGCCCCGATCGCGTCGAGCGAGCGAAGGCCACCTCCTACCTGGACCGGAATGTCGACGGCGTGGATGATCTCGCCGATCGCCCGCAGGTTGCGCGGCGCGCCGTGATACGCTCCATCGAGGTCGACGACGTGAAGCAAGCGGGCTCCCTCGCGTTCCCAGCGGCGGGCAACCTCGAGCGGCCGGTCGGAAAACACGGTGACTTTTTGATAATCACCCTGGTACAATCGCACGCATCGGCCGTCTTTCACGTCGATCGCGGGAATAATGAGCATCCTTCGATCACCCTGCGCCAAGTCGTATGGTCAGTCGCCATCAATTGTACAACAGGAACGGCATGCCAGCCTCCAGCGCGCTCCTCGCCGACTTGTCCCGGGCGATCCCTCCGGCCCGCCTTCTGACCAGCCCCGAGGATTTGATCGTTCACGGCTACGATGGGACCTGGCTCGAGCGAACGCCTGACCTCGTCGTCGCGGTGGCCGACGCGGACGAGATCGCCGCGGTGCTCTGCGTCGCCGCGCGTCACCACGTGCCGGTCGTTCCCCGAGGCGGCGGCTCGGGTCTGGCCGGCGGCTCGGTCGCCTTCCGGGGTGGCATCGTTCTCAGCACGACACTGATGGGCAAAATCGTCGAGATCGATCGCGAGGCGCTGATCGCGGTGGTGCAGCCCGGCGTGGTGAACGCCGCGCTCCAGGCCGCGGTGGAGCGCGTGGGGCTCTTCTATCCTCCCGATCCGGCCAGCCTGAACCAGGCGACGATCGGCGGCAACGTCGCCACCAGCGCCAGCGGGCCACGCTGTCTCAAATACGGCGGAACGAAGGACTACGTCGTGGGACTTCAGGTCGTTCTCGCCTCCGGCGAGGTTCAGCGCCTGGGTGGACGCTCCCACCAACCGGGTCCCGACCACAACCTCCTGCAGACCTTCATCGGCTCGGAAGGAACGCTCGGGGTGATTTCTGAGGTGACGGTTCGGTTATTACCCAGGCCGGCGAGTCGGGGGACGGTCATGACCACGTTCGATCGGCTGGAAGAGGCCGGGCACGCGGTCGGACGGATCCTTGGGGCGGGCGTCGTTCCACTCGCGCTGGAGATGATGGATCGAACGACGTTGCGTTGCGTCGAGGACTATCTCCACTCCGGACTGCCAGTCGATTGCGAGGCGATGCTACTGATCGACGTCGACGGCGACGCGGATTCGGTGGCCGAACAGGTAGCGATCGTTGCCCGGGCGTGTCGAGACGCCGGGGCGTCGACGGTGCGCCCGGCCGAGTCGCCCGCCGACGCCGCCCAACTCTGGCGCGCCCGACGCTCGACTTCGTCGTCGTTCGGGCGGATTCGCCCGAACAAGCTAGGCGAAGACGTCTCGGTGCCGCGGAGTCGGATTCCGGCGATGGTGCGCGCGGTGCAAGAGATCGCGGCACGGTACGACCTCCTGATCCCCCTCTTCGGCCACATCGGCGACGGAAACCTGCACCCGAACATCCTGTGCGATTTGCGCGATCGGCCGGAGATGGTCAGGGTGCGCGAGGCGGCGCGGGCGATCTTCGCCGCGGCGATCGCGAACGAGGGCGCCATCTCCGGCGAGCACGGCATCGGCGTGCTGAAGCGCGAGTTTCTGCCCGACAGTCTCGATCCCAACGCGATGGGGCTGATGCGACGGATCAAGCGTGCGCTGGACCCCGAGGGTATTCTCAATCCGGGGAAAGTGCTGATCTGAGCTAAGACGACAGAACGGCGAGCCGAGACACGGTGGCTGCCCCCGCGAAATGTCGAATCCTCGGCGCTGCATTCTGACGAGAGATCCGATTTGCCGAACGCCGCCCACGGATGCTATCATGACGAGAGCCATTTCGGGCAATTAGCTCAGCCGGTCAGAGCACGCGGCTTACATCCGCGGGGTCGGGGGTTCGAATCCCTCATTGCCCACCCTTCGACGCCCCTGAATGCTTCGTCTGAGTGCCCCGCCCCCACGCTGTCACCCGAACACGGGGTCTCGACAGCGCGACGGCATCCCGCCAGGTGGCCTCGGTGACCCCGAAGTGGTCGAGCATCGCCTCCGAGCGCAGGTAGCCCGGGGTCAGCGCCACCGCGGTGATCCCATGAGGGCGTAGCTCCTCGGCTTGGGCCAGGGCCAGGCAGATGACCGACGACTTGACCAGGTCGTAATAGAGCGATCCTCGGTATCGACTCTCGACCCCGTCCGTCACCTCGAGGATTAAACCGCTCGCCCGCGCTACCATCAACGGCACCGCGTGCCAACTGGTGATGAGGTGCGTCTCGATCCCGCGCCGGTGCAGCGCCAATCCATTCTCCAGCGAGTGCTTCCAGAATGGCACGCCCCATTCGGTCAGCGGGTCACCGCCCCAGATGTCGTTGACGAGCACATCGAGCCGGCCGCGCTGCTCTCGGTCGATGCGCTCGACGAGCGCGCGTACCTGGCCCGAATCCAGGTGATCGACCTGAACCGCGATGCCGCGGCCCGCGCCCCGAGTCCCGCCCGCGATGAGCGCGACGCTTCCCTGAAGTGCCAGGCTCATGGATCACCTCCTGTTGTAGCTTAAGCTACGTGGAAGGTTCGGGCCGGTCGCGCATCGCCCGCTCATGGTAGGGCGCGAGCAGAGCGTTCAGGTCACGGCGTAGCGCGTCGGCGAGCAAGCCGCGTCGGCCGATCGCCCAGGTGATCTGGGTGCCGCTACGCAACGAGTTGATCGCCGAGGCCAGCGCGTCGACGTCGTCGACGACCAGCAGTTCCTGGGCAACGCCGCTCTGCAGGTATCCGACCATCTCGTTCCAGATCGCCGCGTCCTGCTCGGCAAGCACCGCTCGGAACTCGGAATCGGTCAGATCGAGGTGAAGGAACGCGAGGTGGTTGGCGAACTCCTCGGGCGACCGGTCTGGCCCGGCGCTTGCGACGACCGCCCGGACGAGCCCGGTTACCGGATCCGGCGCGGAAACGTAGGCTGCCCGCATGACCAGAAGAATGTCGCTCGCGCGGAGAAAGCTCAAAAGCAGGTTGCGCTTGTTGCCAAAGCGCTGGGCGATGGCGCCAGTAGACGCATGGGCCTCGCGCGCGACGTCGGCCAGGGTGAGGCGCGCCGGTCCGACCTTGCCGACCGCCGTGGCGACCGCCGCGAAGATTCGATCGTCGTCGATGGTACGCGGCCGTCCCGCCACCGTCGATCCTCCGGCCAAATTAATGAATGAACGTTCAGATATTAATACAGGACGTGGGACGGGTCAATACGAAGGTGTCAAGGAGGCGTCAGAAAATGGCCGATCGGGAGGGCCTGTCGAAGGGGCGAGACTGGGCCCGCCCCTCGAGCGTCCGCGCCGGTCCCGGGCTTGGGCGCGGGCTAGAACGATGATTTACCACATGCTCATCATGCCGCGTGGCTCGACGATGGCGACGGCATCGTTGCTGTTACCGATCGTCACCGCCATGACTCGATCGCCGACTTTGAACGCGGAGAGCGAACCGGTGGAGGGTCGCGACACGATGTAGGTGCTGGGCGTCACGTTGAACGTACGCGCCTGAGTCGCGCCGTTGGGCGTGATCGTGACCGAATTGGTCCCAATTGACGCGACCTTACCCGGAATCATGTTGACCACGACCTGCTGCCCCTGCGGGTTCTGGAAGGTCACCTGACCGCCGGTCAGATGATCGAACCGCTGATCGGGCGTCTCATTCTCGAGAAATGCCAGCTCCGGTGGCAGCGGGTGCATCTGCTTTCGCATTTGGGACTGAGGCGTGGGTGTCGTCTGAGCAAGCGCCGTCGTCGGCGCCTTGCCAAAGCCGATGGCAAAAACGGCCGCGAACACGAGCACGACGGCAATCGCGACCCCCGCGAGCGTTTGAAGCAGCCGATGCGACATCGTGAACCTCCATTTGGCGGAAACGTCGATGTTGTTCGATTCCCGAAGCCTGTTCAGGGCGGCCGTACATCGCACAGACCGTGCCGAGACCGAGACGGCACGGTCGATCCGCCAGGGGAGGAGGTTCTAACTTCCCGAGGTAGCCTCGTGGTGAAACAACTCGAGGAGATCGCGCGCGCGTCCGTCATCGCCCACGTCGAGGCAGCTCTTGTACAGGCTGAGAACGCACGCATCGGCGAGGCGGACCGCTTCACGGTCAGTGGCACGCTTTCGCTGGGAAAGGGCGTGCCGTAGCCGCGCCAGCTGAAACGTCCGCAGACGATAAAGGGATTCTCGCTGATTCATCAACGCCCCACCACCGAGGAGAGTGGTCGGCGGTAGGTATCGATCAGAACCCGGGCCTGCGGACCGACCCCGGCGTCGACGCAGCTAACGTACAAGCTCGTGATCGCCCGGTCGATCAATCGCAGGGCACGCTGGCCGGCTACTCGGTCTCGCTGCGCCAGTACGTGATTGAGGCGTCCGAGCTGAAAGGTTTGAAGCCGATAGAGGCTTTCGAGATGGCCCATGATCGACCCTCCGCACGCGGTTCTCGTTCGATCGATGGAGTACGCCCTCAATGGATCGGAATGTCCATCGATCCGCGTCCCGTCGGCTCCACGTCACAGGTGCCGGCATGTCGAGGATACGGCCTGGGTGGGCTAATGCCATGAGCAGTTCTTCCCGAGCACTACTCGGAAAGTTCCCATGTCCGTCGCCCCGTTCAGTCGGACTCGTCCACGGAATCAAGCAGGGCTGCCAGATGCTTGTCACCCGACGGCCATGCTTCCGAGATCGTTCCGAGAAAAACCGCCCAGCAGCGAGCGACGTGCGCCGGTGAGTAGCCTCCGCCGGCGACCGCGACCATGCGCCCGTCGCACAACTCTTCGGTCAAGCGCGCCAACCGAAGGGCCAGCGCCCGAAAGGCCCGCAGGGACAGACCGAGGTGGACCAGCGGATCGGCACGATGGCTGTCCGCTCCGACGACGACGAACACGATCGAGGGCAGATAACGCTCAAGCGCCGGGACCACCCAGCGATCGAATAGGCGTAGATACGTCTCGTCGTCAGTCTTCCGCTCGAGCGGCACGTTGAGGTTGAAGCCGAAGCCGGCACCTCGCCCGACGTCGTCCGGCGCGCCGGTCCGGGGATAGAATCGATCACCGTAACGGTGCATCGAGATGGTCAGAACCGGCTCGTCGTAAAGGAGCGCCTCGGTGCCGTCACCGTGGTGCCCATCCAGGTCGACGACCGCTACCCGGCCCATGCCGAATTCGCTTTGCAGGCACCGGATCGCCACGACCACGTCGTTGAACGGACAGAAGCCGCCGACCCGGTCGTGGCGGGCGTGGTGAAGCCCTCCCGCCGGGTTGAACGCTCGCCGAAACTGCCCCCCGGCCACCAATCGCGCTGCCAGCGTGGTGCCGCCGACGGCGAGTCTGGCGCGGCGAAGAACGCCATGCCAGGCCGGGGTATCTCCGTAGTCGAGGAAGCCCTCTCCTCGCTCGTCGCCGAGCCGGATCCGCTCGAGCAGGCCCGGGCTGTGAACGCGAAGAATCTCTCCATCGGTGGCCGGACCCGGACAGAGCTCGACCAGCGGATACCTTGATGCGCTCGCCGTGGGGGATGAAATCGACGCCGGCGGGAGCAGCCCGACATCCTGGAGGAGGCGCCGCCCTAGCGCGTAGCGCGCCCAGCTTCGTTGTACTCGGGAAAAGCCGCGCTCGGCGTAGGCGTCGTGATAGATGAAGGCGACGTCGATCAACGCCCTTCGAACACGGGCATGGCGATCGGCATCCCCTCGAATTCAAGGGCCAGCGATCGACCGATCATTCGGCGCACCGCGGTTGCTGCCTCGCGGCGGAAAAGCTCGGGCCCCCACAGACCGACGTCGCTCACCCACGCGCCACGGATCGTCTCGATGCGCATGGCCTCCGCCGCGACCCGATCGATCAACGAGCTGAGGCCCAGCGAGCCCGCCTCGAGAAGCACGGTCTGCACCAGCGCTTCGTAGTCGACGTCCTCGCGCGGACAATCGTCCGGTCGGAACATACCCAAGCCGAGACCGACGAACTTCCGCACCTTCATTCGTATTCCGTCGAGATCTCGCCCCATCTTTCCTCCGATCCACGGCTAATTCTGTCCAGCCACGACCGTCCATTACCGGGACAAAAGTACAAAATAAGACGAATCAATAAGGTGAAAGCAACGACGATTTTAGCCGGGCGCCCCACGGGC
Source organism: Chloroflexota bacterium (assembly GCA_021323915.1). GTDB lineage: Bacteria > Chloroflexota > UBA6077 > FW602-bin22 > CADDYW01 > JAJPKB01. The sequence continues at coordinate 315 of JAJPKB010000670.1, read as the reverse complement.
GTCAATTCACGGCTGGGATACTCGAGCGGAACTGCGTCTGGTAAAGCATCGCGTACAGGCCACCGCGGGCGAGAAGCTCGGCGTGGCTGCCGCGCTCGACGAGGCGCCCGCGATCCATGACCAGGATCACGTCCGCCGCGAGAATCGTGCTGAGGCGGTGGGCGATGACGAGGCTGGTCCGTCCCCGCATGACCCGGACCAGCGCGGTCTGAATCAGCGCCTCGGACTGAGAATCCAGGTGCGAGGTCGCTTCGTCGAGAACCAGGATCTTCGGATCCTTCAAGATCACCCGGGCGATCGCGATCCGCTGCTTTT
>JAJPKB010000076.1 GCA_021323915.1 Chloroflexota bacterium | reverse complement strand
TTCTTCGCGACCGCGCTGGTTCCGTCCCTGACTGGCCACTCCTACCGTCCGAGACGCTGGGCGGCCGATCTCCTCTGGCTCAACCGCCTGCCGCCGGGTGACCGGATTCGGGTGTTCGACGGGCTTCGGCCGGAATCCGGTCGGGTCACGCGCGAGGCCTCATCGGTTGCCCTGGATCCGACCCGGATCGGCTGCCCGATCCTGTGCGTCGCGCCGCTCAACGATGCGTCCACTCGTCCCGAGACGTACCGCGCTGTCTCGCGCTGCCTCGACGCGGATCTCTTCGAGTACCCCGGATACGGTCACTGGATCTTCGCCGAGCCTGGCTGGCGAGTGGTTGCCTCCGATATCCTCGCCTGGCTCGCTGCCCGGAAGGGCAAAGGTACTGCCGGTTACTGACCTGACAATCGAGCAACGACCGCCGCCAGGGGCTCCATCAGCTCGTCGCCGACCACGACGTAGCTGATGCCGGAACGCTCGCGCGAGATTCGCAGCCGCTCGCACATTTGCTCGACGCTGCCCCGGAGGACCGTGATAGCGTCGGAGTCTGGCAACTGTCGGGCCGCCTCGCCCATGTTCATCCACAGATAGCGGGGCACCTGACCGGCCACCACCATGAGGTTCAGGTTGATCCCGATCTCGTCGAAGCGTTCAGCCGCGGCTTCGCGAATCCAATCGATCCGCTCGAGCACCTCGGCGTCGGTCGCGATAACCGCGCGGTTATCGCGCACCCGCCGGACGGTCAGATGGAGGCGGCGCCGGGCTGGCCTGCAGCGCGCCGAGAATCCAGCCGGGGGCCGGGGTGATTGGACTGAGGTGCAGACTCGCGATTAGCCACTCCTCGCCTTTTCGGACCAGCACCTGGGTGACTCGGAACCGCGCCGAGTTGTCGCGCTCCCGGAAAGTGCCGGTCTGGACCTGGGTGCCGACGGCGATCGCCGCGTCGGCGTACACCCGGACGCTGGCGCTCTCCCAGGTAAAGACCTGTTGCTTCAGGTCGCCGGCGCGGCGCCCGGCGAGGTATTGCTCCTTGTTGATGACGAAGCCCGCCGGGCCGACGCAGACGAAATCCGGGTCGAGGAGTCGACCCAGAGTGGCGACGTCCGTCTCGAGCTCGGCTTTTGCCCATCGACGGCCAAGCTCGACGATCTGTTCCTGGGATAGATACGCCTTCGACATGTCCTTCTCCTCATGCGAGAACTTCATGCGCAGCTTAACGGCGACCGCGCGCCCCTCGCATGGGGAAGATCGCCCATGTGGGGCTCGTTTTGGGTTAAACCGATTCGGGTAAGTCCCCGGCGGTGGCCAGGCGGATCAGCTCGGGGCGGGAGCTGATGCCGAGCTTCGCGAATTTGCTGCGGAGATGGTGATCGACCGTTCGCGGGCTGACGATCAGCTGGGCCGCGGCCTCACGGTTGGTAACCCCCCGGCTCACCACTTGCACAACCTGCAGCTCCTGCCGCGTCAGCCGATCGATCGAAGGTGGTCGGATCGCGCTTGCGCGGTCTCGCCGGTGGCACGGAGCTCACGGCGAGCGCGCGAGGGCGGTCAGGCCAGCCCCTTTGAGGATGCCGCCCTCGCCCGGTCGCACCGAAGCGGGCAGCGCGATGGGCTCCGCCGCGACGCGACGAGCCACGAAGGCGACGACGTCCTGGGACGGCACAGCGGCCCAATGCGCATCGTCGAGCACACACAACACCGGTCGCTCTTCGGCGGCTCCGGACAGTAAGGTCAGCGTGGCCAGCGAGACCAGGAACCGATCCGGTGGGTCTCCGTCCTCGAGGCCAAGCGCGATCCTGAGCGCACGAGACTGCGGGGCCGGCAGGGTGCCCGCGCGATCCACGAGGGGGCGCAGGAGGAGTTGGAGGCTCGCATATCCGAGTGCCGACTCGGCTTCCACGCCGGTAGCGGCCAGCACCCGCATGTCCCCGGCGCGCTCCCGCGCCGCGGCCAGGACCGCTGACTTCCCGAGCCAGGCTCTCCTCGAAGGAGGGCGCCGCCGCCTCGACCCGCCCGGGCCGAGGCGAGCAGCCGCTCGATAGCGGCGAGTTCACTACCCCGCGACCGGAAGCGATTTCCCATCGCCCTTGGCTGATCTCAGGCGAGGTCGAAGCGGTCCAGGTTCATCACCTTGTTCCAGGCGGCGACGAAGTCATTCACGAACTTCTGCCCCGAGTCCGCGCAGCCGTAGACTTCCGCGATCGCCCGGAGCTGGGAGTTCGAACCGAAGATGAGGTCGACCCGGGTGCCGGTCCATTTGAGCTCGCCCGTCGCGCGATCGCGACCTTCGAACACCTCGCCGTCTTCCGACGTCGGCTTCCACTCCGTGCGCATGTCGAGGAGGTTCACGAAGAAGTCGTTGGTCAGCGTTCCGGGGCGCCTGGTGAAGACGCCGTGCCTGGTCTGGCCGACGTTGGTGTTCAGGACCCGCAGGCCGCCGATGAGAACCGTCATCTCGGGCGCGGTCAGCGTCAGCAACTGCGCGCGATCGACCAATAATTCCTCGGCCGAAACCGAGAACCTGGTCTTGAGGTAGTTGCGGAACCCATCCGAGACCGGTTCGAGCACCGCGAAGGACTCCACGTCGGTCTGCGCCTGCGAGGCATCCATGCGCCCGGGCGTGAAGGGAACTTTCACGTCGTATCCGGCCTGCTTCGCCGCCGCTTCGACGGCCGCGCACCCGCCCAGGACGATCAGGTCGGCAAGCGAGACCTTTTTCCCACCGTGCTGCGAGCTATTGAAAGAACTCTGAATCGCTTCGAGCGCCGACAGAACCTTCGCCAATTGGGTCGGCTGATTGACTTCCCAATCCTTTTGCGGCGCGAGGCGAATGCGCGCGCCGTTCGCGCCGCCGCGCTTGTCGGAGCCCCGGAACGTGGACGCGGAAGCCCAGGCGGTCGAGACCAGCTCCGAGATCGACAGGCCCGCGGCAAGAATCTTCGCTTTAAGGTCCGCGATGTCCCGCGCGTTGATCAGCTCGTGATCGACCGGGGGAATCGGGTCTTGCCAGATCAGCTCCTCCGCCGGGACCTCCGGACCGAGGTAACGCGCGCGGGGTCCCATGTCGCGGTGGGTCAGCTTGAACCACGCCCGGGCGAAGGCATCGGCGAACTGATCCGGATTCTCGTAGAAGCGCCGCGAGATCTTCTCGTACGCCGGATCGAACCGCAGGGCGAGATCAGTGGTCAGCATCGCCGGCGCGTGACGCTTCGAGGGGTCGTGCGCATCCGGCACCGTACCGGCGCCGCCCCCATTTTTCGGTGTCCACTGGTGGGCACCGGCCGGGCTCCTGGTCAGCTCCCATTCGTACGCGAACAGGTTCCGGAAGAAATTGTTGCTCCACTTCGTTGGCGTCTGGGTCCAGATGACTTCCAGGCCGCTGGTGATCGCGTCCGCGCCTTTGCCGGTGCCAAATCGGCTCTTCCAGCCGAGGCCTTGCTCCTCGATGGGAGCGGCTTCCGGCGCGGGGCCCACCAGTGACGCATCGCCAGCGCCGTGGGTTTTGCCAAACGTGTGACCGCCGGCGATCAGCGCGACGGTTTCCTCGTCGTTCATCGCCATGCGCGCGAAGGTCTCGCGAATGTCCCTGGCAGCGGCGAGGGGGTCCGGATTTCCGTTCGGCCCTTCCGGGTTTACGTAGATCAGGCCCATCTGCACGGCGGCGAGAGGATTCTCGAGCTCCCGGTCACCGGAGTAGCGCTTGTCGTCCAGCCACGTCGTCTCGGACCCCCAGTAGGTGGTCTCGTCGGGCTCCCAGACGTCTTCGCGCCCGCCGCCGAAGCCGAAAGTCTTGAAACCCATGGACTCGAGCGCGCAGTTCCCGGCGAGGATCATGAGGTCGGCCCAGGAGATTTTGCGGCCGTATTTCTGCTTGATCGGCCAGAGCAGCCGGCGCGCCTTATCGAGACTCGCGTTATCGGGCCAACTGTTGAGGGGCGCGAAGCGTTGGAGCCCGGATCCCGCGCCCCCGCGGCCATCGCCGATCCGGTAGGTGCCGGCGCTGTGCCACGCCATCCGGATAAGGAGCGGGCCGTAGTGTCCGAAATCGGCCGGCCACCAGTCCTGCGAGTCGGTCATCAACTCGTAGAGGTCCTGCTTCACGGCGTTCAGGTCGAGCTTCTTGAACTCCTCGGCGTAGTTGAAATCCGCGCCCATCGGGTTGCTCTTTGAGGAGTGCTGGTGGAGCGCTCTGAGGTTCAACTGGTTTGGCCACCAATCTCGGTTCGATGGGCCTCTGCCAACTGGACGCTCGTGAATTCTGCCTGTTGACGGGGACTTGCTTTCGCTATCCACGCCTTCCCTCCTATCGCATCTTACGGTTCTTCGCGCCGGATTGACACATCCGGCAATGCCCTCGCAGCTCAAGATAGACCGAGTCGACGTCGCCCAGCTCGGCCACTTCACGCGGCACCGAGAAGCGTCCCAATACGTCGCTGTAAAAGTCGATGATCGTGCCGCACTCGCGACAGACAAAGTGGTGGTGCGGGTCGGCGTTCGCATCGAACCGAGTTCGGTAGTGCATCGAGCCGACGCGAGCGATAACTCCCATATCTTCTAGCAGTCTCAGCGTGCGGTAGACGGTGTCCAGCGAGATCGCGGGGATGCGCTGCCGAACTCGATCGTAAATGGTTTCGGCGTCAGGGTGCTCCTGAGTGGCAACAAGCTCTCTCAGGATCTCCGTTCGCTGGTGGGTTGCCTTGACACCCTGTCGGCGACACGCATCGATGAACTCAGCGACGCGGCGTTCCATCGGGGAGCTGTCCAGGGCGACCTCCCGATCCAGTCGTAATCATTACGACTTAGGAAATGTACTACCAATGATGCGATGTCGGCAAGGGGTTTCCGCGGATCTTAACCGTGCGCACGGGTCTGGCCGGCGCAACGACGAAGGGCGTATCGAGCGACCCCGAGCGATCGATCGCTGGTGGCTCGTCTTCCGCCCACCCCGGACCCACGATGCGCCCGCCCCTGGTCGCGGCCGGGGTGCTACAATGCATCCGCGGGGATCCCCCGGATCTTCGGAGTCGCCGGGCTAACCGACGGCGTCCCGAAGCAGCGCGTTGACGCGCCGAGGTGAACAGCAAGGCGGTCTCGGCCAGCCAGCCATCGAAGTGGACCGGATCCACACCCACCATCGCTTGAGGGTGGCGCGGGGTAGGAGAAGGTAACGTGGCAACTCAGGTGACTCGGACGGCGGTCGGACCGATAGTCACGGTGGCGATGGAGCAGGCGTTTCCCCGTGAGAAGCGCCTGCTGGACGACGAGGTCGCCGACGCACTGAAGACGGGGATCGTGCAGGTGGTGAACCTTGGCGCGGGTTGGGATTCGCGGGCCTACCGGCTCCCGGGCCTTCGCGGCGCCCGGGTCTTCGAGGTCGACCTGCCGGAGACGACCGAGGCCAAACGGAAAAAGCTGGAGCACCTGTTTGGTCGCGTTCCCGAGAACGTGATGCTCGTGCCGATCGACATCGACCGCGAGGATCTGGACGAAGCTCTGCGGTCCCATGGGTATCGCCCGGCCGAGAAGACGCTCTTCGTCTGGGAAGGCGTGACCCAGTACCTGACCGAGGCTGGTGTTCGCCGGACGCTCGCCGCCATCGCCAAGGCTCCTCCCGGAAGCCGCCTCGTCTTTACCTACGTTCAGAGAATTGATCGTGCGGGTAAGCTTTGGAGTTTGGTGACTTGACGGTAAACGGCATCCGCTGGCTCAATGCGGGTGCGAAAGACGCAGCGAGCCAACGAGAGGATGCCGTCTTGGTGAGAATCGCATTGACCGGGGCAACGCGCAAGATCCTCAGCGGACGCTTGCAGCAGGCATAGGCGAATCACACGACCCATCTGATCCGCCGGATTCACGCCCTCCTCTGGCTGGGGGAAGGAAAGTCGGTGTGGGAAATTGCCCAACTTCTGGGCATTGGCGAACCGACGGTTCGGGATTGGTTCCACGCCTTCGTGTTGAACGGCGTCGCGAGCCTGTTCTATCGCCCGCATCCGGGGCGTCCAGCCAAACTCACTGTCACCGAAACTCTCAGCGGAGGAGATCATGAGCCAATCCGAAGCCGAGGTTCTCATCCTCACCATTAACGCCCTGGGCGCGGGTATCTTGATGTTCGTGGCCGGGGTCGTCCAGAAGACCATGGACCAACTGGACCCGCCCGACTTCAAGCGTTTCGCCAACCAGATGGGCAGGTCGGCGATGACCGACCCATTCGCGGTCACCGTCGCGACGTTGCCGATCATCGCGACGGTTCTCTACTTCGTGAGGTACGGTTTCAAGCACCGGTGGTTCACGGCCGGCCTCGCCGCCTGGCTGGTGGGATCGAGCATCACCAAGGTGACCAATATGCCGATCTACGAACGGCTGACGGACGCCAGTTACAACGATGCCGCTGCCCTCCTCGAGGATCGCCGCGCGAGGCGAATGGCTTGGCCGCTTCATAGATGATCGGGCGGCCAACGACGCAGGTGATGAAGGCGTAGATCGCCCCGAGGGCGACGTAGAACGACGGCTTGATCAGCAGATTCCTGGCGTCGTTGCTGACACCCAGCAGGCCGATCGACAGGGCGATTTCTAACACGATGAGCGGCCAGACGCCGTCGATCTGCCGGCGTCGGATCGTGCCAACCGTGGCGTTGATGCCGGTTGCCAGCCCACCAACGGTCAAGGCGATGACGACCGAGACGCCCAGGCCGTGGAGGCGGGACCGACGCGGACGGGTGCTTGTTACGTATCACGATGCTTATGCTTTTCGAACGTGGCAAGGGGCGGCGAAGGCGGGTCATCACCCGGTGCCGGTCGCCGTGTCTGGCGCGCCTCTGTTCGGCGTGTCCTCGCCGTCTTCAAGCACTTTCCAATACGCCGTGTCGTAATGCTCCACCTTGACGGTCAAACCCAATCGGTCTCCGAACGCGAGGCCAGGTAGCAAGTGGTTGAGCACCTGCTCGGCCGTTGCCCGAAACCGGCGTCCCCGCGCGCTGACCTTCAACCAACCGGTCTGGTCGCGGTAGTACCGCTCCGTCGTTCTCTTGCCCTGGAACACGACACAGTAGGTGTCATTTGTCATCTTCATTTCGCGCCTCTGACGGTTGGGAATCCCTGCGGCCCCGGCATCGCGGCTCTTGTCGCACCCAATTGTATCGCGTCGATCGTGCCGCTGATTCTAGCCCCGGTTGACCGACTGCACGGGTCGCCATAGCGTCTTCACGACCGTTCAGCACTATCTCGCGACCAAGCAGGTGCTGCTTGTCCTCGACAACTTCGAGCAGGAGCACTCCGCCGTCGACGCCACCCTCAGCAGTTGAACACCGACCAGCAGATGTCGTTCCGCAACCGCTGGTCGTCGAGGACGAACTCGCGAATCGCCTCCGGGAGTTGGTCGCGCTGCCAACGGCACTCCCGTCGCCCGGCGCTCTCGCCCTCTCCTCGCGGCGCACGAGCTCGGCGCGGCCTTGATCGCATAGGCGGCCGCGCCGAGCTCGTGCGCCGCGACGTGGGCGACGGCGGCGGCCTGGCCGGCCGCGTACGCGGCATGCCGTGCTGCGCCACTCAGACCTCTGGCCGCGGCCATCGCGTGGCCGGCCGCCGCGCGAGCCTGGGTCATGGTGACTTCGCCACGCACCTAGGCGCGAGCCTGTTCAATCGCCTGACGCGGTCGCGGGTCCTCCGGCCGAGCCGACTCGAAGAGGTCAAGGACATGCTCCGCGCACGATGCCGCCCACAGTGCGAGGAGATGGTGATCCGAATCGGTGAGGATTCCACCGCGGCGGATCGTTACGAAGCGCGGGTCACGGTCTTTCGGAAGGATCACACCCAGAACCCTTTCTGCTCGCATCTGCCCCCATGCAAAGCCGCGGATGGCCCTGGCTGAAAATCATTTGGTACTCGCAGCCTTCCCAAGTTTTCTCGTAGTCTTGGCGGGTGCGCGGTTGCATCCGTGTCACTCGTCCCACAAGTTCTACCTGGGATTGGGGTGGCTCGCAGCTGTCTTGCGAAGAGGAAGTTCCTGTCGGGGCGGCTAGGGATCATCGAGTACTCACTGCCGCTGGAGGTCCGCTTGCCAGCGTAACGGAGCACTGACCCGGTGCAACTCAGCGAAGATCTCTCGGTAGGACTGCCATATGTGGTTCGGAGCAAAGGTGGTCCCGAGGTGTAGATCCCGCTCAGGGCGTGGTGGATAACGATGAAGAGCACAGCCGGCCCGGCGCCCAGCAGAGTAAACAGCAACCCGAAGTACAGCGCGAAAATGGGCTGCCAGGAAGGTTACTTCTAGCCAGGGACGGCTGGCTTCTTTGCGGAGCAGGAAGCGAATGCTGAGGTTACGTGGACTGAGACCGAGCAGAGCCGTAACCGGCAGGTAAAAGTACCGCTGATGGCGGACGATAAAGCGCGGTATTCCCCGTTTGCCGAACGCCGGCTCCTCGGTGAAGGCGATGAACGGTACGTCGATGTCCGGATCGTGGTCGAGGTGATTCGGATGACCGTGGTGGCAATTGTGCTTGCTGATCCACCACTCCTCGCTCATCCCGAGGAGAAGATTGTCGAAGATCAGCCCGCCGATGATGTTCTTCCACCGTCCGCGCAAGACCTGCAGGTGACCGATGTCGTGGGCAAGGAGACCAACTTGGCCATCCACGAAGCGAGGAACGCGGCGTTCAGCATCTGGAGCCAAATGTTACGGACTAAAACCAGAAACGTCACGCTCAGGGCCAGGAGGAATAGAGAAGAGAGGTTCTTATGTGTGTAGTAGCGCGGCTGGGGAGCGAAGAGTCCGTGCTCGCGCACCAGTTGTTTGAGCGTCGTGTAATCACTTCTCGGCACTGCGTTCTCCGGGAACATTGTCTTCGTCTCGCCAGAGCAGGCGGAGCAGTTCACCCACCGTCACCGCTCGCTCACCCGGATAAGGGAGGGGACGCGTGGGGTTGATGTGGTAGCGATTGCGCCGACCGATCCTTTCCCGCTCGATGTAGCCAGCGGCTTCCAAGTCGTCCACGATCTTCCGAACCGCCCGCTCGGTGATCCCGATTGCCTGGGCAACTTCGCGTCCAGTGCTCTCAGGGTGTCGTCCGATGTAAGTCAGCACGAGGGCGTGGTTCGTCAGGAAGCTCCACGGCATGGTCGGCTTGGCGATCATGGTTTGACAGCCACCTCAAAGAAGATTACAGTATGAATACAGGAAACGCAATGCATGTATAATGTTTCCTAACAGGAAATTCATTATATCACAGCGGCATCTCATTCAACGCTACGTGATGCCCGGACGCGAGTCGCCAAGCGCGAGGTGATGGCGACGGAGACGCCACCTGCCCTCTGGGGCGTTGATGGTGTATCACCCCACATCGCTCTGGCTACGGCTGGTCAGGAGACAAAAGGCGGTGGAGTACATGACCCGTGCGGTGATCGAACGAAAAGACCCGATTCAACGGCGTAACGGGAGTTGCCGCTACGAACTCTGGGAGCTGAGCATACAAGGGCGTCGGATCACTCTGGTGGGCAGCGTCTCCGTCCAATTTCGCGCGGGCAATCCCGATTGGTTCGAGGCGGATGAAGCGAAGAGTGCTCTCCGGGCCGCCGCGCGGAGCAAGGATCTGGAGGTCGTCCGGGAAGATGCTTAACCTGGCCGTTGCCGACCAACTCTGCGCCGCCGCCGACACATCCCAGACGCCATCCTTCACCACGGAACCACGGTAATCTCGAGCCCGAGTTCTCGCGCGACGGTACGGATCGCGCGCTGGGCCCGGTCGAGGCCACTCGGATCGGGCTGCCCCTTGATCATCAATACCGGCCTCAAGCACCTTCCGGCTATTCGCTCGCCCGTGTCGTTCAGCTCCCAAAGCTGGTACAGATAGTAGCCCACGTAGAGCAAATCTTCACGCTCGACAATCCCATGGGTCATCGCCGGTCACCGTCCTTCTTTGCGAATGCGCGGTTCCAACAGCCGTGTGATGGCAGATCATCGCCGAGGGCGATGATCCACTACCTCGTATCGCGGAAACATGTAGGGGCTATCCAGGCGGGTGGGAGGAGATTGATCGCGCCGACTGCTGACCACACCGTGGCGTGATTGAGTGCCCCGGCACGTGCCCCGGTTATACCTGAATCCATAGCACGACTCTATCCACGGGCTCCACGTTCTCAGCGGAAGGATGCGACAAAACCAGCGAACTTTTCGCTGGAGTCATAACATCGGTTTGTTTGATCTGCTGGGAGTAACCGGGTACAAAGTAAGAGGCGGGATCCGACGATCCCGCCTCTTTCGGCTCAAATTAGCTCGGTCCCACCTAGTAGGAGCGGCGGTAGCCGCCCGAACGGTCGCCGTACGACCCCCCGGACGTCCGTTGACGCGGCGTGAAACAGTCACTGCAATAGACCGGCTTGTCCAGGCGCGGCTCGAAGGGAACCTGGGTCTGCTTCCC
>JAJPKB010000635.1 GCA_021323915.1 Chloroflexota bacterium | reverse complement strand
CGAGACGATCTGCGCCGCACGGGCGCTGGAGTGCTCCTCCGGTCAGGTTCAGTAGAAGACGAGCGTTTTATCGTTGGGCAGGGTTGGCAACAGCCGGGCCAGTCGGTTGATCGGGGCAGAGATGGCGCCCGGAATGTGGCCGTTCGCGTAATCGGTCGGCGAGCGCACGTCCACGGCGACCGCCTGCCCACGGCTCAGCAAAGCCGCGGTCTCGGATGGGCTGATCCGCGAAGCGGGAGCGCGATTCGGACCTTCACGCGCCACGGTGTCCTCCTCGTCCTGGGATTCGGGACGAGGATCGGGGCAAGGTGAATGCCAGGGCGCCGGATGAGGAGTGAGGACTACGCCTCCTCGGCGAGTCCGAAGAGATCGGCGAGTGAATAGCGGAAACCGGGGACGACGTCGCCCGCGTCGAAGGTGTCAGCGGCGCCGAGGGTGCGGATCTCGCCGGACGGCAAGTGGACGGCGAGCGTCTTGATCCGGGGGTAGACGGTCACCACCATGCGGGTGCCGGCCTCGAGATAATCGCGGATCTTCTCCTGCACCTCCTCGGCGGTATCAGCGGGGCAAACGACTTCCACGGCCAGGTCGGGGGCGAACGGGAGGAAGCCAACCGGGGCCTTCCCACCGGCCAGGCGCTCCCGGCGAACGAAGGACACGTCGGGCGCGCGGACGGTATCGGGATCCGCATGCAATCGGAATCCGGTCTCCGCGGCGAAGACGCGCCCCAGGCGATGCTCGCGGACCTGCGAGATAAGGTCAGCGCAGAAGTCGGCGGCCAGGCCGCCGTGTTCTCCCCCAGCCGGTGCCTTCCGTCGCAATTCTCCTTCGACCAGATCGTAGCGATGATCGTCATCGGGCAGCTTGAGCAAGTCATCCGCGGTCAGACGGGTCTTTTGCTGAACCATATCCTGGCCTCTCCCAGTGCGACGCCGCTCCGGAAAACGCGGACGGCGATTTGATGGAACGAGGTGGGGTCCCGGAGGATCTCACCTCGTTGCTCGCGCGGATCGGCGTATTCGTCGAGCGCCGTTACTAATCCTTGCGCGGCTCGGTGTAGGCGGCCGCGATGGCCGAGTCCGTCGGAAGCAGATCGAGCACGCTGACCGGCCCGTCGAGCTCCGGTTCTTGTGGCAGCACTTCGCCGCGCAGCTTGCGGCGCTCGACCTCCTCGGCGATGCGAACGACGTCGTCGCCGCTCAACTCGAGCCGCTGGAGGAGAGTCTCGGCGATCGCCACGACCAGATCGCGGTTCATGTTCAGGAGATTCTTCACCTTCAGGAACTGGTCGTGAAGTAGCTTGTCGATCTCGCGCCGCATCCCTGTGTCGACGCCTTCGCCAAAGGCGGCCGTTGAGTAGAGGCTGCCGTTCATGCCAAGGTAACCGATGTAGGCGGCCGCTGCCCGGGTCGCCTGCTGCAGGTCGGCGAACACGCCGCTGAGCTGGGTGCCAAGGAACAATTCTTCGGAGGCACGCGCCGCGAGGGCGACCTGGATGCGCGAGAGGATCTCGGCGCGATCGGTCGTGTAGGTCTCCTGGACCGGCTTGGTCATCGCGAAACCCATGATGCCGCCCTCGTGGCGGATGATGGTGACCCGGGTGACCCGCTCGCGCCGGTAGAGCTTGAGCATCGCGACCGCGTGGCCGGCCTCGTGATAGGCAAGGGCACGCCGCTCTTCCTCGAGCATGTTGCGAATCGGGTGCCGCAGACCGACCTCGTGGTTGTCCAGAGCGACGGTGAAGTCCTGGTAGCCGATCTTGACGCGCCCGTTGAAGTGGGCGTTGATCACCGCCTCGTTGATGATGAACTTCAGGGCGGCCGGGGTCTGGCCGATCGTCTCCGACGACAGGCGATCCAGATCCATGTCTTCGTGGGCGACCTTGTCCAGGTAATACTTGATGATCTCTTTGCGACCATCGAAGTCGGGGGCGTCGACGAAGATCTTTCGGTCGAATCGGCCCGGTCGTAGGAGGGCCGGATCGAGGGTCTCGGCGATGTTGGTCGCGCCCATCGTCAGGACGAGCGGGCGCTCGACCTTCTTCTTGCGGAGACCGATGTTTCGCTTGAACTTGGCCCACCAGCCGTCTTCGTGTGGGGGCGGGTCCATCTGGAGAAGAAGCTCGTTGAGCAGGCCGCTGCCGCCACCGCCAAACAAGCCGCCCATCGCGCCACCCATGCCGCCCATGCCGTTGGCCATGCGCGACTGACCGATGGCATCGATCTCGTCGATGAACAGGATGCACGCGCCATGCTTCAAGGCCAGCTTCCGGGCCTTACGGTAAAGCATCATAACCGTCAGGTTGCTGATGCCCATGAACATGTTCTGGAAGCTTGGCGCCGAGGCGTAACCGAAGGGAACGCCGGCCTCGGTCGAGATGCACTGAGCGAGGTAGGACTTGCCAGTGCCGGGAGGGCCGACCAGCAGGATGCCGCGGGTAACCTCGCCGCCCATCTGCTTGAACTCTTTGACTCCCTTGAGCAGCGTCACCACGCGCGTGGCAACTTCGAGGACCTCGGGATTCCCACGGTAGTCTTGGAAACCAACTCCGGTCTCACCCGGCTTGACCCAGTACGTACGACCGCGAGCCAGGAACCAGAAGAGCGCTCCGAACTGGACCACCATGAAGAGGACGGCGAAGAGCAGCTGGAAGAGCATGAAGAAGCCGTAGGCGATATACTGCAGCCAGCCGCCGATGTTCGGCGCGATGCCGAACCAGATGATGGCGAGGACGATCGCCAGGATCAGCAGCTTCTTCCAGGAACGCGCGAGTCGTCCCATGAAACTGTCGATCGACTTTTCGATCTCGTCAACCTGTGGCTTTGGGCGCTCGGTCGTGGTGCTCATGGACACACCCCTCTCTCACTGGTGGCGCGGCCTGAGCCACGCCCGGGCCCTGGCTTACTCGATCCGGAGGATCTTGCCGTTGGGTCCGACGGTGAACACGAAGAAGACCTGATCGGCCACGCCGGGCCCGGCGAAGCCCCGGCGCGAGACGACGTAGAACAGGAATCGGTCGCCGTTGTTCAGAGGATACCCGCCGATGTAGACGACGCCCTCGTAGCTGGCACCCTTCTGCTTGGCGTCGTTCAGTCGCTGTTGAAGCTGCTGCTCGGACCCGCCCTGGCTTTGCATCGCCTGGACGGCCTGCGGATCGAGGGCATCCCACATCATCTGCGCGTTGAAGCTCGTCATGCCCTTGATGTATTCGTCGACGGCCGGTGGCGGCGTGGTCGACGAAGCTGATTGCGCCGCGGTGACGGGGATGATCGCGGAGGTAGAGGTAGACGTCGGCACGGTCGCGCCGGAGGTCACGCTACCCTGGAGAAGCTGGGCGCCCTGGGGTCCGCCGATCACGAGCCCGATAGCTCCCAAAGCAAGCGCGACCACCGTGAAACTGACAATCGGGCGCCAGATGAGCGCCCGGATACCAACTGCCAGCAGGCGACGGATAACTCTCCACAGCATCGTGCTCTTTCCTCACCCGCGGATGGATCGGCTTACGTAAAGAAATTCTAGCACGCCAGTAGAGTAGGGTCAATTGAAACGGTCCGTCAGACAGCCAATTCTGCGCCTCAAGTGTAAAATAGTTGTAAAAGGCATGCCGAATCACTGGTATGCTATACTTCTGCCGCTTCTTTGAAAAGATGGCGGGTTGAGAACTACCACTGTTCGGAGTATCGACCAGGTTCCCGTGAAACGCTCACGTTACCGCGTCTGGCTGTACTTCCTCTACTTCATCATCTGGTTGATCGGGACCGCGGCGATCGGGGTTCCGGTGCTGGCTGGCCTGGCAGGAGTGCTGAGCCAGCTGCCCACGCTCGTTCGGCTGGTCTTCTATGCGATGCCGGCAGTCCTCTCGGCGTTGCTCGTCCTGGGCGTTCTCCAGATAGTCGCGATGTACCGCTACTGGTACGGCCCGCGTTAAGGAGACCCCATCGGTGCACCTTCAAGAGCTCCTCGACATCGGCCACTTGCTCGATAGCTTTCCCGGTCCGCCGAGCCCGATTTATCTCGTCGCCGCGGTGGTCTTTCTGATCTGGACCTCCGCGAGCTTGTACGTTTACTACTTCCGTCGCAAGGTCTTTGCCGGCAATGGCGCCCTGATCGGCATGGCCACCAAGTTCGGCCCCTACGCGATCGCGATCGGCGTGATCGGCCTGTTTCTCCTCGCGATGCGCTACCTCGGGATACCGTATATCTCGGTCCGCTTTCTCCTCTACCTGACCATGCTGGCGGCGATCGGCTACGTCGGATTCCTGATCTACTACCTGGTCCGACGCTATCCGTCGCGCCTAGCGGAGGTCCGGGCGGCCGAGATCCGTCGACGGTACGCCCCCGAGCGGAAACGAGGAAAGCGGCGACGCTAGAGCCCGCCGCTCTCCCTTCCCGATCGTTACTGACGTAGGGAAGGGAGAGCGCTTGCTATACCCTACCCGCCGGAGGCGGCGGGCACGATCGACACGTCGTCGCCATCGCGCAGAGCGGTGGCCAGACCACTGCTGAAGCGGATATCCTCGCCCCGCACGTAGATGTTCACGAAGCGGCGGACGGATCCATCCTCCTCGCAGATGCGATCCTTCAGCCCGGGGAACGCCTGTCCCAGACGCTCGATACACTCGCCAACGGTGGCGGCATCGGTCGACACCTCGCGCTGTCCGTCGGTGAGCCGGCGCAGGGGCGCCGGAATTTTCACGGTGACTGCCATCTCGAGTTCTTCCTCTTCTCCTGGTGGTCAGGCACGGTCGCTCGCAACCTCTTTCAAGCCAGCGCGGGCTCTCGCTCGCGCAACGCCGCCTGGAACGATTCGATCGTCGGCGCGATGCGCACCGGTTGGACGACGTGATCGGCGATCGCTTCCTGGGTCTTCAGGCCGTTACCGGTGATGTAGGCGACGGTCACCTCGTCCGGGTCGATCTTACCCGCCGCGACCAGCTTCTTCAAGCACGCGATCGTCACCCCCCCGGCGGTTTCGGTGAAGATGCCCTCGGTCCGGGCGAGGAGCTTGATGCCCTCCACGATCTCGGGGTCGCTCGCGGCCTCGCAGCTTCCCCGCGATTCGGCGACAATCTTCAGGCAGTAGTAGCCGTCCGCTGGATTGCCGATCGCCAACGACTTGGCGATCGTGTTGGGGCGGACCGGTCGGACGGTCTCAGTCCCGTCGACGAACGCGGTGTAGACCGGCGAGCAGCCCAGTGGCTGGGCCGCGCTCATGCGGACGTCGAGCGAATCGATCAAGCCGACCTTGCGGAGCTCGTTGAAGCCCTTCCAGAGCTTGGTGAACAGCGAGCCGGAGGCGATCGGCGCGACGACGTGATCGGGGGCGCGCCACCCCAGCTGCTCGGCAACCTCGAACGCCAGGGTCTTGCTGCCCTCCGAATAGTACGGGCGGAGATTGATGTTGACGAAGGCCCAGTTGTACTGGTCGACGACCTCGGAGCAGAGGCGATTGACGTCGTCGTAGTTTCCGTCGACGGCGAAGAAGGTCGGCTCGTAAATGGCGGCACCCAGGATCTTCCCCTGCTCCAGATCGGCGGGGATGAAGACGCAGGCCCGCAGCCCGGCCCGGGCGGCGTGGGCGGCGACCGAGCAGGCCAGGTTGCCGGTCGACGCGCAGGCGAGGGTGTCGAAGCCGAACTGGATCGCCTTCGAGCTTGCGACCGACACCGGTCGATCTTTGAACGAGTACGACGGGTTGACGCTATCGTTCTTAATGTAGAGCTCGCGCAGGCCGAGCTCCCGGGCCAGGTTATCCGCCCGCACGAGGGGGGTGAGGCCGGCGCCGATGTCCACGACGCGCTCGCCCTCGATCGGAAGCAGGTCTCGGTAGCGCCAGAGGCCGCGCGGGCCGGCGGCGATCGATTCGCGGGAAATTCGGGTCCGGATAAGCTCGTAGTCGTAATCGACTTCGAGGGGGCCGAAGCAGTCCTCACAGACGTGGATCGCTTCGACGGGGTAGAGGCGGCCGCACTCTCGACACTTCAAACCACGGATGCGTGACACGATATCCTCCGATAAAAAAGCTCTCGCCCTGGACAGGGACGAGAGGCTTTTTCTCGTGGTACCACCCTCATTTACTGCCGCCTCGCGACGACAGCCTTGGCGGGTACGGGGCTCAGCGCGCACGCGAACCCGATACCCCAGCGGCAATAACGGGCGCTGGTCTGCCCGGTTGGGCAACCCGGCCGATCCTACTGGACCGAAGTCGTTGGGTCGGCGGCTCGGAGGTCATTTTCAGCGGGACGCCAGGCGCCGCATCTCAGCTCGCGCGGCTCTCTGTGGCTGGTATCCTCGCATACTCGTCCTCGTCTCAGCCGGTACATTATGTAATTGTGCGCCGCTCTCTCTTTTTCCAGCTCGCGATAACAAAATCGCCCCCGCGATGGCAGGGGCGTCTGCTTTACCGCTCCCCTTATCTCGCAGAATTGCTCTGCCGGAGTTGGCACCGTGTGCTGCTCGAAGCGCCACCGGTTGCCGGGCTTCGTCGGGCCGTTTCCCTCCGCCACTCTGGATAAGAGCGCGTGCTATTCGATTGTTGCCGTACTCTACCATGCCGTCGTCCGGTTGTCAACGATTCGGCGCGCCGTTTGCGGTATGCTATACTTGAAACGCCAATGGAAAAGCACCCGAGCTTCTTGGACGTCCTGGCCGAGCGCGTCGTCATCTTCGACGGCGCGATGGGGTCGTCGATCCAGACCTTCAACCTGGGCGCGGAGGACTTTGGCGGCAAGGTCGGTTGTAACGACTTCCTGAGCGTCACCCGCCCCGACGTGATCGAGCGGATTCACGCCGGTTTCTGCACGGTGGGCGTGGACGTGCTGGAAACGAACACGTTTCAAGCGAGCCGGCTCAAGCTCGCCGAGTACGGGCTGCAAGACCGCCACGACGAGATCAATCGCGCCGCGGTCGAGATCGCACGCCGAGCCGCCGCCGCCTTCGCGACCCCAACGCACCCGATCTTCGTGGCCGGCTCGCTCGGACCGACGGGTATGCTGCCGTCATCCGACGATCCGACCCTCGGCAACGTCACGTTCGATGAGCTGGCGAACGTCTACGGCGAGCAGGCGCGGGCGCTGATCGAAGCCGGCGTCGACCTGCTGCTGATCGAGACCCAGCAGGATATCCTCGAGACCAGGGCGGCGATCGCTGGAATCGTGCGGACGTTCAAGCGTACCGGGCGCCGGGTGCCGATCCAGGCCCAGGTGACGCTGGACCTGACCGGACGCATGCTCCTCGGGACGGACATCGGCGCGGTGCTGGCGACGCTGCAGGCGCTTCCGATTCAGATCATCGGCCTCAACTGCTCGACCGGTCCGGAGCACATGCGCGAGCCGGTCCGCTACCTCTGCGAGCGGAGCCGCCTGCCGATCTCGGTCATCCCCAACGCGGGCCTGCCTCTCAACACGCCGACCGGCGAGTGCTACCCTCTGCAGCCGGCTGAGCTCGCGGATGCGCTTTACGAGTTCGTCGTCGACCTGGGGGTGTCGGTCGTCGGCGGCTGCTGCGGCACCACCCCGGCCCACCTGGCCCGGGTCGTCGAGCGGATCGGCGGTCGGAAGCCCCGGCGCCGCGAGGTCGCCTCGGCGCCGATGGTGTCGAGTGGCATGCGTGCCATTCCGCTTCGCCAGGAGCCCGCGCCGATGCTGGTTGGCGAGCGGGTGAACTCGGTGGGGTCCCGGGCGGTCAAGCGCATGCTGATCAAGGACGACTACGACGGCGTGCTCCAGGTCGCGCGCGACCAGGTCGAGGGCGGCGCACACGCCCTCGACGTCTGTGTGGCCATGACCGAGCGGACCGACGAGGCCGACCAGATGCGCGCGCTGGTGAAGAAGCTGGCGATGGGCGTCGAAGCGCCGCTGGTGATCGACTCCACCGAGTGGAAGGTGATGGAGACGGCGCTGAAGCAGTATCCCGGCCGCGCCATCCTCAATTCCATCAACCTTGAGAACCGCGCCGAGCGCGTGGATACGATCCTGCCGCTCGCCGTCGAGCACGGCGCCTGCGTCGTGGCGATGACGATCGACGAGCAGGGCATGGCCAAGACCGCCGAGCGGAAGTACGAGATCGCCCGCCGGATCCACGACATCGCCCGCGACGAGTACGGCCTCGCCCCTGATTCGCTGATTTTCGACGTGCAGACCTTCCCCCTGGTGACCGGCCAGGAGGATCTCGTCGACTCCGGCATCCAGACCCTCGAGGGGATTCGGCTGATCAAGGAGCGCTTACCGGGCGTTCTGACGATCCTGGGCGTGTCGAACGTGTCGTTCGGCGTTGGTCAGCAGGCCAGAGCGGTGCTGAACAGCGTGTTTCTCTATCACGCCGTCAAGCACGGGCTCGACCTGGCGATCGTCAATCCCAATCACGTCACGCCTTACGCCGATATTCCCGCCGAGGAGCGCGGGCTGGCCGAGGATCTGATCTACAACCGACGACCGGACGCGCTTGCCCGGTACATCAACTACTTCGAAGCCAAGCAGCCCGATCAGGCCGACCGGGGGCAAGCCGGAGATCCCTTTGCCGATCTGCCGGCCGAGCAGCGGATTCACCAGCAGATCCTCCATCGTAAAAAAGACAACATCGAAGCGCTGATCGACGAGGCACTGACCCGACACTCGCCGGTCGAGGTCCTCAACGAGATCTTGCTGCCGGCGATGAAGGACGTCGGAGACCGCTTCGGGGCGGGCGAGCTGATCCTGCCGTTCGTGCTCCAGTCGGCCGAGGTGATGAAGCGATCGGTCGCCCACCTGGAGCAGTTCCTGGAGAAGAAAGAGGGCTACACCAAAGGGAAGGTAGTCGTCGCGACGGTTTTCGGAGACGTTCACGACATCGGCAAGAACCTGGTCTGCACGATTCTGAGCAACAACGGCTACACCGTCTACGATCTCGGCAAGCAGGTGCCGTTGAACACGATTATCGACAAGGCCCAGGAGGTCCAGGCGACGGCGATTGGCCTGTCCGCGCTGCTCGTCACCACCTCGAAGCAGATGCCGCTCTGCGTTCAGGAG
This sequence comes from Chloroflexota bacterium, assembly GCA_021323915.1. GTDB lineage: Bacteria > Chloroflexota > UBA6077 > FW602-bin22 > CADDYW01 > JAJPKB01. Next base: position 25,571 of record JAJPKB010000635.1, on the reverse strand, counting down.
CTGCACCGGCGCGGGCTGAACTATCCGGTCCTGATCGGCGGCGCGGCGATCAACCGCGGATTTGGTTATCGGGCGCTCTACGTCGACGAGGGCACCGAGTACGAGCCCGGCGTCTTCTATTGTAAGGATGCCTTCGAGGGTTTGGAGACGGTGGACAAGCTCACCGACCCGGACCGACGAGGCGAGCTCCGCGCCCGGCTCAGCGAAAAAGCCAGGATCGATCTCGGAAAGAACCGTCCGGACCGCTCGGTGGTGGATCCGGCCGCGCGGCTCGTGGCGCGCTCCAAGGTGAGCCGCGCGGTGCCGATTCCGACGCCCCCGTTCTGGGGCGTCCGTCTGCTGGGTGGATCGATCCGCGCGCGGGCGCGCCGGGGAGCGACCGCGGCGGAGGCCCGCGCGCCGATTCCGCTCGACGACGTGTTCAAGCACCTGGACCTCAAGACGCTTTTCCGCCTGCACTGGGGAGCGAAGAACCGCGAAGGCAGCGCCTGGGAAAAGCTACTCGAAGAAGAGTACTATCCACGCCTCGAAGAGCTGAAGCGCGCGGCGCGCGACCGCGGCGACATCCAGCCCGAAGCGGTCTACGGATACTTCCCGGCCCAGGCGGATGGTAACGACGTTCTCGTCTACGATCCGAACGATGGCGAGGGGCTGGCCCGGCTGCGCACCGGCGCGGGATCCGACGCGGCGCGCGTGCTCGAGCGGTTCAGCTTCCCGCGCCAACCGGCGAACGAGCGGCTTTGTCTCGCCGACTATTTCGCGGAGGTTGGCTCGGGCCGCGTCGACGTTCTGCCGCTCCAGGCGGTAACGGTCGGTCGCTGCGCCGACGAGCTGTGCGACGAGCTGAACCGCCAGGGCAAGTACACCGAGAGCTACTACCTCCACGGCTTCGCGACCCAGTGCGCCGAGGCGCTCGCGGAGTACGTCCACGCGCGGGTGCGTCAGGAGCTTGGTATTCCGGCGGAGCAGGGGCGCCGCTACTCCTGGGGCTATCCGGCGTGTCCGGAGCTGAGCGAGCACGAGAAGCTCGCACGCCTCCTGCGCATCGAGCAGGCCGGCATGCGCCTCACCGACGGCTGGCAGTTCATGCCGGAGCAGTCGACCGCGGCGCTGGTCGCGCACCACCCCGAGGCGAAGTACTACTCGACCTGAGTCGGCCGCCGGGTCACCCGGAGAGCAGGGGGCATGCAGGCGACCCCGTACGACGACATCGCCGACTGGTACGATGAGATCGCGCCAGCGATCTCAAACGATGCCACGCTGTCTCCTTTTCTGGTGATCGTCGGAGACGTGGCCGGGCAGCGGCTCTGCGACCTCGCCTGCGGCCAGGGAATTCTGGCGCGGGCGCTCGCGCGGCGCGGAGCCAGCGTAGTCGGGATCGACCTCTCGCGCCGAATGCTCGAGATCGCCCGGCGCTACGAGCGCGACGAGCCGCTTGGCGTCGGCTATCTCTACGGGGACGCGCAAACTCTCGACGCGGTGCGCGACGAATCTTTCGACGGCGTCGCCTGCCACCTGGCCTTGATGGACATTCCGGATCTCGACGCCGTGGTTCAGACGGTCCACCGGATTCTGAGGACCGGCGGCTGGTTCGCCTTCTCGATCGTCCACCCTTGCTTTCAGACGCCAGGCTCGGAGTGGCTCGTTCATTCCGACGGAAAGGCTTGTCGCGGAGTCAGTGGATACTTCGTCGAGAGGTTCTGGCGCTCGGAGAATCTCGCCGGGGTTCGTGGCAAGGTCGGAGCCCATCACCGCATGCTGAGCACCTACCTCAATGCGCTGGTCGCGGCCGGTCTACAGATCGAGCGAACGATCGAGCCGCCAGAAACCGGCGAGCGCGGACGTCTCCATCCGGGAAACCGGGAAGTTCCCTGGCTGTTCTTCGGCCGCTGCCGGAAGGGGGACTGAAGCGCGGCCCGAGGCGAGTGGCTAATGCCTTGTCCGGCGCTGCCATTCCAATTGGTGGATGTGAAAGGATGAACGCATGGGCTGAAGTCGTCGCCCATCGCGGCGTCCATGACGAGCGACCGCTTGCGTGGGTCACCGAGCCGTGTCACCAAAGTCTGCACCGACCCGCCGCGCCGGCTGCACCGGGGTCAGGTGAAGGTGCGCCAAATCTCCAAATCATGAGCGTGCTTTGACCCGCGATTGACCGTCCGCGACGCGGCCGGCGACTTTTCGTGGTTACGTTGTCTCCTGGGGCGGGCGACGAGGAGACGGTGCGATGGGCAGAGCCGATTGTGTGAAGTGGCTCTGGCCGCTGATCGGACTTCTGCTCCTGCCCTTCGTGGCGTACCAATCGGTCGTCCCCTGGCGGCGTGGATTGCCCCGATCTTCCTTTTGCGCTTTGTCCACACCACGCCGCACGCGCGGGTCGCGCTGCTATCGGTCTTCGTCGCTTGTGCTGTGAGCATCCTCGTCGGCAGGCGCGGGGGTGAAGGCACTCTCTTTGATTTGATCGTCGGTCTGATCGCGTTGCCGCTGCTCCGGGGAATCCATTACACCCTGCCCTACGGTGCTGACCGCCTCATTGGCTCGCGCCTGTCAGCGTGGCCGCGCCGGCGAGAGCGGCATTTTGCTGGCGCGCATCCCGACGCGCGGCGTTACTACGATCTATGGCCGGATCGGCGATGCGTTCGCCCATCGGTGCGTTTTCGCATTGGTCCCACTTGCCGGCCGGGTGTTTGTCCGTCGACGGCGCCCAGCGGTGATTGCGCCGCGAAACGCCCGTTGACGAACGGTGCTGCCTGAGGGGATACAACGGTCTTCGCGGCTTGCCACCAACGGGTCGTTGTGATAAAACGCGACCGTCAGCTCGGTCGAGCAAGGTCCGGGCGTACGAATGAGGAGTGTCGAACGTGGTCGCGGGAAGAGGTGGACTTGGGCGAGGACTGGGCGCGCTGATTCCAACTGCCGGGACGGGGGTCGCCGAGATTCCGGTCGACGAGATCCGACCGAATCCGCGGCAGCCCCGTCAGCGTATGGACCCGGAAGAGTTGTCCGAGCTCGCCAGCTCCATCCGCGACCACGGTGTGCTCCAGCCGATCGTCGTGACCCGGGCCGAAGGCGGTGAAGGGTTCATCCTGATCGCGGGCGAGCGGCGGTGGACGGCGGCGAAGCAGGCGGGTTTGGAGCGGATTCCGGCGGCGATCAAAGACGTGACGCCGGAAGGGATGCTCGAGCTTGCGCTCGTCGAGAACCTTCAGCGAGCCGACCTGAACCCGCTCGAAGAGGCGGCGGCGTACCAGCAGCTGGTGGCCGACTTCGGCCTCACTCAGGAACAGGTCGCGCGGCGCGTGGGCCGGAGCCGGCCGACGATCGCCAACAGCCTGCGGCTGCTGGGATTGCCGGACTCGGTGCGCCAGGCGCTGGCGCGGGGAGAGATCTCCGAGGGGCACGCTCGCGCCCTGCTCGGGGCGAGCGAGGCGGACGAGGTGCTGGCGCTCTTTCTCGAGGTTGTCGCGAGGCAGCTATCGGTCCGTCAAACCGAAGAGCTCGTCCGACAGCGGCGCGACAATCCGTCCGGAACGCGCGAGCGCGCGGCGCCGACGCCGGATCCGGAGGCGCGCCAGATCGAAGAGCTTTTCCGGGAGGCGCTGGGCACCCGGGTCGAAGTCGTCCGACGCGGGAACGGTGGTCGCTTGATCATCCACTTCTATAACGACGAGCAGCTTCAGGGGCTCTACGAGGCAATGACTCGGTCGTAGGCGCCACACGCGGGGGTGTTTCACGTGGAACGCCGGAATTGGCGACGGCTGTTGATCGGTCTGCTACTCGCCACGGCGCTCGGGCTCGCGGGCTGGCAGTCCTCTGCTTCGGCTGGCCGCGCCACCCCTCCCGCCGGCTCCACGGCTACCCAACCCCTCGTCAGCGGAATCGTGCTGGTCGAGGCCAAGCCGGGAGCCGATCAGGCGCGGATCCTCGGCGTGGCTGGGGCGCTGGCAGCTCCGGTACCGATTCAGCAGCTGGGCATCCTGAAGATTCGAGTCGCAGCCGGGCAGGAGGAGGCCGCGGCCGGGCGACTGCGGCAGAGCGGGCTCGTTGACGTGGCGTCGCCGGATTACGTTCGGCACGTCTTGATGATCCCCGACGACCCGTATTATCCCGAGCAGTGGGCATTGCCGAAAATCGACGCTCCCACCGCCTGGCAGACGACGCTCGGCTCGCCGAGCGTGACGGTGGCGGTTATCGACACCGGGTACGATTTCAGCCATCCCGACCGGCCAATCCACCTGATCGCCGGCAAGACCTTCGTCAGCTCGCCAAGCTCGACGTGTCCGCCGATCAATGGTGTGCAGGACGACGAGGGGCACGGAACCCACGTCGGCGGCATCGTCGCTGCGGCGTTCGACAACGGCATCGGCGTCGCCGGACTGGCACCCGGAGCCACGATTCTCGTGATTAAGGCAGCGGACTGCACCGGAAATCTGGCGGATAGCGACATCGCCCAATCCATCCACTACGCGGCCGATTCGGGCGCGAACGTCATCAATCTGAGCTTCGGAGGAACCGCGCCGGACCCAGTCCTGAGCCAGGCGGTCCAATACGCCTGGAACAAAGGGGCGGTGCTGGTCGCCGCGGCGGGGAACGACGGCTCGAGCCAGCCGTTCTATCCGGCCTCGATTCCCGACGTGCTATCCGTCGCGGCGACCGATCAGAACGATGCTATCGCGTCGTTTTCGAATCGCGGGTCGGACATCGCCGTCGCGGCGCCGGGCGTCGGTATCTGGAGCACCGTCCCGAGCTTCGTGAGCTCCACCGGCTACGCGTCGGAGAGCGGCACTTCGATGGCCGCGCCGTACGTCTCGGCAGTCGCCGCGCTCGTCTGGTCGGTGGATACGGGCCTCTCCAACTCCCAAGTCGACCAGGCGATCGAGCAGGGCTCGGTCGCCATCGGAGGAGGCTGTCCCAGCTCGTCCGTCGCCTACGGGCGGGTCGACGCGTCCGGGGCACTCGCCGCCGCGCGGAGAATCGCCAGCATGGAAAGCCACACCAACGCGAAATTGTCGTACCGGATCTTCTTTCCCCTCGTCTTCAACGAGGCATGCGGCTGATCCGAACCATCGACGATCCGCCAGGCTATACCCGCCGTCCCTCTCCCCCGGCGATGAATCTCTAGACTGACCAGGTGGGACCGACCGCGCAGCCGCGGTGCGGGATAATCTCCTGGCTCCGGGCCGTGGTCGAGGTGCGCTCCGCTTGAACGCGCGGGTCCAGCAGTCGACCTCGATGGACGCCATGGCGATGTGGCTCGGCTCGATCGGCCTGTTCAAGGATGTTCGTCGTGAGCGCTACCTTGCCTCCTCGTCCCAATCTGCTTCAGCTCCGCCGTCAGGCAAAGGATCTTCTGAGACGCCTTCAGGCCGGGGATTCCGAAGCGATCGCTCGCTGCGCGGTGCACCCGCGGCTCTCCCCCTTTTCCGCGGTAAACGCTCGCGACGCGAGGCTGTCGCTGAGCGACGCGCAGCTTGTCGTCGCCCGGGAGTATGGCTTCGCCTCCTGGCCGAAGCTCAAATCGCACGTCGAGGGCATCGAACGCGTCGAGAAGCGCGTCGCCTGGCTTCGCGCGGCGTTCGCCGCGGCCGATCGGGATACCAGAGTGCGGCTGCTCTCGTGCGTCCACACTAAGGAGCGATTCCAGCACTACGACCCGGACGCGAATACGCTCTCCGAGGAAGATGCGCGCCTGGTCGTCGCCAACGAGCAAGGCTACGCGTTCTGGCGGAAGTACGAAAGCTATTTGTATCTCGATCCTGGCGTTCAGAAAGTGATCGCCACCGTTCGGTCCGGCGATCTGAACAGTCTCCGCGCGCTGCTTCGCGCGGATCCCACCGCGGCGAACCCGCGCTGGGTGCGTGCTGACGTCACGCCGACCACGATTCCGAATGACTCGATCCCGCTTCACTGCCTGGCAGAGGCGGTGTTCAACGGCAGCAATCCGCACCGTAACGATTACCAGCTCGCCCGCGCGCTCATCCAGGCCGGCGCGGACGTGGACGTCGACAACGGAACTCCTCTCAAGTCCGCGGTCAGCTACAACGCTGTCGGCGTGGCCCGTGCGCTGCTCGAGGGCGGCGCGGCGGTGGACGGGCCTGATGGGAGCGGCATGCCGATGGCCTATGCCCTGTGCTTCGGCTTCACCGACCTGGCCGAGCTCCTGGCCCGTTTCGGCGCCACGCTCGACATGCGTTTCGCCGCCGGACTCGGCAGGCTCGAGGTGGTCAAGCGCTTCGTCAATCCCGACGGGAGCCTGACGTCGGATGCCGGTCGCCTGGCGGACCCCTACGAGAATCGGTTCCGCTGCGAGCGGACGCGCGCGAACATCCTGAGTCAGGCGCTTTATTTCGCGTGTCTGCACTCTCGGCTGGAGACAGTCGAATTCCTGCTCGGGCTGGGGGCCGCGGTAAACCAGGAGGTCCCCGGGGTCAATCGACCGGGCGGCGCGGTGCTGCACTTTCTGGCGGCAGGGGTTCCGCTGGGCGCGGGTGGCGATCCGCACCGGTACGACGAGCGTCGGCTGCCGGTGATCGAGCTGCTCCTGAAGCACGGCGCCCGCGTCACCCTGCGAGACTCACGGTTCCATGCCACCCCGTTGGGCTGGGCCTATCACCACAACGCCGAGCGCGTGGTCGAGGTGCTCCGTCCGCGCGCGGGCGTTCACGACGCCGCGCGGTTTGGCCTGACGGACCGGTTGCGCCGTCTGCTCGACGGCGATCCCTCGCTCGTCAACGTCCGCGACGAGCTTGGCGAGACCCCGCTCCACTGCCTGAAGCCGGAGACGCCCGAGGCCGGAGAGGTCATCGATCTCCTGATCTCCCGAGGGGCCGACATCGAAGCTCGGAACGCCGATGGGCAGACCCCCCGGGAAAGAATGATCGCGGCTAGCCGACCGGATCTGGTGGCACGTCTACGGTGGCCACGGGGAAGCGCGGAGACGTGATCGCCGTCGCCGAGGAAGGGTGCCAACGGAATGGATTGACGTACATATATACGTTTGTGTGACCATCATAAACGTCGATCGGGTTGGCGTCAATCTCCCGCGTACCGTATACTTCCTCATCAAACGACTCAACGAAGGAAGCAGCCGATGGATCCGAGCGACATCCAGGCTATCGCCGAACAGACGACGGTCGTGCGGGCGCCGGGCCAACCTCTGGCCACCTTTGGCATCACGACGGTGACCTATCACCTGGTCACCGCGCCGGTCCTGGCCGATGCCGATCGTCCGTCGGAAGAGGCGGTGATTCGCACCGGCGCGGTGACCGCGAACCGACCGCAGCTTGTCACGCCGTCGTACTTGCTGAACTTGTTCGATGGCTTCGAGCACGGGGTCGAGTTCGCTCGCTACCTGCTCACGTCGTACGGGCCCAACGCGCCCGGCCTGCTCTATACCTACCGCAACGAGCTGAAGGAGACGACGATCCTCTCGGATCCCCCGGACGTTGTGGCCCAGCGGCTCGCCGATCAGCTCGATCGCGAAAACCAGGTTCACGCCGCGGTGATCCGTGGCGTCGACCACTACTGGGACGTGTCGCTGATGAAGTTCATCCACGATCTGACGATCGGCTCGCTCGGCCAGACGCTCGGTGATCTCGGACGACGTGGCTTGCTCGGGACCGATCGCGGCGTGCCGCGCGCCGCCCGGGCCCGAATCGACGAGATGTTCGCCGGCGTCGCCGCGGGCGAAGTGGAGCCGGTCCAACTGAAGACCGAGCTCGACCGCTGGGGCCTTTTCGACGAGTACGAAGATCGCTTCCTCGACATATTCCGTCGGTAGACGACCTGCCTCGATTGTTTCACGTGAAACGGCCCTGACCGACTGCTCCCCCATCTCTCCCCGGTTTGTCTTTCCTCAGGATCAAATCTGATAGAATCGCCCTCGGCGGCAGCCAGACCGAGTGACAGTTGAGCGGGAGGAACGACCATGCCACCAAACGGCGCCCAAGACCCGGAAGAGCGCGAGATCTTCGAGCGATTACTCACGGTGTCGACTGATTCGGCCTGGGCGGTGTGCTCGAGTCTCGGCTACCCCAATAGCTTCATCGAGGGACTGACCGCGGTCCGACCCGACCGAAAGATGGTCGGGCGCGCGATCACCCTGCGCTACGTCCCGATCCGACCCGACGTACGCGACCAGCAAACCGCCCTGGGCAGCGCGATCAACAAACGGGCCGTCGAGCTCAGCGGTCCGGGCGACGTGCTCGTGGTCGACTCCGGTGGCGAGACCGGAGCCGGCTTCATCGGCGACGTGATCGCGACCCGCTTTATCGTCCGCGGCGGGGCAGGCATGGTCGTCGACGGCGCGATTCGCGATCTGCACTACCTCCGCACCGTCGACCTGCCCATCTACATTCGAGGAGCCCACGCGGCCGGAAGCGGGCGACGGATCATCGGGGTCGGGTTAAACGAGATCGTTCGCTGCGGCGGCGTCGCGGTGGTGCCCGGGGATCTGTTGCTCGGCGATGCCCAGGGAGTGCTGGTGATTCCCCGGGCCATTGCCCGTGAGGTCGCCGATCGCGCCTACGCCACCGAGCACAAGGAGAACTTCCTTCGCGCGACCCTCCAGAAGGGCTTCAGAACCATCGACGAGTGCTACCCGCCCAGCGAAGAGGTCCTACGAGAATACGAAGAATACCGCAAGCAGAACCCATTTTAGGAGAGGACAAGCCGATGTTAACGCTCACCGCCAAGCGCCTTCACGACGCGACCAAACGGATCTTCGTCGCGGCCGGAACCCCTCCCGACCTTGCCGGGCAGATGGCCGACGTCCTGGTCGAGAGCAACCTCGTCGGCCACGACTCCCACGGCGTTCTCCGAATTCCCGCGTACGTCGAATCGATCCGTCGGGGCGGAATCGTGCCTGACGCCCGTCCGGAGGTTGTCGAGGAGACCGCCGGCAGCGCTCTGGTCGACGGCAAGTACGCGTTCGGACACATCGCCGCGGCGTTCGCCACCGAGGTCGCGGTGCGCAAGGCGAAGGAATCCAAGGCCGTGGTCGTCTCGATCGTCCGCTGCAATCACATCGGTCGGCTGGGAGAATGGGCGAGCCGCGCGGCAGCGAAGGACGTCGTCGCGTTCGTCTGCGTCGGCGGCAGCGGCGGCCCCGGAATCGCCGCGCCGTTCGGCGGCGCGGCGCGAGCCCTCAGCACCAACCCGATCAGCATCGGTATCCCCGGCGGCGAGCTGCCCGATATGCTCGTCGACTTCGCGACGACGATGATCGCGGAGGGGAAGGTCCAGGCCGCGCGCGCGAAGGGCGCGCAGTTGCCACCGGGCTGCATCCTCGATAAGAACGGCAATCCGAGCACCAATCCGGAGGATCTCTACGCCGGCGGCATGCTCCTGCCCTTCGGCGGCCACAAGGGCTACGGCCTGGCGATGGTGGTGGAGCTGCTCGGCGGCGCGCTGGCGCCCGGCGAAAAGTTCAACGGCGCGGGGCGCCGCGGTGGCGCGGTCATCATCGCGGTCGACGCGTCTACTTTCCATCCCCTCGCCGACTACAGGAAGTCTGCCGACTACCACCTGGGCCGGATCAAGGAAATCCCCCCGGCGCCGGGCTTCTCGGCAGTCATGCTCCCCGGCGAGCCAGAGCGTCGCAGCAAAGAGGACCGTCTGCGCGACGGAATCCCGGTCGCCGAGGCCACCTGGAACGCCATCGTCGAGACCGGCAAGAGCCTCGGGGTGACCGTCGAATAAGAAATCGACGGACATCCTGACCGATCAGTAACGGACGACCGACACCGCGAAGGCGCCAAGGACGCGAAGTGAACGATGGATCAGAGAAGCTCCCATATCGAATCTGGGAGCGAAAATAGAAATGGTAAACGGCCCGTCGTCGTAGACCTTCTCAATTCTAGATTCTGCATTCTCGATTCTCGCCTCGCCGCCTTCACGCCTTCGCGATGATCGTCCCGCGCACCATTCAATACGCGACGGCTACCGCTGCGCGAGGACCTCCTCTCGCCGCCAGGTCAGGGCGGCAAACCGAGCCAGAATCAGGTCGACCAGAAGCAGAGCGACCACTGCCGCCAGGAGCACCCAGACTCCCCGAGCCATCAGCCGGTTGACGACGAAGAACAGTCCTCCCCACAGCGGCAGCAGCACGAAGCTGCCGATCTGCTGGGCGGCGTTGTAGGTGCGTACCCGCGAGGAGATCAGGCTGGCTACCGTCGCCGCGAACAGCGTTACCCCCGGTACGAGTCCCACCATTGCCAGCGCCATGGCGGCCGGCACCTGGTGAAGGGTACCGAACCCGAACGCCAACACCACCCCGCCCAGGTAGGCCACCTCGGCGATCGCCGCGAATAGCATCGCCGGTATCATCGCGCCGAGGACTTTGCCGCCGAAAATCGCCGCGTTCGACGCGGGTGAGACGAGTAAGGGCTGGAGATTTCCCTGCTCCCGCTCGCCCGCGAACTGGCCGGACGCGATGCCAACCGCCGAGGCCGACGGCAACAACCCGACGATCAGGAGATAGATCGCCAGCGTCGAGACTCGACCGTCACTGGCGAAGGGCCCCCTGACCAGGCTGAAGGTCGCCGGAGTCATCGCCAGCGCCATGAAGAGCGGAATTATCACGCTGAACAGGATGCTCATAAGCACCGTCATTCGGTCGCGCAAGGCTTCCATCGCTCCTCGCCGCGCGATCAAAAGCGTCGACCTGAGCTCGCCCGGCGGCTGGAGGGACGTCGGCCGCGCCGACGCTCGGTCCGTCGATCCGAACGGCGCACTGGCGTTGATCCTCACCTGACCTCACCATTCGACGTAATGGCCCCATCTTGGGATGATCCGGACGTCCCCGGGTCGCTCAGCGCCATCGCGTACACGTCCTCGAGCGACCGGTTCTCCGAGACGACGTTGACGATCCGTGCTCCCGCTCCGACCAGGGCGGCGATCACCGCGGGGTTGACCTCGGGCGTCCGGCGCGTGCGATACCTCAAGACGCCGCCCGCTACCAGGGGCGAGTCCGCTAACATCGTCGTATCTTCCACCCCGTCCAGCCCGGCCACCGCGGCCAGCGCGTTCGGACATGGCTCGGCCAGCTCGACACTCACGACCGTATCGAGGGAGGCGCGCGCTCGCAGCGCGCCCGGAGCATCGGACGCGACGATCCGACCGTGTCGGAGGATCGCGATCTCGTCGGCGAGCCGCTCGGCCTCGTCCAGGTCGTGGGTACAGAGGATGATGCTGCGGTTCGCCTGCTTCAACCCGACGATGAGATCGCGCACCGCCTTCGCGCCGAGCGGATCCAGGCCGGCGGTCGGCTCGTCGAGGAAGAGCGCCGATGGCTCGTGCAGCAGCGCACGCGCGAGCGCCACTTTCTGCTTCATGCCCTTGGAGAAGCCAGTCATCCGTTCGGAGCGGTGCTCGGACAGATCGAAGAACGAGATCAGCTCGTCGATCCGCCGAGCGCGCCCGGCAACCGGCATTCCATACAGGGCGCCGAAGAAGTCGAGGTACGCCGGTAGCGTCATCTGCTCGTACAGGCCGGGCGTGTCGGTGACCAGCCCAACCCGGGCGCGAACGCCGGCCGGGTCGGTCCGAACGTCGCGACCGGCGACGGTGGCCTCGCCGTCGCTCGGGGCGAGCAGGCCTGCCAGCATGCGGACCGTCGTGGTCTTGCCCGCGCCGTTTGGCCCCAGCAGCGCCAGGATCGCGCCATCTGGCACCCTCAGCGAAAGCCGGTCGACGGCCACGACGTTCCGGAATCGACGGGTCAAGCAACGTGCTGTAATCATTTCCTCCATTATAAATGCTCGCCTGGGAACGCCGCGCGAGAGCCCGCTCCGCGACCGTGCCTCGTCGGAGTGTCGCCCGTTTCCGTTCGGCCCGGCGCTGACCGTGGTCGGGGCCTTGCCCGGGTTCCCGTCGTCGCGTCTCCGCGTGCTACAATATGCGTGAAAGACGATGATGGAGACACGCGCGGCGTCGAGGTTCTCTTCAGAGAGCGGGCGGCTGGTGTGAGACCCGCGGTGAACGACGTCGTGATTACCCTCCGGAGTCGCCGCCCGAACGCTCGATCGTGCCACTTCGCTCCACGGTGAGGTCGTCAAGCTAGTAGGCGTGCGCCGGTTCGCGCCCGTTACCGCGCTTCGAGGTTGGCCGCGTTCCGTGGCCGACAAAACGCGGTGGTACCGCGAAGGCTATCGAGCCTCTCGCCCGTGTGGGCGAGAGGTTTTTTCGTTGTCACGCAGGAATCCGACAGGAGGTGCATGAATGGCTGATGCCAGCAGGCCAATGCGCTTTGGAATCGCGCCCGAGGTGCTCGCGTCCTTCCCGAGTTACTGCGTGGGCGTGGTCGTCGCCACCGGCCTCGACAACGCCGGGCCGGCGCCGGAGGCCGAGGAACTCCTCGCTCGCGCCGCCAGCGCGCTTCGCCAGACGGTCGACGGCCAGCCGCTCGACGCGAATCCGCGGATCAAGGCATGGCTCGACGCGTTTCGTCGGGCCGGAATCAACCCGGTCGAGTTCCCTCCCTCGATCGCGGCCCTTGCCCGGCGGGCGATCGAAGGCGAAGGAGCGCCCCGGATCAATCCGGCCGTCGATCTCGCCAACGCCGCGAGTCTGGGATTCCTGGTGCCGGTCGGCGCTCACGACCTCGATCGACTGAGCGGTGATTTCTGGGTGCGGGAGAGTCGGGAGGGCGATCGCTTCACGCCCCTCGGGCAGTCGGAGAGCGAGCCGGTGCCGCCGGGTGAGATCGTCTTTGCCGACGAGCAGGCCGTGCGCACCCGGCGCTGGGTCTGGCGCCTGGGCGAGCGCGGTAAAGTGACTGGCGCCAGCCGCGGCGTCTTTTTCCCGATCGACGGATTCGTCGGCCTCACCGACGACGCGGTGCGCCAGGCGGCGGCCGAGCTTTCTCGCGCGCTCGAATCCCTCCTCGGCGCGAAGGTCTGGACGGCATTCGTCGATAAGAATAATCCGGTCGTCGACCTGCCGGTGCCGGTCCGCAGCGGGCCCGATCCTGTCGAGCGCGTCCTCGAACGGGGCATCGTCGAGATCGTCGGGCGCGAGGAGCTGGAGCGCCGCCTGCGAGCCAGCCAGCCGATCCGCATCTACCTGGGCGTCGATCCGACCAGCCCGGTCATCCACCTGGGCCACGCCGTCGCCCTGCGGAAGCTCCGCCAGCTCCAGGACCTGGGAAACAAGATTGTCTTTCTGATCGGCGACTTCACCGGCCGCATCGGCGACCCCACCGACAAGAGCGCCATGCGCGTTCAGCTCACCCACGCCGAGGTGCTCGAAAACGCCGCTAGCTACATCGAGCAGGCATCGCGCATTCTCGACGTCAAGTCGCCGACAAATCCGGTGGAAATCCGCTACAACGGCGAGTGGTGGGACAAGATGACCACCCGCGACATGATCGAGCTGGCCGCCAACTTCACCGCCCAGCAGATGCTCCAGCGCGACATGTTCCAGCGTCGGCTCGAAGAGAACAAGCCGATCGGCCTGCACGAGTTCCTGTATCCGCTCCTCCAGGGCTACGACAGCGTCGCGCTCGAGGTCGACGCCGAGATCGGCGGGACCGATCAGACCTTCAACATGCTCGTCGGTCGTACCCTCGTTCGGGTGCTGCAGAACCGGGAAAAGTTCGTCATCACCGTGCCGCTGCTCGAAGGAACCGACGGGCGTAAAATGAGCAAGAGCTACCACAACGTGATCGGCATCGCTGAGCCGCCGTACGAGATGTACGGCAAAGTGATGTCGCTCAAAGACGATCTGATCGTGCGCTACTTCGAGCTGCTGACCGACGTGCCGGAGAGCGAGCTTCGCGTGATGGTTGAGCGGATCGCCCTCGGCACGGTGAACCCGATGGATCTGAAGAAGCGGCTGGCGTTCGACGTCGTCAGCCAGTTCCATTCGCCCGAGCTGGCGCGCGTGGCGGCGGAGCGCTTCGCCCGGGAGGTTCAGCGTCACGAGGTGCCCGCCGAGGTTCCGGAGGTCGCGCTTCCCCGAGCCGGCGACTGGTCGATCGCCGATCTGCTGGTCGCGCTGGGCCTGGCGTCGAGCAAGAGCGACGCGAGACGACTGGTCGAACAGGGCAGCGTGTCGATCGACGGGGAGAAGGTCTCCGATCCCCGGGCGACGATCGCCGTCTCGCCCGGTATGGTCGTTCGTGGCCGCCGCCGCCAGTACGTGCGCATCGCCGTGCCCTCGGCGGTCGGCACTCCGTAATCAACAGGAAGGACGCATGGGACGATTGACGAAAGCGCTGGCGCTGGCCGGGGGCCTGGTGGCCGGCCTCGGGGCGCTGAATACCTGGCTGAGCTGGCAGGTCGGGCCCCTGGAGAGCGACCTGCCCGGCAACGCTCGTTTCTACCACTGGATTCGCGACCACGAAGTTTATAACATCTTCTACAAAGTCACGGGTGAAGGATCGCCGGTCCTCCTCGTCCACGGAATCGACGCGGCGGCGTCCAGCTTCGAGATGCGCAAGCCGTTCGCCGGGCTGAGCCAGTCGCACCGGGTCTACGCCGTCGACCTGCTCGGCTTCGGCCTGTCGGATCGGCCCGGCCGGGCCTACACCGCGGCGGACTACGTCGACCTGATCGACGACTTCCTGCGCGATGTCGTTCAGCAACCGGCGGCGATTGTCGCCACCTCGCTCAGCGCGGCCTACGCGGTCGAGGTCGCGGCGCGCGCGCCCGAGCGGGTAACCAGTCTCCTGTTGATCTGCCCGACCGGCCTCGAGCGCCTGGCCGATCCGCCCGATCCCCGGCAGCAACAGATCGGGACGATCCTGCGCACGCCGATCCTCGGCAGCGCGCTGTTCAACCTGCTCGTCTCGCGCCCGAGCCTGCGCTACTTTCTCGGCGAGCGGACCTACGCCGATCCGTCGCAGGTCACCGACAAGCTGCTCGACGCCTATTACCGCACGACGCACCAAGACGGCGCGCGCTTCGCCCCGGCCCGGTTCATCGCCGGCGCCCTGAACCAGAGCGTTCGCGATACCTATCCAGCGCTCGAGCAACCGGTTCAGATCGTCTGGGGCCGCGAGGCGAAGGTCACGCCGGTCAGCGATGCCAACCTGTTCATCCGGGCGCGCCCCCAGACCCGCCTGAAGGTCTTCGACCGCTGCGGCCTGCTGCCCCACGACGAGCGCCCGGAGGAGTTTCTCGAGCTGGCGCAAAATGTGATCACCTGAAGCATCCCGAAATGTTCGTGCCAACGAAGCGATACTCCTGAGGTATGCTAATGAACGCCGCCTGGAGAACGATCATTTGGCAGCAATTCGGGGCCGCGATCGATATGCTGGACAACGTCTTGCTCGCCTGTCCCGACACGTTATGGGCCGATCGGTCGCGGCAACCGGAGTTCTGGTACGTCGCCTACCACACGCTCTTCTGGCTCGATCTGTACCTGTCCGGCTCGGCCGAGGGATTTACCCCTCCCGCTCCATTCGGCCTCGAGGAGCTGGATCCAGCGGGTCTGCTTCCCGAGCGGCCGTATACGAAGGACGAGCTTCACTCCTTTCACGAGCATTGTCGCCAGAAGTGCCGAGCGACGGTTGAAGCCCTGACCGATGAGACGGCGGATCGAAGCTGTCGGTTCCCGTGGGGTGAGATCAGCTTCTTGGAGCTACTGCTGTACAACATGCGCCACGCCCAGGAGCATGCGGCCCAACTGAGCTTTATTCTGGGTCAGCAAATCGGTTGGGCTGCTGATTGGGTCGTGCGGGCGAAGAGCAGACCCGGCAGTGCATGAGCGCTTATCGAGCTCACGTCACGTGTCGAGGCGTCGGGCGGCCTGGAGGCATTCCGTTCTCACCACTTCGTTATGGCATTCTGACGCCAAATCCGCTAAAATTACCAAAGTAGCACATAATCTTATTCTTATGGCGAACTGAGACACGATCGGCCACGACGCAGGCCTTCCATTCGTGGCTGCTTCTTCTTGCTGCTAACTCCTGACGTCTGGATTCTTCGCAAAAGGGGCAAAGCGTGGACATCGGAAACGTGCGGCTGGTGAAAATCGAAGAGGAGATGCGCGGCGCGTACCTCGACTACGCGATGAGCGTCATCACCGCGCGCGCCCTCCCCGACGTGCGCGACGGGCTCAAGCCGGTTCAGCGGCGGATCCTCTACACGATGGACGAGCTCGGCGTCCGCCACAACGCCGCGTACAAGAAAAGCGCCCGCATCGTCGGCGACACCATGGGCCGCTACCACCCGCACGGCGACGCCCCGGTCTACGACACGATGGTCCGCCTGGCCCAGGACTTTTCCATGCGCTACCCGCTGGTGGATGGGCAAGGAAACTTCGGCAGCGTGGACGGCGATCCCCCGGCCGCTATGCGCTACACCGAGGCCCGCCTGACCCAGCTCGCCGAGGAGCTGCTGGTCGACATCGACAAGAACACCGTCGACTTCGAGCCGAATTTCGACGAGACGCTCAAGCAGCCGAAGGTCTTGCCCGGCAAGCTGCCGAACCTGCTGGTGAACGGCTCGGCGGGCATCGCCGTCGGCATGGCGACGAACATCCCTCCCCACAACCTCAGCGAGATCTGCGACGCGGCAATCTACATCATCGACCACTACGACGCCTGCATCAGCAAGGGCATCCCGTTCGATCTGGTCTGGTCGCGGGTGATGGGCCTGACCGTCGACGAGGCAACGCTGATCGCCAGCTTTGAGAAGCTGCCGCGCGCCCTCCAGGCGCAGATCCGCGCCGAGGCGAAGAACCTGGTCCGGACGCCCGTCCAGCAGCCGGGCGTCCCGTCTGATTTGGCGCACGCCCTCCTCGAATACGTAAACGGGATGATCGACATCACGCCCGACAAGCTCATGGAGCTCGTGCGCGGGCCCGACTTCCCGACCGGCGGCATCATCCACGGCATCGAGGGAATCAAGCAGGCGTACACCACCGGCCACGGCCGGATCGTCGTCGGCTCGCGCGTCGAGATCGACGAGGTCCGGAACGGACGATACCAGATCATCATCCGCGAGCTGCCCTACCAGGTGAACAAGGCCAGTCTGATCGAGCGCATCGCCGAGCTGGCCAAAGAGCGCAAGATTCCGGGCATCGACGGGATCAGCGACCTGCGCGACGAATCCGACCGCGAGGGCATGCGCGTCGTGATCGAGCTGAAGCGCGACGCCATCCCCCAGCAGATCATCAATATCCTCAGCAAGCACACCGCGATGCGCAGCTCGTTCTCGGTCAACATGCTGGCGCTGGTCGACGGCCAGCCACGGACGCTGACCCTGAAGATGGCGCTTCTGCAGTATTTGAACTACCGCAAGACCGTGCTCACCCGACGCACCGAGTTCGAGCTGGAAAAGGCCCGCCAGCGCGCCCACATCCTCGAAGGCTTGAAGATCGCGCTGGACAACCTCGACGCCGTCATCCAGACGATTCGTCAGGCGGCGGACGCCGAGACGGCCCGGGCGAGCCTGATCGCGCGGTTCAAGCTCACCGACGTCCAGTCCCAGGCGATCCTGGACATGCAGCTCCGCCGGCTCGCCGCCCTCGAGCGTCAGAAGATCCTCCAGGAGCTCAAGGACGTTCAGACGCTGATCGGCAAGCTGGAAAACTTGCTCGCGAATCCGCTGAAGATTCTGCGCCTGGTTCGCGAGGACCTGGTCGACCTCAAGACCAGGTACGGCGACGCCCGCCGTACCCAGATCTCGGTCAAGGAAGCGGTCGATCTGACCCTCGACGATCTGATCCCCGAGCAAGAGGTCGTCATCATCGTCACCCGCCGCGACTACGTCAAGCGCCTGCCGAGCGACACCTACCGTCCGCACGGCCGCGGCGCCAAGGGCTCGATGTCGACGGTGACGAAGGAAGACGACGGCGTCCAGCACCTGCTGGTCACCAGCACCCATCACGACGTGCTGTTCTTCACCAACCGCGGGCGGGTCTTCCAGACCAAGGCCCACGAGCTGCCGGACGCCGGTCGCTCGGCCCGCGGGATGCCGCTGATCAACTTCATCAAGGTCTCGCCCGAGGAGACGGTCACCGCGGCGCTGCCGGTCTCCGATTTCGCCCGGGGCGGCTTCTTCGTGCTGGTGACCCGGAAGGGCGACGTCAAGCGCGTCCAGCTCAAGGAGTTCGCCGCGGTTCGCTCGAATGGCCTGATCGCCATGCTGCTCGACGATGGCGATGAGCTCGTCGCGGTCCGTCGGACGAGCGGCAAACAGGACGTGCTGCTGGTGAGCAAGCAGGGCCAGGCGATCCGTTTCAACGAACAGGACGTGCGGGCCACCAGCCGGGCCAGCGGTGGCATGCGCGGGATGCGGATCGTCCCCGGCGATCAGGTCGTCGCGGCGGACGTCGTCGAGCCGGGCGCCGAGCTGCTCGTCGTGAACGAACGGGGATACGCCAAACGCACCGATCTGGTCGAGTTTTCGACCCACGGGCGGGGCGGCAGCGGCGTGCGCGCGGTGACCCTGGCGCCGAAGAACGGTCCGGTCACGACGGCGCGGGTGGTTCGGCTGAGCGACGAGGTCATGGTCATCTCGGCCGACGGGCTGGTCCTCCGAACGCCGGTCGAGGGCATCTCGAAGGTCGGACGCGCGGGTCAGGGCGTGATCTTGATGAACCTGGACAAGGGCGATCGGGTGGCCGCGGTCGCGGTTCTTCGCGGCTCCCTGGAACGCACCAACGGTCACGCGAACGGGCACACGAGCGTCCTGACCCCGCCGAGCGACGAGAATTGACGCGCGCTTTGTGATCGGGTATGGTGACCGACGGTGAGATAGACGAATCGAGGTAACCCGTGAACGTGCTTCTCGTCACCATGCACATCCAGCCAGAGCACCGCGAGGACTTCATGAAGTCGATGCTCGACGATGCCCGCGGCTCCGTCGCCGACGAGCCCGGCTGCCTGCGCTTCGACGTCTTACAGGACGCGAAGGATCCGAACACGATCTACCTGTACGAAGCCTACCGCGACGAGGCCGCGTTCCAGGAGCACCTGAAAGCGCCGCACTTTATCCGCTGGCGGGATACGGTGAAGGACTGGTACGCCGCTCCGACCCAGGTTAGCAACTGCCGCAGCGTTTTCCCGAGCGACCAGGCCTGGGTCAAGCCGCCGATCAAGAATGGCTGACGGTCCAACCCCCTCGCCGTCTCCCGACCGCATCGTCGTCGGCGTTGGCGCGATCATCACCCGGGGCGACCGGGTCCTGCTTGCCCGGCGCGGCCACCCGCCGGCCGAGGGGGCCTGGAGCATCCCGGGCGGCCGGGTCGAGATCGGCGAGACCCTGCCGGCGGCGCTCCGCCGCGAGATTCAGGAGGAGTGCTGCCTGGAGGTGACGGTCGGCGACATCGCGATTCTTCTCGATCGGATCAGCCGCCGCCCGGATGGCACCCTGACTTCGCGCTACCTCATCGTCGACTTCTGGGCAACCGCCGCTAGCGAGCACGCCCGGGCCGCCTCCGATGCGACCGCCGTCGGCTGGTTCACCCTGGACGAGATCCGTCAACTCCCCACCACCACCAACCTGGCCGACTACCTGGACCAGGCCCTGCGACGCCGCGCGGCAGGGGCCCCGGGTTGTCTTATCGTCAACGAATAGAGGATCGTGTTAAAGAGATACTGGGTGTTGTAGCGTGCCATGCCGATACGTGTGCTGGATCCCGAGGTAGCCCAGAAGATCGCCGCGGGTGAGGTCGTCGAGCGGCCATCCTCGGCGGTCAAAGAACTGGTGGAAAACGCGCTGGACGCCGGCGCCAGCCAGGTCCAGATCGAGATCCGCTCGGGTGGACTCGGGTTGATCCGGGTGGCCGACGACGGTGAGGGGATACCCTCCGCCGAGGTCGCGCTCGCCTTCCAGCGCCACGCGACGAGCAAGCTGAGCACCGCCGCTGACCTTTCCTCGATCCAAACCCTGGGGTTTCGCGGCGAAGCGCTCGCCAGCATCGCCGCGGTTTCGCAGATCGTTCTCTACACCCGTCACCGCGACGAGGAGACCGGCGCCTCGCTCACCCTCGAAGCCGGCCAGATCGTCGAGCAGAAGCCGTGGGCCGGTCCCCGCGGGACGGCGATCCTCGTCCGCAACCTGTTCTTCAACGTGCCGGCTCGGCTCAAGTTCCTCCGCTCGGCGACGAGCGAGGCCGGCCAGATCGGCCACCTGGTCGAGCAGTTCGCCCTCGGCCACCCGGAGGTACGCTTCCGGTTCGTCAACGAAGGCCGCCGCGTCCTCGAAACCCCCGGCTCGGGCGACCTGCGCGAGGCCCTGCGCCAGGTCTACGGAACGTCGATCGCCGACGCGATGGTCGCGATCGACGAGGAGTCGGAATCGTCCCACGTCCGGATCTGGGGCCTGATCGGCCCGCCGAACCTGACCCGGGCCAATCGAGCGGGGCTGTCGTTCTTCATCAACCGGCGATGGATCAACAGTCTCTCCCTCGGCTACGCCGTCGAGGAGGCTTATCGGCCGGCGTTGCTTCCCGGCCGCCACCCGATCGTCGCGCTGCACCTCGAGCTACCGGCGAGCGACGTCGACTGCAACGTTCATCCGACCAAGGCCGAGGTCCGAATCGTCAACGAGCGCCAGGTTCACGGCGCCGCCCACCGGGCCGTCCGCGCCGCCCTCCTGGACGTCGCGCCGCTCCCCGAGGTCGGCGCGCCGCTCGCGCCCGCGGCGTGGCGGGGAGCCGGCGACTGGTTCGAGCAAGCAACCGCATTGCCTCCAACCGACGTCGCCTCACCCCCGCGCCCCTTCTCCATTGGAAATGGAGAAGGGGTTGATGGCGCGCCTGGCGCGCCCGGTCCGTCTCCCCTCTCCACCGGAGGTGGAGAGGGGCAGGGGGTGACGCCCTCTCCCTTCCGCCCGACCACCCTGCGCCCGGTCGGTCAGGTGCAGAATACTTACATCGTCGCCGAGGGAGCCGGGGGGGTCTATTTCATCGACCAGCACACCGCCCACGAGCGCGTCCTCTACGAGGAGATCGTCGCCCAGCGGAACGTGCCGGACGGGCCCTCCCAGGCGCTGCTCACCCCGGTCGTCGTTCCGCTCAGCGCTCCCCAGCGGGCCGCGCTGGAGGAGCGCGGTGAAGCGCTCAGCCGGCTCGGCTTCCGGTTCGAAGCGTTTGGTCCCGACGCGTACGTCCTGCGCGCGGTGCCGCCCCGACTGGCCCGCGCCGACCTCGCCGGGGCGCTCCGCGACGCCGCCGACGTGCTGACCGGCGACGCGACGGCGGCCGACGGCACCGATCGCCTGTCCGCCACCCTCGCCTGTCACGGCGCCGTCCGAGCCGGCGATTCCCTGACGATGGAGGAGATCACCGTGCTGCTGGCTCGACTCGAGGAGACCGACGTCAGCCGGTACTGCCCGCACGGCCGCCCGGTCGTCGTCCACCTCTCGGTGACCCAGCTCGAGCGCGACTTCCACCGACGCTAGAACGATACGCCCAGCTCGTTGACCACGTTGAGAACGCCGAGAACGCCCCAGGCGTCGTTGCCGGCCTGCTGGGCCTGGTAGTAGGTGGGCACGGTGCCGCGGAGGTAGACCGTCCCGTTCACCACGCTGACCTGAATGTTTCGGGCGTCGACCGTCGGATCGGTCGTCAGCGCGTTGCGGACGTCGGCGGCGATGTCCGCGTCGGTACGGGTGAACGGCGGCACGACGGTGAGGTCGTTCACCACGTCGACGATGCCGGGCGCCGTCCAGACGTCGTCGGCGGCGTCGGACTTCTCGGCGTAGGTGCCAACCGTCCCCGAAAGGGTCGCCACGCCGTTGACGACCGTCACCTGGATCTGACCCGGGTTGGCGATCCGAACGTCGCGCGCCAGGTTCGCCCGCACCGTGTTGGCGATCTCCTCGTCGGTCCACGGCGCGACGAGCGTCACGACCAGGTCGTTGGTGATGTTGCGCACGCCCTTGATCCGTCGGGCATCGTCGCCAGCGGTGATCTTCTGAAAGTAGGTCGGAACCGTCCCGAGGAGGTGGACGACGCCGTTGCTCACGTCGACGGTCACGTTGCTCGAGTCGATCCGCACGTCGTGACGAATCTCGTCCAGGACGTCCTGGCGGATCTGCGCGTCGCTGACTGCTGTTGCCATCGCACGTCTCCCTATTGCATAGCGTCCGTGAGAACGTGCCCCGGCGCAACATACGTACCAGAACCGGAGTGCCTGTGATACACTTTGGCCAAAGTAGACGACGGTGAAGCGAGGCTGGGAAGACGTTCACCGCCGAGTGACCGAGAGATCTTCATCCGATCGGATCCTCGACGCCCCGTCGGCGCGCGTTCTTCGCGACTTGCCTTCCCGTGCAGGAGGACACCCAGGTGGCTACCTTCGACCCCCGGCAAAACAGCCGCACGATCCTCGAGGGGCGCGATCGGGCGCCGGCTCGAGCAATGCTCAAAGCGGTGGGTTTCACCGACGAGGATCTTTCGCGGCCACTCGTCGGCGTTGCCCACAGCTGGATCGAGTACGGTCCCTGCAACTATCACATGCGCGATCTCGCCGTCCACATCAAGGAAGGGGTTCGCGCGGCCGGCGGCACCCCGATCGAGATCAACACCGTCTCGATCAGCGACGGCATCACCATGGGCACCGAGGCGATGAAGGCGTCGCTGATCAGCCGCGAGGTGATCACCGACTCGATCGAGCTGGTTGGTCGGGGCGAAGGGCTCGACGCGCTCGTCGTCCTGGTGGGCTGCGACAAGACGATTCCCGCGGGCGCGATGGCCCTTCTGCGCCTGAACCTGCCCGGTCTCGCGCTCTACGGCGGCTCGATCATGCCGGGCCACTGGTGCGGGCGCGACCTGACGATCATGGAAGTCTTCGAGGCGGTAGGCGCCCACGCCGCGGGCAAGATCGACGACGACGAGCTGCGTCAGATCGAGAACTTCGCCTGCCCGGGGGCCGGCGCCTGCGGCGGCCAGTACACCGCCAACACCATGGCGATGGCGCTGGAGTTCCTGGGCATCGCCCCGATGGGGAGCGGCAGCGTGCCGGCGGTTGATCCGCGCAAGGCCGACGTCGCGAGGCGCTGTGGCAGCCTGGTCATGGACCTCTTGCGCCGGGGCGTTCGGCCGCGCGAGATCGTCACCCGCCAGTCGCTGGAGAACGCGATGGCCGGCGTTGCCGCCTCCGGCGGCTCGACCAACGCCGTGCTCCACCTGCTCGCCATCGCCCACGAGGCCGGCATCGACCTCTCGATCGAGGACTTCGATCCGGTGAACCAGCGCACGCCGATCCTCGCCGATCTGCGGCCCGGCGGCCGCTACGTCGCGGTGGACCTGGACCGGGCGGGCGGCATCCAGTTGGTCGCCCAGCGCATGCTCGAGGGTGGCTACCTCGACGGTAGTCAGCAGACGGTCACCGGCCGCACCATCGCCGAGGAAGCCGCGCTCGCGGTCGAGACGCCCGGCCAGAAGGTAGTGCGCCCCCTGTCCGAGCCACTGAAGCCGATCGGCGGGTTGGCGATCTTGAAGGGAAACCTGGCGCCGGAGGGCTGCGTCGTGAAGCTGGCCGGCCACGATCGCACCTTCCACCGCGGTCCGGCGCGCCTCTTCGACCGTGAGGAAGACGCGATGGCGGCGGTGACCGGAGGAAAGATCCAGGCCGGCGACGTGGTGATCATCCGCTACGAAGGGCCGCGCGGCGGGCCGGGCATGCGCGAGATGCTCGGCGTGACCGGGGCGATCGTCGGCGCCGGGCTGAGCGACAGCGTCGCGCTGATCACCGACGGCCGATTCAGCGGTGCGACCCATGGCTTCATGGTCGCCCACGTCGCGCCCGAGGCCGCCCGCCGAGGTCCGATCGCCGCGGTTCGGGAAGGCGATTCGGTGGTTATCGACGTCGAAAAGCGGCGCCTGGACGTCGAGCTATCCGACGCCGAGATCGCCGGCCGCCTGGCCGACTGGCGGCCGCCGGCGCCGCGCTACACCGGCGGCGTCTTCGCCAAGTACGCCGCGCTCGTCTCGTCCGCCGCGCGCGGTGCGATCACGAGCGCGAGCGGGGAATAGGAGCGCGGCCTCACCCCCTGGAAAAGGAACCCATGGAATCGATTCAACCACCCCGGCCCGGCGACTTCGCCGTGCCGGCTCCGGAGGACGTGGAGGTCGCGGCGCCGGTCGAGGAGCACCGGCGCGTGCAGATTCAGGTGCCAGCTCGCCACAACGCGACCCTCCAGGCGATCGTCGAGCGCGTCAACGCCGACGACGATCTCTACACCATCTGGCGCTGCGCGAACGTCAACGCCGTCGATCGCCTTGGCATGAGCGACCACGGACCGGTTCACGTTCAGATCGTCGCCAACATCGGCCTGCGCCTCTTTCGCCTGCTGATCAACCGCGAGATCGTCCCGAGCATCGTCCGCGACTACCAGCTCGCGGTCGAGGACGCCGAAGTCGTCGTCGTGCTCGCCTGCCTGCTTCACGACGTGGGCATGTCGATTCACCGCGACGACCACGAGCGGTACAGCCTGTTCATCGCCCAGGACAAGCTGCGCGAGCTGCTGGGCGACTTCTATCCGACGGCTACCCGGCGGGTGATGATCTCGGAGATCCTCCACGCGATCATCGCCCACCGCGCCGACGGGCGGCCGCTCACCCTGGAAGCGGGCATCGTTCGCGTCGCCGACGCGCTGGATATGGCCAAGGGACGTTCGCGCATCCCGTTCGAGGCCGGCAAGGTAAACATCCATTCGGTCTCGGCAGCGGCGGTCGACCGAGTGGCGATCGGAGCGGGCGAGACTCGTCCGATCCGAATCACGATTTATCTCAACAACTCGGCCGGCATCTTCCAGCTCGACGGGCTCTTGAAGGAAAAGCTGCGCGGGTCCGGGCTCGAGCCCTACGTGGAAGTCCTGGCGACGACCGAGGGCGAGGCCGAGCGACGCCTGATCACCGAAGTCCGGCTGAGCCAGTAGCCCCGGGCCCGCTCCCGCCGCGATCGACAACGCGCACGCAGTCGTGGGTGACCTTGGCCAGGTACATCGCCGCGTCGGCGTCGCGAATCAGCGATTCGGCCGAGAGACCGGGCGGCTCGGCCGAGGTGGCGCCGATGCTCAGCGTCACCGGCGGGGTCGCGGGGACGCCATCCAGGTCGAGCGAGTGGACCGACTGGCGAAGCTTCTCGGCAATCGCCGTCAGGCCCTGGACCGGCGTACCGGGGAGGATCACGGTGAACTCCTCCCCACCGTAACGCGCCACCAGATCGGTCTGGCGAACGCTCGTCGACAGGCGTCGGGCGATCGCCTCGAGCACCCGATCCCCGACTTGATGACCGTAGCGGTCGTTGAAGTCCTTGAAGTGATCCACGTCGATCAGCAGCAGACCGACCGGATACCCGAGTCGGCGGGCCCGGGTGATCTCCTCGCCCAGCGCCTGCTCGAAGCGCCGCCGATTCGCGATGCCGGTCAGACTGTCGGTCACCATCAGCTGCGCCGCCTCGGAGTAGAGGCGAACGTTTTCCAGCGCGATGCCGATCGTGTCGACGAAGTCCCGCATCAGCTCGCGCTCGAGCACGGTGATCTCGGGGACCGGCTTCGTCAGAACGAAGAGAAAGGCGCCGACTTGCTTGCCCTGGGCCCGGACCGGCATCGCCACCCCGCCGGCCATGCCGACCAGGGTCTCGATCTCGTCGGCGGTTTGTCGCTCGACGACGG
>JAJPKB010000514.1 GCA_021323915.1 Chloroflexota bacterium | reverse complement strand
CCCGGGCGCTGGCGGCGCTCGCGCCGGCCGTGAGACTCTTGAGTGCCAGGGTCTCCCGGACGAGCTTGTCCTCGACGAGGCCCTCGATCCGGGCTCGGGCATCGTGGTGCATCTGCTTGAGGTTCGGCCGCGAGCCCAGGCGCCATGCTTTTGGCAGAGTCCTCCGTCCATCAGTCGCGGTCGCCGCATCACTCAGCTCGGCGTCGTCGAGGAACCACGATTCTTCGCTCCACCGGCGCAGCGCTTGTTCCAGCTCGATCTTGTCGGGTCGGGTGTGGCCGAGCAGGATCAGCAAATCGCGGGTGAGGGCCTTCTGTCCGATCGGCTGGGAGTGGAGGAAGGTGGCGAACACCGCCTCTTCGACCTCGCGGTGCTGGAGGCTCGGAAAATCGCGTTCAATGCGGCGCGCCTTCTCCAGCTCACCCTGCAAGATGGCGGTCCACTCCTGCTTCTTGCCCTCGTACTCCTCGGTGCCGGCGACGTCGGCGAGCTCGCGGGCTGCTTCGGAGAGCTCGGTCGTGGCCGGATCTCCAAGAAAGACGTTGGCGCCGACGAGCGGGCTCTTGTCCCAGCGCTCAGCCTCGCGTAGCGCCAGGGCGAAGGTGCGGAGCACGCCGCGGGTCCGCTGGAAGCTCTCGAGGTTCGTCCATTTGGTATAGAACACGTCGGTAAGGTCCGGATGGAACGGGTAGCTCTGTAAATAACGATCCTCTGCCGCGCGACCGTCCTTCCGAGTCTGCTCGTCGAGGGCGCCAATGCCCTGGAGCGTGGCGACGACGTGGGGACGGAACGCTTCCCGGTCCTTGATCGACTCCGGCTTGAAGAACCGCCGGCGCAGGACCTCGGCCACGTCCTCCTTGAGGACGGGCTGAACCGCCTCCTCGCGCTCGCGCCGAAAGATGGCGTAGAGCTCGTTGGTGATCTCTTTGCCCAGGGTATCGCTCTTGGCTGGATCGGTCGCCAGGAGCGAGGCCACGACGGCACAGCGGGGCCCAGAGGGCGCCCCCTTGGTCGCGGCCTGGGTCAGGTACTGGAAGAAATCGATCAGGCGGCCCCGCCAGACCGGATCCAGCCCGATCTTGCCGCGGGCATACATCAACACCTCGTCGATGAGAACCAGCGTCGCCAGGCCCTCGCGCGCCGGTAGCGCGAGAAGGTCGACCAGGAGGTTCTCGGCCGGCGCGCTCTCCCGTTCGGCGTCCTGGCCCTCGGCGTGGAGCAATCGAAGTCCCTCCGCCCCGGCGATCTGGAAGGCGAGGACGCTCCAGGGCTGCTTGAGCCAGCGCACCTCGCCGTCCGGACTTCGAACCTCCATCCCCTTCTCGACGTCCAGTTTGTCGAACGGTAGCGTCGCGATGCGCGCCCGGGGCGGGGTCATTCCGATGTGCTGGACGAACTCGTGCACCGACGGCAGATCCGGGAGATGGGCCGGGTCATTGACCAGGTGGTAAAGCGTGATAAGGGTGTGGGTCTTGCCACCGCCATAGGTGAGGGCGAGCTGGCGAATCGCCTTGTCATTGCGCCCGGCGAGGCGCAGCGCGACGTCCTTGGCCAGTTCGCGCAGGTTGAACGTCGGATAGGTTAAAGCGAAGAACTCGGCGGGATCCTGGTAGACCGGCTTCGCTCGCCCCATCACCACGTCGTAGAGGTCCGCGGCAAAGATGTTGAGCGACAGCTCGCCGGATTTCAGATCGTCTCGCACCTGCACGACTTGATGCCAAGGTGTCCACGCCAAAGTATTCATCGCCATACCCTCAAGTTATTACCACATTGATTATCACATTTCACGAGTCATTATCACATTTCCGCCAGATGGCCCCCATCCCAGCCCCTTCGCGACGTAGCTTGCCTTCGTTGCGTAGCCGGTTGATCACGACTCGGATCATTTCCCGGGTCACGTTTGGGCATAGTCGATCCACGTCGGCCATTCGGAAGGTCTCCGGCAGATGCTCAATCGCGTCGAGGACCAGCCGTGTCTTGGCTCCTCGCGCCCCAGCCAGCGTTCCCACCCGCTGCTCAAACTCTCCGTAAGCCGCCACGAGCGTCCCAAGAAAGTATTCGGTCCAGGGAAGCAAATTGTGCGCGCCTTCGTGCCATCCCTGCGAGGACCGATACAGCGCTTCATAGTAACTCTCTCGACTCTCCTCGATGATGCGCTCGAGGCTGATGAAGCGACCAACCTCGAAGCCGGCCTGATACAGGAGGACAAGAGCGAGGAGGCGGGCCATGCGGCCGTTCCCGTCCAGGAACGGGTGGATGCAAAGAAAGTCCAAAAGGTAGGCCGGGGTCAGTATGAGCTTTTCGACATCACCGGCCTGCCAGGCAAGGTTGAAGCGGTCGTGCAATTGGCTCACGGCATCGGCGGTCTGAAAGGCAGGGACTGGCGTGAAACGTACCTGCCGGCTGTCGTCCGGCCGTACCTCGGCCATGACATTATCCGTTGGCTTCCAACGCCCTCCCTCCGGGCCCACGTACCGGTAGAGGTCGCGGTGCAACTGCAAGAGTAGGCCCGGAGAGAGCTTCATCTCTAGCGCGTTGGCGTGGATCAGGTTCAGGACGTCGCGGTAGCCGGCAATCTCTTGCTCCGAGCGGTTGCGAGGCGTCGTCTTCTGCGCGACGAGCGCCTCGATGCGTTTGATCGGGGCAGTAACGCCCTCGATCCGGGTCGACGACTCGGTACTCTGAATGATGGCGACCTGGCGGAGCGTCTCAAGCGATTGCGGGAACTGCTCTCGGTAGAGTTCTTCGCGCCCCTTGTATTCGCCCAGTAGCCGCACCGTCCGAAGAATCCCCTGGGTTATTGGCTGGTTCTCAAGAAACCCCGGTTCGAATGACCTCATTGGATCGGCAACGCCAGTTGACTGGACGCCGGCCGTCCCCCAACGTAGTTGCTGATGCTTTCCAGCAGCGATCGCTCCTCGCTCCCCGCGTCCGCTAGCTCGATCAGCGCTTGCAGAAGCTGGTGGAAGAGTGCGCTCCGGCGCAGGCCCCGACTATCGAGATATTCGTCCACGGCGCTGACCTCGCCGGCCTTCCAAAGGAACATCAGCCGATGGACCTGATCGATCAGCGGCACCGGCCGACCACCGGCGGCCTCGTAGCCCATCCGCGGACGCTTGCGCTGGTGCCATTGCTTCAGACGGACTTTGCTGCCGCTCCCTTCTTCGACCTCGCCATCGGATTCCTCGGACTCGTCCTCCTCATCGGCCGTTTCCTGGCCACCGGTCCGAAGCAGGAGATCGTACTGGTCGGCGAGGGTCGTGTCCGAGAGGCCGCAGGAGATGGCGTAGAGGATGCAGGCGCCGGCTGGGCAATCCTGCACGCCGAAGTCGTGACGATGCAGCAAGTAATAGGTGGTTACATCGTCGAGACCTGTGACGGCTTCGGCGTCACCGTCGCCGGTGAGCACGCGGCCCACGACGAAGTCGACGACGATGCGCCGAACGTGGCCAAGGAACTCGGAAACGGTCATCACCTGACCGGGCTCGTCGGCCTTCTTGACGATGGGATG
>JAJPKB010000007.1 GCA_021323915.1 Chloroflexota bacterium | reverse complement strand
TAGCCCACGACACCCTTGGATCGAACGATTGTCATCGTGATTGCTTCTCCAACGGGGAGCTTCAGAATTCGAGGCGTCTCTCACCTCCTGTCGTCTCATTCCGCACGGCGTCGATTGCCAGGTGCTCCCGTGCCCAGCGGCGAATCTCCTCGATTTCTTCGCGCTTGACCTCAGAAGTGGGGCGAATTGAACGCACCCGCTTGAGTACGTCGGCCGTTATCAGCTCCCGCGCGCCATCCATGAACGCATCGAGCAGCGATCCCTTCACCGCGGCTTCGATCTCGGCTCCGGAAAAGCCTTCCGTTGCCTGGGCGAGCTGTTCGAGGTCGAAGGACTGGGGATCACGCCCACGCTTCGCCAGGTGAACCCGGAAGATCGCTTCTCGATCCGCAGAGGTCGGTAGATCGACGAAGACAACCTGGCTGAAGCGCCCCTGGCGAATCTGCTCGGGCGCGAGCTGGCGCACGTCGTTGGCGGTGGCGATCACGAAGACGTCCTGTTGCTCCTGCATCCAGTTCAGCAGATGGGCGATAGTCCGTGCCGTCTCGCCGGCATCCGACCGGGCCGAGGACTGTAAGCCACCGACTCCCTTTTCGAACTCGCTAATTCCCAAAATCCCCTTGAGTGTCGTCGCGATCGCTAACGCCCGCTTGATCGACATCGCCGCCCCCATGTCCAAGTCGAGCAATGGCCGACCGAGGATCGAGGAGGCGATGCGCTTCGTCAGGTCCTTGCCCGTACCGGGGAGACCGACCAGCAGGAGGCCCTTCATCGGCTCGACGCCATAGGAACGGGCAGCGGGGGTGAAGGTGACGGCGGCCTCCTGCAGCAACGCTCGCACGTTCGCATAGCCGCCGAGATGGTCCACGGACTCCGGATGGCTGTAGGTGAGGGCACCACTCTGACGGATCACGTCCCGCTTCTCGTCGAGGATCAGGGGGATCGCCGCGGGACCGATGCCACGGCCAGCGATCGCCGCTTTTGCGAGCGCATTCTCGATCTCGGCCTCGGTGAGTCCCAGGAGCGCCTGGACGAGTTGCTCACGGGTCCGTACATCGACTTGAAGTCGAACGTCCGGATGGTCCGCCAGGCGTGCCAGCTCGACGTCGAGCAGCTTCGCGACCTCGTATTCGTCGGGCAACGATAGGTCGACGATCTTCACCTCTTTCACCAGGGCGGGGACGTCCGGGAAGCTAGGCCCGACGAGAAACACGGTGATCGGCCGCGACTTGATCGCCCAGGCGAGCTCGCGGAGCCGACGCACGAGCTGCGGCTCTTCCTGGCCGAAGGGTGTCAGATAGGGAGCGTAGTCAGCCAGGACGTACAGACCCCGCTCGGCCTGGGCGATATGATCGAGGACCGAGAACGGATCCTCGGTATCCGGGATAGTTCGATCGCTTGCGCCGAGGCCCGGTCCGGCGACCTGGCGGAGGCCCTGGGTGCGCGACCACCAGAACAATCCCTTCGCCTTATGACGGTCGAGGTGGGTCACGGCGAGCATCAGGCGACGGAACCGTAGCTCCTCGAACGTGCTGACGGCAACGAGTGGGTAGCGCGCGCGGATCAAGATGTCGATTTCGCGAACCAACGTGTCGAGTGCGGATGGTTCGGCTAGCTGGTTTGTTGTCATCGGTTCTCCAGTTGATTGTGAGAGCCGCTGCGACAACGGCTCTCACGCATTTGAGATGTCGGGTTAGAGCTCGAGCGCGCCCATGCGGTGCGGCTCGGTCAGGCTGCGCGCATCGGCGTAGCAGAGCTCGATGATGTCGCCCAGGACCTGGTCGATTGCGCCGGAGGTCCCCTTCGGGTCTCGCTTCTTTTTGCCCGCCGGACGGCTCGCCAGACCTTCCAGCTCAGCGATCAGTGACTCCAGTTGACGATCCGATTGCCAGTTCATGAGACGGAACCAACGGGCCAGGTCGCGAGCCCGTTTCGCTGAGCTGCCCGGGAGGTACTGATGCTTCTGGAGGGACGCGCGAATCGCCGTTGCCGCCTCGAAGACGGCGGCATGGAGCTGCTTGGCGCCTTCTTCGAGCGGGCTGAGCGCCTCCTGCAGTCGTTCCTTCGCCGCCTCGATCTTCAGTTGGCGCAACCGTTCCTTCACCTCGGACTCGCGCCGGCGCTCTTCCTCCTCGGCCTGCAGGCGACGCCGAATGCGCTCCTCCTCGGCCCAGAGCTCCTCCTGGATCAGCCGTGCCTTCGCCGCTTGGCGGTGTTGTTCCAAACGCAGGTCGGCCTCGGCCGTTTCGAGCTTCAGCCGCTCCTCTCGCGCCTTGCGCTGCTCGGCGATCATCTCGCTTCCGAGCAAGATCACGCCGACGCGGTAGCGTAGGACGAGCCGATCCCGTAGATGCTCGCGACTAGGCATCGCCGCGAGCACGCCCCGAACGACCACGTCGTTGAAGCCTTCCGGAATGACGTGACCGGTCGCTTCGAGGCGCCGTGCCGAGTCGATTGCGAGCTGGAGGAACGTCGCGACGACCTCCTCCCGGAGCGCGTCGTAGTCGGCGAGGGCAATGTCCTTCGCTGCGTCGAGCGCTGATTGGGCGGCGCGGAACTCCCGCTCGAAGGTATCGAACGCCTGCCACGGCACCCAGCGGTAGCTCGGTGACTCGAAGAGCGTTTCCGTGAGCGTGAAGTGATAAGAGTAGCGATGGAGTGCGGTGTGGGCCTGGGCGGCAGGACGCAGGAGCGGAAGGCGATAGCGGTCGGGCAGGAGGCCGCAACGCGGCGGGCGGAAGGAGACGCCGGAGCCGCGCGGGAGGCTGATGCCGAGTGCCTGCCAATCGAGGCGACGGTCGAGGATGCCAAAGCCGCTGGCATCCACATTGACGAACGCTCCCTCCTCGTCGAGTGCGGAAAGATCGAACGGGAGGCGTTCGATCTCGGTGGTCTCCCGACCAGCCCGGTTCGCGGCGTGCTGAACGCGCGCCTCGAGACGGTCCGGGGGTGTCCTCTCAGGCGCGGCGTCCGGATGGGTCACGGTCTCGACCATAGGTCGTCCCTCCTGGATGAAATCGAACGACGCGGGCGGTGTGATCGTTAGCGTCGGTCCGCACTCGTGGTCGTGGGCCGGCTTGGCGCGTAGAGACCGCGCTCGCGGAGGCTGACGTAGCCGTCAC
>JAJPKB010000616.1 GCA_021323915.1 Chloroflexota bacterium | reverse complement strand
TGGGGTAAACACGCCAACGCCGACCCAGACGACCATTCCGACCGCCACCAATACGCCGACGCACCCGAATAGCCCATCCAGTCCGTCCAGTCCCGCCAATACCAGCACGCCAACCTCGGTGCCAACGATCGTCTCTGCCGCGACCGCCGTACGCGCGACGCCAACCAGGGTGCCAACGATAGTTCTGGCGGCCGTGGCAACGGCTAAGCCGGTAGTTCTGGGAACGCGGGCGCTGCCCAAGACCGGGGGGATGCCCGAAGACGCGCTCTGGATGATCGTCGGTAGCGGTCTCATTCTCCTGGGCACGGGCGTACTCATCCGCCAGCGCTGGGCGTTATAGCCGCCTCCGCAGCGGCGCCCGTCGACGGCCGAGAAAGCTCTCCCCTTCTCGGCCGTTTTTCCAGAACGTGGGGTGGAGCACGCGAGGCGTTCCCAACGGCCGCCGCGCTGAACCGGTTGGTGCGCGGCCCCTGGGGCGCCTGACGTGGTTTTGCGGTGGGTCCGTGAGGTATCAGAAGTCGCTCGTCGCGATCAGTCGGGAAAAGAAGAAGGCGCCGGAAAGTCGCGGACCGAATACCCCCCATTCTGTACTGGGTGTCATCTGTCTCGGGATCGCTCCCGGTGGCCAATCGGCCACTGCTTGCCTAACGCAATTGCACCCACCAGCGCTTGCCTGCGCGGCGACGTCACCGTCAACCGCCCTGGGGTCTTGCTCCCAGCTTTCACCCATCACCGGCTGGACCGGCTGGTCTTCTCTCTGTTGCGCCTGGCCTCGCGCCACGCTTTCGCGAGACGCGGCCCACCTTGCTGTTTCGGTGGGTTGGCTTACTCCGAGACGCGTTACCGCGTCGGAAGGGTGTGGGGAAGTTCCTCTGGCGCCCCGCGGATTTCTCCGTGCGCCAGCGACACCTGGATCCAGTGACTTTCCGGACGTCCTTCCGGGCCTCCCGCGGCCTGTAGCGCCGCCGGAGACACGGTGCCGAAGGGGAGATTTGAACTCCCACGGGCGAATGCCCACTACGCCCTGAACGTAGCGCGTCTGCCGATTCCGCCACTTCGGCGTTCGTAGGAATTAAGTATACCGTGGGCATACCGTCGGCGCAAGTGCCACGACGAGCTACGGCCCGAGCGGGAAATAATCCGCGGACGGCTTCCCCGGCGCCGTGACCGGTAAACGCTTCAAGGTCTGCCGGTCGTAAACCACGACGATTAGCCTGACCGGACCGTCGGCGACCGGGACGCTCAACGCGCGATCGTCGCGGATGACCGTTTCGGCCGGCCAGTCGGGCGTCGGCAGGCGACCGTTGACCGGTGCACCATCCTGCTGCGAGACGAGCTTTCCGCTTGATCCGATGGTTTGGACCGACACGACGAGATCACGTGAAATCGGACGGGTGGCCTCCCAGTAAAGGGACACGTCCAGCGTTCCCGATTGCGACCGAACGTGGTATCCGCGCAGAGTAAGGTCATCCCCGAACCGGGCCTGAGTGGGTGTCGCGCTCTTGAGATCCGCGGTGTCAGGGAGCACCGACCAACGACGGATCTCGACCGCTGTACCGTCGGCAGATGCGCCTGACCCGGCGATTGCTTCCGGGGTGTTGCCCTTCAGGACGTAAGCGCCAACTACGAGTGAATATACCCCCGGCTTGAGCTCGCCGGGGACGCTCAGCTGACGGGGCTCGTCGACGAGCTCGCCAGCTTGCCAGAGGTGGGGAGGAAACCGGCCTTGGTACGGGATTTCGTCGGCTCCGGCCACGTTGCTCCGATCGTTCAGGTCGACCAGGTGTGTATACACCACGAAGTCACTCGACGGGCTGGAATCCACTCGCCATCGAAGGCCGAACGACAGATTGCCGCCCGCCGGCAACCAATCCGGCAGACCAGAAGTCGCGACCAGATCGACGCCGTTTGAGAAACCGGCGATCGGAGCCGCCGTCAGCTCACCGGCGTTTTGGGCGAGACGCGCGGGAATCTCCGGCGCGGGGATCTCAGGCAGGAGCACCACCGCCGTCGCGATCGCCACAACGAGCAATGTACCAAGGTAACCAACGGCAAAGGGTCGCCGAAGCCTGCCGAACGGAATCCGCCGCCCGCCAAGCACGACAGCCAGGGCGATCGTCGGCGCGATCGGCAGGGTATAGCGGGCGTTCGAGTCGAGATTGATTGCGGGCAGCGCCTGGCGAGCAACCGTGAAGTACAACAGGGGCAGGGCCGTCGCCATCACCATCAGCGAGGTGAGACGCGCGGCACGCTCTCGCCGCCAGAAAGCTCCCTCGGCCGTCGAGCCCGCCCCGAGGAGGGCCAGGCCGAAAAACGGAACTGCCAGCGCCGCGTAAACCTGCGGCGGCCAGAGGGTCAGCATGCCCCATCCGATGCCTCCCCACCAGGTGGCGTTCCAGTTCCAGATAGCCCCGAACACGCGGAGCGGCGGGGTTCCCACGACGAGATTCCAGAACTGGGTCACGCCGGCCCCTGCGGACGTCTCCATTCGCGCATCGAAGGTCCGACCGATTACTACCCACCATATCAACAGTAGAACAACCGGTACGACGACCGCGGCCAGGGGTAAGACCAGCGATCGCAGAGAGCGAGTCTTCCGATACGAACGCCACCCGGCCGCGCTAACCGCCACCATGGCGAGCGGTATAAGAAAGGCGTTGTCAAGCTTGCTGAGAAGCGCTCCGGACAAGCCAACGGTAAGCGCGAGCAGGTCGACCATGGGCAGGCAACCGTCGACGGCTACCAGGCGAATCGAAACGCCCCCTGCTCGCTCTGCCGGCGAGGATAGCGGCGTTTCCTGATCCGCACCGCGCCAGGCCGGCGTGGTCACGAGCAACCTGGCGCAAACGAACAGGGTGAGCGCGCCGGTAGCCATGGCCGCCGCGTCGTTGTTCAGACGCGCGCTGGCGAGCAAGAAGCCGGGCGCCCACGCCAACCACGCGGTTGCGAAGATTCCATCGACTATCCGGTTGGTAACCGTCCAGACGAGGGCGAAAGTCGCCAGCAACGCGATCAGGCCAAAACCCGCGGACACGAGTCGTCCAAGGTGAAGGAAGAGCGACAGACCGCGATAAGGAAATCCTTCATCGGTGCGGTGAAGCGCGACGGCTTCCCTCCAGGGATGTCCGGGCCAGGCCACGTATGGGTTTTGGTGAAACTCCGCGTCGGGCGGCAGCCAGATCGGCGCAAGTATCGCGGCGAGCACAACGTAGTAGAGTGGAGGCTGCAGGTACTCGGCGGTCGGATTCCATGCGTCCAGGTGCGCGGGCCCGTTGGGGTCACCGGTCGGAAGCGCATGGTGGACCTGAAGGTAGCGAACGAAACCAAAGTGCGCCGGTTCGTCCGGTGCTTCCCACATGGGTTGTCCGACGTTGTAGACCGCCGACAGGACGAAGTATGAAAGCAGAATCACCCCGAGGATGCATTTTTGCGCGGCGGTCATTGCGATCCAGCCCAGAACATCGCCCTTCAGCATAGCGCAGAACGCGGCGCGATGCCAGGGGCAGCCAAAGCCGGGGCGCCCGCGACGGTTTCCGCCGGAGGGTCGAACGCTTGATCATTGAGCAGACCGACATAACGTTAGACCGAAGCGTCTCGGCCAAGCCAGGACCGGAGGTAATTTCCACGGGTCAGCTTGCGCGGGTGAGTGAGAAGATGGCGGACCGCGAACATCAGGAGCAGCTCACCGTACGGCACGTAAAAGCCGACCGGCACCCCCATCTCCCGGGCTACTGTCACCAGGCGCTCGGACGGCCAGCGATAGAGGAGCTCAAGCTCGACCGAGCGATCGGCTCCCTGCGCTCGGATTAGCGCTTCTCGCGCGAGACCAACGTCGTGCGTCGCGATCGC
>JAJPKB010000095.1 GCA_021323915.1 Chloroflexota bacterium | reverse complement strand
TGGGTTACGCGTCGGCGCTCTCGTGGGTTCTCTTCCTGATCATCGTGATCTTCACCTTCATCGCGTTTCGGTCGTCGGCGCGATGGGTCTACTACGCCGGCGGTTGAGCGAGGAGGTATCATGGCCGAGATTTCCGGCGCGATCCGCCCCGCCGTTGCCGAGCGGACCCGTCACCTCCGGACGAGCGAGATCGTCTGGAGGGTTGCGCTGTACGTCGTGCTGATCGGGCTCAGCCTGAGCTTCCTGATGCCCCTGCTCTGGATGCTCTCCACGTCGGTGAAGGATACTGCGCAGACGTACCACGTGCCGCCGATCTGGATTCCCACGCCGATGCGCTTCCAGAATTATCCCGAGGCGCTGGTTGCGCAGCCCTTCGGGTTGTTCTTCCTGAACACGATCAAGTACGCCGCGCTCTCGGCGATCGGCGCGATCCTGTCCTGCTCGCTCGCCGCCTACGGGTTCTCGCGGATACGCTGGTACGGGCGTGACGTGCTGTTCTTCCTCTGCCTCTGCACGATGATGATCCCCTTTCAGGTCCGAATGATCCCCCTCTACTTGATCTTCCGTGATCTGCACTGGTTGAACAGCTACAAGCCGTTGATCGTCCCGGCGTTCTTCGGCGGTGCGTACTACATCTTCCTGCTCCGCCAGTTCTTCATGAGCGTGCCGCTGGAGCTCTCCGAGGCCGCCCGGATCGATGGCGCCGGTGAGCTGAGAATCTTCTGGGGGATCATCCTGCCCCTCGCGAAGCCGGCGATCGCGGTCGTCGGGCTGTTTCAGATGATCGACGCCTGGAACGATTTCCTGGGTCCCCTGATCTACCTGAATCAGCCGGACCTGTTTCCGGTGTCGCTGGGGCTGCAACGGTTCCTCGGCCAGTTCGTCGAGAAGCTGGCGTGGCCCTACCTGATGGCGGCGAGCACGGTGGTGATACTCCCGGTGATCGTGGTGTTCTTCCTGGCGCAGCGAACGTTCATCGAGGGTATCGCGATCAGCGGGATCAAGGGGTGAGTCCAGACGACAGGTGAATGGTAATGGCGGCGCCGGCCGTTCGGGCGTCGGTGCGATGGGCTGCCGGGGACCGGCATCGGTTCCTGGCTCGGTCCTTCCTCCTGAAACGCAGGTCCGTCGACTGCCTGCCGGCGCTGGGGGTCGCGCTCGCGCTCGTCGTGCTCCTTGGGATCGGGCAGTTCGCTCATCCCGATCTGACCACGGCGAGCGACGCCGGGGCCGGGTCGGGCTACGCCGGTCAGGCGGCCGCGCTCGTGCAGCGGTATGACCGCTCGATCGCCGAGGAGAATCATCTGCTGGCCATGCACGATGCGGATCCCGGGGTCGGAGTCAGCTCCGACTGGATCCGCCAGGGCGCCGAGGTGCTGAGCTCCCTGGATGCCGGGTATCAGGAGGCGCAGTCACTCGCGGTTCCTTCCCGCGCCGCCGGTCTCAAGTCGTGTCTCGTCGAGGGCTACCGGCTGACGGCGACCGGCGCCCGCATGCTCCACGACGCCTACCTCACCGACGGCCACGGCGCGTACTTCCTGGCGGCGCACGGCAATTGGGATCTCCACCTCGGCGCGCAGCGGATGGCAGCGTGCCGGACGCTGCTTGACGAGCCATCCGGCGCTAACGCTCCTTCGCAGCCGCCGGAGCGGTCTCCCTGATACAGAGGAGCTCCGGTATTCGAGGAACAGACGTCCAAAACGTCGGTCGAACGAAGGTTTGTCGTCCGCCCGTCCAGTTGCCCAGAGGGACGATAAGCCTCCGCGTTACAAGGCGCTCGGGCGTTAGATCGACCGAGCGCAACCGGACCTGCTCTCGCTACGGATTGCTTGACTCGATCGCCCGCTCGGGCAGGGTACGCAGGTCCACGACGACCGGTTGACCGAGGGCGACGGCGAGCCGTTCTGCCAACTGCTCCGTGGGTTTCACTTGACCAGACCCTTCGACAGTCACCATCACGACTCCCCCCTTGGCGTTTACGGTGACCACGTGATAGGACGTGCCTGCTAGCCACTTCTGGACTTCCGCCGTCGCGTTCGCGTTTCGGGTGGCGCTTATGACGGTCTGGTAGGCCGTCAGCGTGAGGGGAACGGTCACGAGCAGCACGCCCACCACGAAAAGCAGAAACGAGCGGCGGCGGAACTGGCGTTGTTCCCGCACAACCACCGATGTTCCCAGGCCGAGCGCCCAGAAGACTACGCCGCCCGCGAACAGAATGGCCAGAGCGTTGGTCAGAAAGAGGAGTGCCGCCCCTGCCGCGGCATCCGATTGCTGCTGCTGAAGCGCAATTCCGACCACGCACAGCGGAGGCACGAGCGAGATGGCGATGGCAACGCCGCTCAGCGCGTCCGAGATCTCGGCGCGGGACAAGATGAAGGCGCCGGCCGCGCCGGCGCCTAACGCGGTGAGGAGCGCGTACAGACCGGGATTGATCCGCGAGGTAATCTCGCCGTTGCTCGTGAATGAGATCGTCACGTCAGGAACGACCCACGCGAGGAGATAAGAGAAGAGAACAACCGAAACCGTCCCGGCGGCGGCGAGCGCGACGGCGCGCAGAGCGCGTGGCAGAGATCCCATCACGACCGCGTCGGTCGTCGCCATCATCGGCTCCATCAACGGCGCCACGACCATGGCCCCGATGACCGTCGGTGAGGAATTGGAGAGCACCCCGTAAGTGGCGATAACGGTCGCCAACAAGAGCAGGGCGAAGAAATTCAGCAACCGGCGC
Organism: Chloroflexota bacterium; assembly: GCA_021323915.1. Lineage (GTDB taxonomy): Bacteria > Chloroflexota > UBA6077 > FW602-bin22 > CADDYW01 > JAJPKB01. The sequence continues at coordinate 136 of JAJPKB010000095.1, read as the reverse complement.
GCCGTTCGCGGCCCCTCGACAAAGATCTTGTCCTCGAACGTCGATAGGTATGCCGGGTCGAATCCGAGATGCGTGAAGAGCGCTGACTGGGAGACCGCTGACATGACGCCTCCGTAGTGCCCGACCAGGGCGGGGG
>JAJPKB010000296.1 GCA_021323915.1 Chloroflexota bacterium | reverse complement strand
TCTCGCCGTCGCGAGCGCCCTCGCGACGTTCCTGCTCGTCGTGATCGGTGGAATCGTCCGCGTCTATGGACCGGATCTCGGCTGCTCGTCTTGCCAGGGGTCGGCGGCTGCTCTTACATTGTTGCCGTCGTTCGTCGAAACCATCTACCGGGTCGTCGCGACGCTCGCCCTGGTCCTCGTGTCCGCGACCGCCATCGACGCCTGGGCCCGCTTCCGTCAATACAAGTGGGTCATCGTTCCGTCGATCCTGGCGCTCGGGCTGCTGGCCCTTCAGTTCCTCCTCGACGCTTTCCCGTCATCGCTGGAAGCGTTCTCGGGTTTGATGAGCGCCCACCTCGACAGCGCCCTCTTGCTTTTCGCGGCCGTCGTCGTCGCCGCGGCCGGAGCGCGCTGGGCGACCCAGCCGGACCGGCGCTTCGCGATCGACTTTTACGCCGGGCTCGCCATCGCGACCTCGGTCCTCACTTACGTCTTGCTCGCGGTTGGCTCGTACGTCACCGAAACGAGCGCCGCCTTTGCCTGTGGCAATTGGCCTTTTTGCGGAAACGGCTTCGAGGCACCAACCGACGCGGCGTCAAGCATCAACCTTCTCCATCGGGCGATCGCCGGGCTGGTCACCTTCTTCTTCCTGGTTCTGGTTGCCCGGGCGCGCTCGGCACGCCCGTCCGATCGAGAGCTTCGCGTTCCGCTGTACGCCGGCCTGGTCTTGATCGTCGCTCAAATCGCGGTCGGCGCCGGCGTCGTCATCTGGCGTGTCCCACCGGTCACCGCGACGCTTCACCTCGCCGTTGGTTGCCTCTTCTGGTGCGATTTGATCGTCGTCACCATCCTCTCGTGCTTGCCCTTGGCCAACGAGCCGATTCCGCGCGTCAGCTCCAGTGTCGGTGCGACGGCGCTCGCCTACCTGAATCTCACCAAGCCACGCATTATCGTGCTGCTTTTGATCACGACAGTCGGCGGAATGGTGATCGCGGCCCGTGGTCTGCCGACGCTTGAGCTGATCGCCGCGACGATAGTTGGTGGGGCGCTCGCCGCCGGCGGCGCCAATGCGATCAACTGCTACATCGACCGCGATATCGACCAGCTGATGCGTCGAACCCGTCGGCGGTCGCTTCCGCAAGGTAGCGTGTCGCCAGAGAATGCCCTCCTCTTCGGGCTAACCCTTGGCGCGGTATCTTTCGCGGTTTTCACCGTCTACGCGAATCTACTCAGCGCCGTTCTTGCCCTGGCCGGGCTGCTGTTTTACGTTCTCGTGTATACCGGCGTCCTCAAGCGCTCGACCCCGCAGAACATCGTGATCGGCGGTGCCGCGGGCGCCCTGCCGCCGATGGTCGGAGTGGCGGCGGTGACCGGACACGTCGACCTCCTGGCGGTGTATCTCTTCGCGCTGATCTTCTTCTGGACGCCGCCTCATTTCTGGGCGCTCTCGCTCCTGACGTCCGAGGACTACGCCCGAGCGAACGTTCCGATGCTTCCGCTGGTCGTCGGCGAGGACGAGACACGTCGTCAGATCTTTCTTTACTCGATCCTTCTGGTCGCGGTGACCATGCTGATGGTGAGCGGGCGGGCCCTCGGGGTCATTTATCTGGTCGCCGCGCTCGCCCTCGGCGGTGGGCTGATCTACTACGCCGGACGGCTGCTGCGGGACGGCTCGAACGCCCGCGCGCGCCAGTTGTTCATGTACACGAACATCTATCTCGCGCTCATCTTTCTGGCGATGGCGGTGGATCGGGTCGTTTCCCTCAATTTGTAGCGCGGTTACAAACCGCGGCGCCCAGCCGCTCTTCGATTGGCGGCGCAAGCTCTGGCATGCGCCGCGCCAGCGCGCGAAGCAAACCAAAACAGCCAGCCAGCATCATGTCGCCGTGCGGGACCGCCAGGTACGGGCGAATGTCCGACCCGTCGAGGAGGGACCGACGCGGCCCGATGACCGCGAGGAAATCCGGGCGTTCCGACGGTTGACCGACAACCAGCGCACCGTGCCCCATGTCCGCGAAGACCTCGGCATTGGACAACGATCCGTCGGCCAGCTGCCCGAGATAGCGCTCGAGCTTGGCACGGGTTAGCTCTCCGGTGTGGTGCTCGAGGATGCCAAGCACCCGTCCACCGGCAAGGTGAAACGCGAGGGTGTGAAAGTTCCCCAGGTTGGCGATCAGCGCCCGGTCGCGACCGCGGACAATCGGGTCTTCGAGGGCTCCGACGATCGCCGCGGGGCCCGTGTCCATCACCAACGTCGGCACGCTGAGTGGCGCGGCATCCGCGACGGCACGCATCCGGGTTAGTCGCTCCGGGAGATCTTCGCGACGGTAGGCGAACGCGGTGAGGTCGTTGCGCGCGACCGTTTCGGCGATGTACTCGAACCGAAAGGTTCGGTCGCTCACGCCCGGCGGAGCGTTTCCGTGGTCGAAGACGGCGACCGCGATCGCCGCGAGATCCGGGCGTATGTCGAATCGCGCCAGGGCTCCGATTATCGCGTCGAGGTCCAGGTCGCCCATCACCACGCGGTCGACACCGCTAAGCCGAGCGGCTTCGTCGACTGACACCAGGCGGATTCCCATCCGCTCAACCTTTGGAAGCTCATCGTCGAAGGTCCGCGCCGCATCCGGCGTTGCGTAGGCCGGCAGCCCGTGTCGCAGGTGATCCTCGACGGCCCAGCCACACGGCCCACCGCCCATCGCCCTCCCGGTCAAAAGGATCGGCCGGCCCGCCGCGGTCGCGCGCCGCACTCGATCGGCAATGATCCGCGTGGGAGATGGCGCGACGAGCTGAACGCAGTTTTCTATCTCGCGGTCCGAGTCGAAAAGCAGGATATCCTGGGTTCCGGTTCCGACGTCTACGCACAGGACCTGCATGTCCACACCTCCCCGCTATCCCGACAGCGCGACCTCAAGTCCGGTCGGCTTCGTCCTGGACCGCCTGAAGGACCGCCATCGCCGGTCGGACCGCCGAGGCGCCGATCGCCGGTTCGCGGCCTTCGCGGATGGCAGCCAGGAACTCACGGTCCTGGAGGGCGATCGGCCCGGGTGCGGTATCACCGACGGCTGGCTCGAGGATCACCCCGTCCGGACCCACCAGTCGCTTGTCGGTGACCAGCAAGGTCGTCTCTTCTCCGATCAGGAGATATTCGTTGTAGGGAAGCTTATTGTTGTAGGAGAGGTTGACCGAGATCAACTGGTCCTCGGGCGTGTGCATCAGGACGTCGACGTCCATCGGAATATTGAGGTGATGCGACGGCCGCGCCGCCTGGCTCTTGACCTCTACCTCGGTCGCGCCGAGCAGCCACAAGCAGGTGTCCACGGCGTGACACCCGTGGTGCCAGATCAAGTTGTCGGTCCAGCTACGGCGGCGCCCGGCCCAGTTCACGTTCTCGCGACGAAAGAACGCGTAGCGCGCGCTGACGTGGTGCACGTGCAAGCGCCCCTCGGCGATCCAGCGCCGGGCCTCGACCAGCGCCGGATAATAGCGCTGGGTGTGGCAGACCATCAGGCAGCGTTTCCGCTCTCGCGCTAATCTCCCGAGCGCGTCGGTCTCGGCGAGGCTGGTGGCGAGCGGAATCTCGACCAGCGCGTGCTTTCCTGCCTTCAGCGCCTTTTCGGTTTGCTCGGCGTGGAGGTCGCTGGGAGACGTGATCAAGACCGCGTCGATCGACGGATCGGCCAAGGCCTCGTCGAGATCGGTCGTGTGCCGCGCGAAACCGAACTCCCGAGCAAACGCTTCGGTCGACTCGGCGACCCGCCCCATGACCGTGCGCAAAGTGACCGGCTCCCGGGCCAGAGCCTGCAGGTGCGAGCGAGCAATGGATCCGTAACCGATCAGGCAGATGTTCATCGGAATGCGCCTCCTTAAAACTGGCTCCCCGTGATTCACCTTGACGTGGTCGCGCCTGTCCCTCCGCCGAAGCCAGCGCCGATAAGCGTCCGCTGGTGAACCGGCTCCGGCTCGGCGTCCTTCGGTATGGTACCATGGCTCCAATGCGCAACCGAATCAAGCACGATCCGTTCTTCTTCGGTCTAATTCTCCTCTTTCTGTGGTTCGGCGGGTTCAGCTTTGGGGTGACTTTCTACTTTTTTCGCGACCCCGGGTCACTGCTCGCTACGATTGGCTGCTGCCTCGTCGCGGCCGTCCTGTTCCGGTGGCATGCCGCCTGATGGTTCGGTTTCTGCACCACGTCAACGGTCGTTCTGGCGGGTGATCCGACTCGACGTCCCACGTCGCCTCCCGTGCGTCGGGGAGCGAGACGTCCAGTGCTGCGCTATCACCCGGCTCGCGACCGAAGCTAGGAGGCTGCGCCATGCACGATCAACACGGCGAACATCACCATCATCGAAGTGGACATTCTCCTCGTTCTCGCACGGCTACACCATCGACGGTGTCGTCCACCGCTCAGGAGAATCAGAATCCCGAGATACTGGTCGACGTGGCGAACGTCGCCTTTACGAACCGCAACGAGCCTCACGCGACCGGCAGCGTCGAAAACGTTCTCGCGATGCGTCAAGCGCTGGTCGACCTGGGCTTTCATCCGATCTTCATCGCCGACGCGTCTCTCAAGTACAAAGTGGATCATCCGGAAAAGCTGGATCAGTTGGAGCAGGAAGGGAGAATCAAGCAGGCGCCGGCGGGCACCCAGGCAGATTACTTTCTCCTGGCTTACGCGTGCCAGGAGAATCTGCCGATCGTTTCTAACGACGTGTTCCGCGACCGGCAGGACGAGTTTCCAAAGGCATTCGAGCGACGAGTGCCCTTCATGATCATCGACGGAAAGGTGATCCTCGACCACGAGCGTCTGCCGCACAACGGCTCCGACTCGGGTCGCTGATGCGAGCTCACTCGCCCAATCTATCCGCAAGCTCGCGAAACTGATCGGCGGTCAGGCGAAAGCCGCGCCAGTCGTCAAGCGGCGCGGCGCCGAGCCTCTGGTAGAATCGCACCGACGGCTGATTCCAGGTCAGGACCTGCCACTCGACTCTCCCGCAATCGCGCGCGATCGCCTCGCGCACGACGGCGCCCATCAGGGCGCGTCCCACGCCCTGATGCCGATGATCCGGGAGGACGAAGATGTCTTCGAGGTAAAGAGTCGGTCGCGCGAGAAACGTGGAGTAGGTCTCGAAGAACAGCGCGTAGCCGACCACGAGCTCGTCGCGCTCGGCCAGGAGAACCCGAAAACGTGGTGGATGGGACACCGCGTCGGCGGCGAGGCGGGCGCGCGCCCCATCGTCCGGCGGCGGCAAGCGCTCGTAGTCTGCCAGCGCCTCGATCAAGCCGATGAACGCAGGAACATCCGCCTCGGTCAACCAGCGAACCCTGGCCGTCGTCGAGCGAGAATGGGAGCTGTTATCTTGCTGATCGTTTTCCAGCCGTGAACCCTCGTCGAGGTCTCGTGGTTTTGCTCCTAGACACCGGTTGGCTCGAGCGCCGTTGTTCCAACCGAGGGGCGTCCGACGCTGATGTAGATGAAGCCGAGCGACGACATGTGCTCCGGCTCGTACAGATTGCGCCCGTCCACGATGATCGGCTGAGCCATGATCTCGCGAATCCGCCCGAGGTCCAGCTGCTTGAACTCGTTCCACTCGGTCAGAATCGCGAGCGCGTGGGCGCCCTCGGCGACTTCGTACGGCGTCGAGCCGAACCGGGTCCCGGACAGCAATCGCTCCGCGTTGTGCATCGCGACCGGATCGAACGCGGTGACCGTCGCCCCCTCGTTTTGGAGCTGTCGGACGACTGTCAGCGAAGGGGCGTCGCGCATGTCGTCGGTGTTCGGCTTGAACGATAATCCGAGCACGCCAACGCGACGGTTCGACAGTGAGCCGCCTACTGCCTCGCGTACTCGCTGAACCAGATGGCGCCGCTGATCGCGGTTGATATCCATCACCGCCCGTAGAAGCTGCGGGTGGCAACCGTTCGCCGCCGCCATGTACTCGAGCGCGCGCACGTCCTTCGGGAAACACGAGCCGCCCCATCCTAGGCCGGCGTCCAGGAATGCCTGGCCAATCCGGCGGTCCAGCCCCATGCCGCGCGACACTTCCTTGACATTCGCCCCGAGCTTCTCGCAGATCGCGGCGATTTCGTTGATAAAAGAGATCTTCGCTGCCAGGAACGAGTTTGACGCGTACTTGATCATTTCGGCCGTGTGCAGGTCGGTAATCAGAATCGGCGCCTTGAGCGTCTGATACAGTTGGGCCACTCGCTCCGCGGCCAAGCGATCCGACGCTCCCAGGATGATCCGATCGGGATTCAGGCAACCGTGAATCGCCATCCCTTCCTGCAGGAACTCCGGATTCGAGACGACGCTAAACGGGATGTTCGAGGTACGACTTTCCTGAACGATGCTGGCGACCAGATCGCCCGCTCCCACCGGCACCGTGCTCTTGTTCACGATGATCAATGGGCGACGCATCGCACGGGCGATGGAGGCGGCGGCCTCTTTCAGGTGCATCAGATCCGCGCCGCCGTCCAGATCCGATGGGGTATCGACGGCAATGAACGCGAACTCTGCCTCGGCGAGCGCTTCGTCGTAGTCGCTGGTGAACCGCAGGCGCCCCGCGTCCTGGTTCCGCGACACCATCTCTTCGAGGCCTGGCTCGTAGATCGGCAGAACGCCGCGACGTAGATTCGCCACCTTTTCCTGGTTCACGTCCAGACAGACTACCGAGTTGCCGAGGTCCGCGAAGCACGTTCCGGTCGTCAATCCAACGTAGCCCGCGCCGCCGATCACGCAGATATTCGCCATTCCTTCACCGTCCCACTTGTACTCCCGGAGCCAACGGAGCCTTCAAGGCGAGATCCGCGACCCGGTAAGCCATTTCGATGCTGTAATTCTGTCCACGATCCTGGGGATACACCTGGAACATATTGGCGAGAAAAAGTCCGGGAATCGGGGTCTCGTGCGGAGGTATGTGCCGATGAAACTCGACGGTGACGATGGGCTGGGCAAACGGGGCCTTGAACACCCACGAATCTTTGACCCAGGAGCGATCGAACGCGGGATTGATCTTCGTGAGATACGGCAGATACCAGTCGAGGAGCTCGTCGTCGCTCATCGTGAACCGCCGATCCGACATCGGCAGGTAATTTCCAAGATACATCAGTCTCTGGCCACCGTAGTCCTCCGTCGGCATGAAATTGCCATGGTCAACCACGACGAGGAAGGGGAATCCGGGGTCGTTCACGCTCAGCCAGTAAAAGTCGCCGAATCGGTGGTCGAGCGACAGCACGACGCAATGCGCGCCGTGGAAGTCTCCCCAATCGTACTGGCTTCGATAGTCCTCGGGAAGCCCGGCGGTCACCTTCATAAACAGCCGAGTGGGAAGCGTGCAGACGACTCGGTCGAACTCCGTCCATCGGTCGCCCACCACGACCCGCACCCGCCCGCCGTCGGCCGCCTCGATCCGATCAACCGTCTGGCCGGTCAGCACCTCGCCACCCAGCGACTTCACCCGCTGGTACAAAGCAACGTACAATTGGTGAAATCCACCGCGAAGGTATCCCAGCGAGAGGCTCCGACAGTAGACTCGCGACCAGAGCCACGGCATCGCGATCTTCCGATAGTGCTCCCCGAACTTGGCCTCGAGAAGCGGGCGCCAAACCACCTCATAGGTCTCTTTGCCCATCCACCTTTCAACCCAATCGACCGCGGTCACGCCTTCGAACCGGCGGTAATCAGACTGAAGCTTCAGGTACGCCATGCCGAGGAAGAAGCGCAATCGATCGGCCACCGGCAGAGCCGAGAAAGTGAGCAGGCGAACCGGATCCATCTGGCAGATTCGTCCCCCGACCAGATTCGCGGTTCGTGCCTTCTTCCAGACCAGCTTGTCGCCAAGTCCAAGCTCTTTGATCAGGCTGGCGATCACCCGGTCCGATCGAAACAGGTGATGGTAAAACTTTTCGAAGTACGCTCCGCCGACCGGAAAAGACGCGGCTAGCCCGCCGACAACGTCCTCACGCTCGAGGACGGTAACGCGCGCGCCGGCCTGGGCCAGGCGGTACGCCGCCGATAACCCGAGTGCGCCGCCTCCGATGACGCCGACGTTCAATGGTTTCCCACTCATTCGGCAACTCTGCGCTCGACCATCGCTTGCTCAGCCTCCAGGCTTCATCGCCGGGATTCTACAGCCCCTTGTCGGGAGTCGCCACCTGGACCTGCTGACCGAGCGTCCGGAGCGACAGGTTTGCGCGCCACAGGAAGTAAAAGCCCAGGAGAGTCACCGGCACCAGCAGCGCCGCGTGCAGGACGAGGACGTAACCACCCGCCTGACCCGGGTTGGCGCCAAACAGTCGCAGACTCGCCAGCGCTCCCACGTCGAACGTTCCGACGTAGCCCGGCGCCGCCGGCACCATCGCTCCGAGGTTAGCCACCGCCGCCGTCAACAGATAAGCGGGATATCCCAGGGAAAGGCCAAACCCCAACCCGACGATCAAGTACATCGTGGCCTCGCAGAGCCAGGCGCCGAGCGACAGTAACAGAATCGTCGCCGACAACGTTCCGCTCTGCAGGCAGTCGAGCCCCTGAAGGAACCGGTCGGTGAGCCGAGTTACCCTGCCCTGCCACGATGGCGGAAGCGTCTCTTCGACGCGCTGAACCAGCGACACCGCCCGCGATCGCGACGACCCGACGGCGAACAGCGCGATCAGCACTCCGACGAAAAGAACCGCCGCGATCCGGAAGATGCCCTCGATCTGATCGTTCAAGGGAACCGCGAGACCCACGATCCCGACGAAGATCAGCATTGCCAGCCCGTCGAACAGCCGCTCGACGACGATCGTACCGATCGTCGTCGTCTTGGGCACGTCCTCCTGCTCTCCGAGAACGTACGCCCGGACCAGCTCGCCAAGGCGCGCCGGCAAGACGTCGTTTGCCATGTAGCCGATGACGACGACCGGAAAAAGCCGGCGAGACGAGATCGGCTTCACCGGTCGCAACAGAAAGTGCCAGCGCACCGCACGAAGCCAGACGCCGGCGAAATAGGCCAGGAGCGCGGGTACGAGGAACAGGTAGTTCGCCTGGTCGAGCGATGCGAGCACGCCGCCGAGGCTACCGACGAGACGGGCCGCCCAGGCAAGAAAAAACAGGCTGATCAGAACACCTGCGATCAACCGCCAGCGCTGGCTCACGAGAAAACCCTCACCCATCCACCGCGACGCCAGCCCGTTCGCCGGCCAGGGCCGCCAGGCTCATGCTCTCGCGCGCGACGAAGAACAGACCAATACCGGTGACGGTCACCCACTGGATTACCTGCGATACGATCGCGATTGCCAGGGCGACGCCGGTCGGCACCCCGAACGCACTCAGGGCAAGCACTCCGAAAAACTGGAAGACCCCGACGTAGCCGGGCGCCGACGGAATCAACGAGCCCAGGTTTACCATCGACATCATGAGCAGCGCGGCGATCAACGGCGAACCCGACGTCAGCGTTGGATCAAAGCTTCGCATGACCAGCACGTAGGACGTAGTTTCAATCGACCAGATGATGATGGACCAGCCCACGATCAGCAAGAGGTTTCGCCCGCCTCGGAGGGCCCGCAGGCCGACCACGAACGCGGCTGCCTTGGTCTTCACACTATCGGCGAGCCGGACGGGGAGCGGACGGCAGACGCGGGCGAGCAGGTCGAGGGCCCGCTCCTCGCTGGCAAGCACGACGAGCGCACCAATGACCACGCCGAAGAACAATCCCCCGGCGAGGTACCCAGCCTGGCGGGCCCAGGCGGGCAACGGAAACAGCAGCGCGACGATGCCGAGCACCGCCACGAGGGTCACGCCGTCGCACAGCCTCTCCACCAGGATCGTCGCGAGGCCCAGGCTCTTGCTCAGGCCGGTCTTCTGGCCCAGCGCGTAGGCCCGCACCAGCTCTCCGATTCGGGCCGGCAAGAGATTGTTGGCCATGAAGCCGATGAACAGCACCGGCAGAAGGGTCCGAAAAGGAAGCTGGCGGGTTGGCCGGAGGATCCATCCCCACCGGATCGTGCGACAGGTATAGCTGAGAAGAACGCAGACCACGATCAGCGCCACCCAGACGTAATTCGCGCTCGCCAGCGCGGTCGTCAGCTCGTGGACGTCGGTCTTCCAGAGCAGCAGCACGATGAACGCGCCGGTGATGACAAAACCCAGGTAGCGAGACCGCCTGAGCATCCCCAGCCCTCTACGCCAAGCTGTTAACCGGTCAACTCATTGTACTGGACGCCCCGACCATTCTCAACCAGACCTTTTGGCTGGGCAGCATGGTCTCTCCGCCCGCCGTCCCGACTTCGCTCCCGACGACAGTCTCG
>JAJPKB010000419.1 GCA_021323915.1 Chloroflexota bacterium | reverse complement strand
CTTTCAGACCGCCGCAGCCTCTATCTCGGCGGTCTTTTTGTCCTCACTCTACTACCTCTGTCCACCCCTTCCCTGCCCGCCCGCTTCTACAGGAAGTTGCTGCACCCTGCGGCCTATGGCCGCTGGACTCACTGATGGTGCGTGATACAATTGGTTTGAAATGATGATGCAAGCGTTGTTTGTTTTGACCTCGACCGTCCGGTCGTGTCCCTCTCGATCGACTCGTCCCATGGTGATGCCCTGGCCCCGCCGCGAACCGGCGGAGGCTGGCCGGTAGCGCCTGCTTCCCTCCTCCGGTCGCGGCGGGGCGCTCCAGCCACGAGTGTCTCGTTTTTGCCCCGTTCCGCCAGGACTCCCCGGAGGTGAATCCCGTGGCCTACTACGTGACGACGTCGATCCCGTACGTGAACGCGGCGCCCCACCTGGGACACGCCCTCGAGTTCGTCCAGGCCGACTCCTTCGCGCGCTACCACCGCCTGATCGGCGAGGACACCTACTTTCTGAGTGGCACCGACGAGAACAGCCTCAAGAACGTCCTCGCCGCCGAGAGCGAGGGGGTGCCGGTGCGCGAGCTGGTCGCCCGCTATTCCCGCGCCTTCTTCGACCTCGCCGAGGCGCTCGACGTGTCGGAGAACGACTTCATCCGCACCGCGATCGATCCGCGCCACGCCCCGGGCGTCGCGAAGCTCTGGGAGGCGTGCCACCGCGCCGGCGACGTCTACACCCGCCTCTACCGGGGCCTCTACTGCGTCGGCTGCGAGCAGTTCTACACGCCGGCCGAGCTGATCGACGGCCGATGCCCGGAGCACCTGACCGTTCCGGACGTGGTCGAAGAGACGAACTACTTCTTTCGGCTCTCCCGCTACGCCGACCGGCTGGCCGCCCTGATCGACTCCGGCGCGCTTCGGATCATCCCGGAGAGCCGGCGGAACGAGGCGCGGGCCTTCATCGCCGGCGGGCTGGAGGACTTCAGCATCTCGCGGTCGAGCGCGCGCGCCCATGGCTGGGGCATTCCGGTCCCCGGCGATCCGGACCAGGTGATCTACGTCTGGTTCGACGCCCTGACGAACTACATCACCGGCCTGGGCTACGCGACCGACGACGGGCTCTACCGGCGCTACTGGCTGGAGAATCCCAACCGCGTCCACGCGATCGGCAAAGGCATTCTTCGCTTCCACGCCATCTACTGGCCGGCGATGTGCCTGTCGGCGAACGTTCCGCCGCCGTCGACGATCTTCGTCCACGGCTACCTGACGGTCGAGGGCCGCAAGATCAGCAAGTCGCTCGGCAACGTCGTCGATCCAACCGCGCTGGTGGGACGGTTCGGGGTCGACCCGGTGCGCTACTGGCTGCTGCGCGACGTTCCGCCGAACGGCGACGCCGACTTCACCGAGTTGAGCCTCGAGCGGCGCTACAACGCGGATCTCGCGAACGGCCTCGGCAACCTGGTCAATCGCACCGCGAGCATGGTCCACCGGTACCGGAGCGGCACGGTCCCGGCGTTCGGAGCGGGCGCCAGCGTCGACGCGCGCCTTCGGTCCGCTGCCGATTCCCTGGCCGGCCGTCTGCAGGCGGCGATGGGCGGCGAGTACGATCCGCGGGCGGCGCTGGGCGCGATCTGGGATCTGGTCGACGCGGCGAACCGCTCCGTCGACGAGACCGCGCCCTGGCGCCTGGCGAAAGCCGAGCGAGGCGGCGACGCGGCGGCGGGGGCGCGGCTCGACACCGTCCTGGCCAGCCTGACCGAGACGCTGCGCATCGTCGCCGAGGCCCTCCGGCCTTTCCTGCCGGAGACCGCCGAGCGCATCGCCGCGCAACTGGGGACAGCGCTGGCGCCCGACTGGCCCGCCGCGCTCGCCTGGCAGCCGGGCAAGGTGGGCTGCCCAGTACCCGCGCCCCGACCGCTCTTCCCGAGGATCTAGCCTGCCACGAAGCATGGCCGACAGCGGCTAAGTGGCCGCTGTTGGCTCGGTAGACCTCTTGATTGTTGCCTGGTTTTGCTGTAGATTGTACAAAACTCAACAATCGAGGTGCGCGTGGAGCAGCGTGATATCGTGACGCGGTCGATTCCGGTGTCACAGGCTAGACAGAAGCTCGGCGAGCTCGTCAACGAGGTCTACAAGCGCCACCTGCGGGTTGTCGTCGAGAAGAGCGGCATTCCCGTCGTCGCCATGGTCTCGCTCGCGGACTTCGAACGCTGGGTTCGCCTGGATCGCGAGCAGGGGCGGCCGGACGCGAAAGAGGCGAAGGTGTCGATTGACCGAGGGCAGACCGTCCCGGGCTTTCCGACCGAGGCGGAGACGGCACGTCGTCATTCGGCGGTAGCCCGGATACTGGCCAATGCTGACAAGCGAGGTACGTCGTCGGTGACCTCGACGGAGCTGATACGTCAAGCACGCGAGGAGCGCGACGAGGCCTATGGCCGCTGGACCCATTAACCCGGTCGTTGTCGACGCTTCGGTTGCCGTCAAGTGGCTCCTACCCGACGAGGATCACACCGACCGAGCACGCCTGCTCCTTCGCCGTTACGGTCAGGCCGAGATTCAGCTCGTCGCGCCGTCGCACCTCCGCTTCGAGGTTCCATCGGCGATCGTGGCAGCGACCCTTGGTCGAGCTCCGCGGCTTAGTCGGGACGAAGCCCGGGACGCGATCGAGGATTTTCTCAGCCTTCCCCTGCACACGGTCGACACCAACGAGCTGATTCTTTCCGCCTTCCCGCTCGTGTACTCGAACGGCTGCGCTTTCTACGACGCCCTGTACCTGGCCCTCGCCCGGAGTCTCGGCGCGCCGCTGATCACCGCGGATCGCAGGTTCTATCAGCGTATTCAGCCGGCACCCGGCGTCGTCTGGCTTGGCGACTACCGGTGAAGCCAAAGCAGAACGACACCGACGCGCGTTGGACAACCGATGGAAGTTCTAGCCCCCCAAAAATCGCGACAGCACGTTCGCGGTGGTCCGCGAGACGCGGTCGTCGACCAGCAGCGACGCCACGTAGGTGATCGAGCCCACCGCGAACACTCCTCCGCCGTTGACGAGCTGGTAGCAGGTCATCTCGGCGCCCCCGTCGTCCGGGTTCTCTCCCCTGGCCAGGAGGATCGTGCCGGCCGGCGACGACGCGCTGCGCTTGTCGGTCTCGTGGCCGGAGGCGCCGCCGGGGATGCGCTCGTGGAGCGACTTCTCCCCGAAGGTATCCCCGTTGCGCAGGCCGGTGCCGGCGAACGCCCAGTGCGATGCGTCGACGACCCGGTAGGGCGCGGCGGTCATGATCCCGGCCTCGTCGTAGACCACCCCGAGCAGGCTCGCCTCGGACTCGCCCGAGCGGTGGAACCGGCTTTCGTACTTTGGCCCCTCGTCGGCGCCGGGCTCGTCGACGATCTGGTTGCGGCAGACCATCGTCGCGTCGTCCCGCAGCTCGACCTCGCAGTTGATGCCGTTTCCGCCGAGATAGATCACCCGTCCGCCGCGTCGGTGGACCCACTCCTTCAACCGCTGGAACATCAGCCGCGACCAGTACTCCGGGTGCACGCTCAGGATCACCACCCGGTAGGCGTCGAGGTCGAGGGTCCCGTCGTGCAGCTGCTGCTCCGCGTAGAAGTCATAGCCGAAGCCCTCGCGCTCGAGCCACCCCAGCAGACGCCACTCGGCCGGGGCGAGGTGGCAGGTCTGACGCCCGGCGATCGGATCGGTCACCTGAACGTCCTCCGGCGCGTGGTTGAACGGCTCCGGTCGCTCGAAGGAGAGCGGAGCGTACTCCTCGTTGCGAAATCCCCAGACCTGGTAGTCCGGGTTGGTGTAGCGAATCAGGTCCAGCCGCGCGTTGACCGTCGGCTCGGGCTGCAGTGTCGTCGCGTTGACGTAATTGCTGCGGCCGCCGAAGTTGTTGTAGGCGTTCCAGGTGTTGGTCGAGGCGAGCACGGCCACCGACGCCCGGGGCTTCGCCGGGGCGACGACCCAGGGGAAGGAGAAAAAGCGCCCGGACTCGGTCTTCGCGTGGACGTAGTAGAGGCCGGAGCGCTCCGGACCGGCGACGAGCTGGCTGAGGTGGGGATTTCCGTAGCCCTACCGGTTCCAGGCGACGCCGGTTTGGGTGTAGTCGCCGTCGGGGGTGATCTGCATCACCGCGCGCGGTCCGTGCTCGTCGAACCAGCCGAGCGGCTTGACGAGCTCCTTGGTCAACCCGTAGCGCCAGAGGCTCAGGTGGTACGCTTCGACCGAGTGGACCCGGAACTCGGATCGCTCGCCCGACCGCACCCACTTCGGCCACATGTAGCCGAGGAGGCCGTCCGAAAGCAGTCGAAACTGGTAGGGCGAGTCGGCCTTGACCTCGACCTCGACGCTCTTGGAGCCGAACCCCTCGCGCACCAGCGTCACTCGGTAGCGGCCGGGCTCGACGTCGGCGTAGACCGCGCCGCGCGGGGTCGAGCGGGCGAGCGCGACCGTCTCGCCATCGCGCTGGAGCTCCAGCGCCGCGTCGTGGATCGCGACGTAGCGCTCGTCGCTCACGTAGCCAACCAGCATCGTCGTCCTCTCCTCGCAGTCAGGTGGGCTCGTAACCGAGCCGGTCACCGCGCCCGGTTCCCCGTTCCGACCAGCCCGCGGTGATCTTACACCACCGGCGCCGGGCGCGGATGGCTCCCTGATCGCTGTAGTACTGAACCCACGCCTGGGCCAGGACGTTAGCCCTCGCGTTGTCGACGACGTACGGCAGATAGATCCGATTTTGAGAGACCGTGGCGCCGGCGCCGAGCTGGTAGGCCATCGTGACGATCCGGGCCGGGACCGACGAGTCGCGCGCCTCGACGACGAACGTGTCGACAGTCGTATCGGTCGGGGTGCCGGTCAGCGCGCCGGTCGACGGATCGAAGCTGAGGCCAGGCGGCAGGTTTCCCTGGAGGATCGACCAGATGTACGGCCCAGTGTCCCCTTCCGCCTGAAGAGAAGCCTGATACGGCTTGCCGACCTGGAGGGTCGGGAGCGCGGCGGCGGCGATCAGCCGGCCTCGATCGGCCGCGGTGTTGTGCAGACGATCGGGTCGCCGCCGGTTACCGCGTCGCTCTGGTACTGGACGGTGCCGAGACTCAGCGCGCTCGCGTTGAAGATTGCGCCGGCCAGCGCATTGCCGCCGTTGCCGTTCAGCCCGGCGCTGCCGCCCTGCCCGCCGTTGCCTCCGTTCCCGGGGGTGCTCGGGTTGCCGGATGCTGGCGATCCGCCAACGCCGCCATCCCCGCCGTGTCCCCCGTCGCCGCCATCGCCCTGTCGCCGGCGTTGCCGCCCAGCGACTGGTTGCTGGCGGTTCCGAGGAAGGTGATCTGGAAGACCAGGTTGTTCGCAGCGAGGTTGCCGCCGTTGTAAATCGCGCCGCCCTCGGTCGCCGGGCCGCCCTCGCCGCCACCGCCGCCGATCGCGTCGTTCGCGCTGAACTTCGTGTTGACGACGGTCAAGGCGCCGAGGTTATAGATCGCCCCGCCGTAGCCGTTGCCGCCGGTCGCCAGGTCCTGCAGGAAACTGCAGTTGACGACCGCGACCAGGCTGTTCGGGTCGATCGACAACGCGCCGCCGCTGGCGTCGCCGCCGGTTCCGCCGGGCGACCCGGACGGCTCGGCCGGGCTGCCGTCCTGGCCCGGCTTGCCCGCGCCCCCGCTCTGCCCGTCGGAGGTCCCGTTCTCACCGTTGTCGCCGCCGTTGCCGGTGTTGACGCCCCGCGAGCCGGGGGTTCCGATGGCACTGGCGTTCTGGAGGGTCAGACCGATCAGGGTGAGATTGCCGCCGCCCACGTGGATCAGCGGCCCGACCGTCCCACCGCCGTCGAAGGCGACCAACTCACCGGTCGCGTCAAGGACAGGGGTCGTGCCGGCTGGCACCCGGAGAGGCGCCGACAGCGAGATCGTGCCGCTGCCGGCCATCGCGAGGCGGAGAGCGTTGTCGGTGCAGGTCGTCAGGGTGGTCGTGCCGCTGCTGCCGAGGGTCACCCGAGTGGAGAGGAGCGGCGCTAGGGCGATCGCCCCGACGATCAACGGGCGACGCCAGACGGTGCGGGCGAGGGGGCGTCGAGGGCACGACGAATCAGGCCAGCCAGAGTGAGAGTCATGTCTCCTTGAATTGTGCACAGACGAGGATGGAGGCGACTGCTATCACCCTATGATAGCAGCAATCCGGCGAGGCTCGAGTAAGTCGCGACGAGGTGACGAGGTGGGGCCGACAAAGAATTCCGGGCCATACTCGATCCTGACCCAAGACGATGCCGAAGACTCGCCGCTGGCGCGACCGGAAGGAACGCTCCGCCGAAACCCTTCGTTGGCGTCGGTAACGTCACGATGGCCCGCTTCTCGGACGCCGTCGGTCGGCTGAGTTCGGCGGTCGTTAGAAGGAAATTTCCATCTAAACGGAGTGTTGACAAGATAAGCACCAACGTGATACTGTCCGGCTCGGGTCCAGTGTAGTGTGTACGGCAATGACCGGGCGAGAGATCTCCGTCGGCGCTCGCGTGAATCTCCGCTGAGATTCGATGCGCGGTTGGTTTAACGGCCAGTCCACCGGAATGATCGGTGTGTCGCCCACGAGGGAGGGTTCGTGGCCTCACCAGCGATTGCCCAGCCTCGGCGCGGGGGCCTGTCCCGAACGAAGGCGAAGTGGTTCTACATCTTTATTTCCCCGTGGATCGTCGGCTTCATCCTCTTCACCGCCGGTCCGATTG
>JAJPKB010000626.1 GCA_021323915.1 Chloroflexota bacterium | reverse complement strand
TGTCTCCGCTCTTGGCGAACGTGGCGTTGCACGGCCTCGAAACCGCCCTCCGACAGGATTACCCCCAGTCCCACCAAACGCTCGGGATTGCCGAGAGCTGGAAACCAGTGGTGATCCGTTACGCGGACGATTTCGTGGTCCTACATCCCAATCAAGCCGTGATCGAAGAGATTCGGGAGAAAACCGCAACGTGGCTAGCGGGCATGGGGCTGGAATTGAAACCGAGCAAGACGCGCATTGTCCATACCCTCGTCGCCCACGACGACTCCGTTGGCTTCGACTTCCTCGGCTTTCACGTGCGCCAGTTCCCGGTGGGAAAGTCGCATTCAGGAAAGCTGGGACGCCACGGTCATCCTTCGACCTTACTCGGCTTCAAGACCATCATCACTCCTAGTAAGGAAGCCCAACACCGAATCCAAACCCAGATTGGCGACATCATTCACCAACACCGCTCCCACTCCCAACACGACTTGATCAACCACCTCAATCCCGTCCTTCGGGGATGGTCCCGCTACTACTCTACCGTCTCCGCCAAGCACACCTTCTCCCAGATGCACTACCTAACCTTCCTCAAACTCTACCGTTGGGCGACCTACCGCCATCCGCACGAACCGCGGAGACTGATTGTCCGAAAATACTGGCAATTGAACCGCGGGAGGTGGATATTCGGCGAAAAAGACGGGTTGTCCCTTTACCCCATCTCACGAACTCCGATCCGACGGCATACCCAAGTCGTGGGTACGCGGAGCCCGTACGATGGGGATTGGGTCTATTGGAGTACACGCCTTGGTCGCCATCCCGAACTGCCCCGACGCGTCGCAACGCTCCTCAAATGGCAGAAAGGGAAATGCGACCTTTGTGGACTGTACTTTCGTGTGGATGACGTGCTGGAAATCGACCATTTCATCCCGACCGCCCTTGGTGGAAAGGATGGCTACCTCAACTGGCGCCTTGTCCACGGATATTGCCACGATGAGAAATCCGCTCGTGACGGTTCAAACCCGCGAGCGGCGGTACCGATGATCACCGCCTGAAGGTCGAGGAGCTGGGTGACGGGAAACCGGCACGCCCAGTTTTGGAATGGCGGCGGGGGAGGTGACTCCCTCGCCGACCATATCTGGTCGTTCGTCGGCCAAAAGGGGGGAGCGCCCCGGCAGCGGGGCCAGGCGATCCTGCGGCCGCAGGGGAGCAGGGCGAGCGCTGGGGCGCGATAAGCGTGGAGCGGGCGAGTCGGTTCGTCGTCGCCTGGGCGAGCGGGACGCGCGGGAGGGCAATCCGCGCTGGGCGATCCTCACGCCGACCGAGACGGTGCGCCTGCCCCAGGCGGTCAAGCACCGCACGGGCCGTCGCCTGGTCAAGGTCGAGGTCCGGGCGACGATCGGCGCGCCGGCCGCCTCGAGCGGCTAAACGGGACGCTGCGCGACCGGCTGGGCTGCCTCACCCGCACGACCCACGCGTTCGCCAAGGACGTCGCCACCTGGGACGCCCTCTTCGGCCTGGCGCTCTTCGCGCACAACTGGCTCCGCCCGCACATCGCCCTCCGCCGCCCGTTGCCCGAGCCGCTCGACAGTCGGCGTCACGCGCGTCGCTCCCCGGCGATGGCCCTGGGGCTCACCGATCATCTCTGGTTCTGGGAGGAGTTCCTTCGCCGACCAGTTCGTTGTCAACCATAAATCCGGTCACTAGCTTCGGGTAGAGAATGACCAACTCTTCCGGAGCGAACTCCCGCGGCGCGGTGAAGCGGCGGAAGAACTTTACGACGAGCTCGTTGACGTCGTCGAAGATGGTGTAGAGCGACGGGACGATGAGCAGCGTGAGCAGAGTCGAGGTCGTCAGGCCACCGATAAGTACCACCGCCGCTGCCTTGAGCAATTCGGACCCTTCCTCGACGCCGATCGCGACCGGTGCTAACGCGACGATGATCGAGAGCGTCGTCATCAAGATTGGGCGCAACCGGGTTGGGCCGGCTTGGAGCAGGGCACGGGTTCGATTATTGCCGCGGCTCCGCAAGGTATCGGTGTAGTCCACGAGCAGAATCGCGTTTTTACCGACGAGCCCGACGAGGAGCGCAAATCCGAGCATCGAGAAGATGGTGAAGGGCGTGCCGGTCAGCGCCATCGCGGTGAGCGATCCAACGACGGCGAGGGGTAGCGACATCAGCACGGCAAGTGGTAACGTCGCCGATCTGAAGAGCATCGTCATCAGAACGTACATCAAAAGGATCGCGATCCCTAGCGCCTGGAAAAGATCAGAAAACGCGCTGGCCCCCTGTGATGCCGAACCCTGGTATTGAATCGTGTATCCGGGCGGAAGGGAGAGCGTACTCAACTTCGCCTGAATGTCGTTCTGGACGGAGTCGACCGGGCGCCCGCTCGCCGAGGCGTTGATCGTCACGCTGCGCTCGCGGTTGACGTGGTCGATCTCGGTCGGCGCCGCGCCAGTTACCATCGTTCCGAGTTGATCCAGATGAGCGATCGTTCCCTTATTCGTCAGGAGGGGTAACTGGCCGAGATTGTTCGGCGACGCCTGGAAGTCACTCGTGGGCATCAGGCGGATGTCGACATCGTCCTGGCCGGGTTGGCGATACCGGGCGACAACCGCGCCATCCACCGCGATTCGTAGGGCGGCGGCAACCTGGGAGGCGCTAACCCCCTGGTCGGCCGCGCGCTGGCGGTCGATTCGGAAGACGTCCTCGGATCGGACTCGCTGGTTGACGTTGTTGACCTCGGTCGCCCCGGGGACCGACTCCACCGCGGCGGTTACCTGATCGACCAGTCGGTTGAGCACTTCCGGATTCGGGCCGCGAACGGCAACTTGAATCGGCTGACCGCCGAACCCGCCGAACCCGAAGGCGTTGGGAAGTTGCACCGAGAACGTGGCACCGGGAGTTCCGGTCGATAGCCGTTGACGGATGACCTCGGCGATCTGGGCCGAGGTGCGAGCGCGTTCCGCTTTCGGCTTCAAGTACACGAAGATGAACGACTGATCGCCGCCCGACCCGCCGCCCGTTCCGCTCACGTCCCCGCTGGCAGTGACGACCTGCTGAACCTCCGGTATCGCCCGCAGGCGAGTATCGACCTGCTGGGCCGCGGTGTCGGTCGTAGCCAGCGCGGTGGCTGGCGGCATTTGCATCATGATGTCGATCTCACTCTGATCGCCGCTCGGAAAGAAGTCGAATCCGATCAAGCCCACCGCGACCAGGGCGACCCCGGCGCCGAACGCGAAGGTCCCGACCGCCACGACACCCCACCGCGCCGGGAGACTCGTCGGGATTCGAGCCCCAAACCGCCCGCCGCTGATTCGCAGCGCGCCCGAGCGAACGAAACCGAAGCGCAGAGCGTCTCCAGTGAGGGTCCAACCGAGGAGTCGCCCGTACCCGCGTTCGAGCCGCGCGAAGCCCCGGTCCCAGGCTCGGCCGAATCGAGCGAGGGGACGGCCGCCACGCGGGACGAGCTGGCCGACGTTGAGGAAGCGACTCGCGAGAAGCGGAGTCAAGGTGAACGACACCAGGAGCGAGATCAAGGTAGCGCAGGCGATCACCAGGGCGAACGGCCGAATGAAGTCGCCGACAATACCGGTCAAGAGCGCGATGGGAAGGTAGACGACGACGTCAACCATGGTGATGGTGACCGCCGCCAGGCCGATCTCGGCGCGGCCATTTACCGCCGCGAGAACCGGCGGCTCCCGGAGGCCGATGTGGCGAGAGATGTTTTCGAGAATGACGATGCTATCGTCCACCAGGATGCCCACGGACAGGGTAAGCGCGAGCATTGACATGAGGTTGAGGTTGTAATGCAAGAATCGCATTCCCACAAACGTCGTCAGCACCGAAGAGGGGATCGCGATGAGGACGATAAAAGTACTCCGCCACGTGTGGAGGAACAGCAACAAGATTAGCCCGGTGAACAGGATCGCTTCGAGGAGTGTCCGCTGGATCGTATTAAAGGACTGCTGGGTGTAGGTCGCCGCGTCGTAGGTCACGCTCAGTGTCATACCCCGCGGCAGTGACGGCTGGAGGTCGGCCACTTCTTTCCGGACCGCGTTGCTCACGTCAAGGGTGTTCGCCGCGGCGGCCTTGCTCACCTGCAGTCGAACGGATCGTGACCCGTTGTCCCGAACAATGATATTGGACTTTTTCACCCCGTCCTGAATTGTCGCGACATCGCCGAGGTAGACCGGCCCCTGGCTGGTCTGGGCGATGACGATGTTGGCCAGTTGGCTCGGCCGAGCGACGAGACCGTTTAGTCGAACGTTCACCTCCTTGCCGCCCGGCGCGGTAAGCACCCCGGCCGGCGCCTCCACCTGCGCATTCTGCAGCGCCTGCTGAATGGTGTTCAGGCCGAGTCCCCGCGCCTCGAGCTTTGCCGGGTCGACCTTGATTTGGATCTCCCGCTGCTGACCGCCGATGATCTGGACTGATCCCACGCCCGGAACCGACTCCAAAGCGTTCTGAAGCCGATCGTTCGCGACTGCCTGGATCTGGTCGAGCGACTGGGGTCCGGAAACCATGACGGCGATAACCGGAATTGTGTTGAGGTCGAGCTTGAAGATCGACGGCGCGTCGGCCTCGCTCGGCAGCTTACTTCGAATCGAGCTGATTTGTCGCTCGACGTCAACCGACACGAGATTCGGATCTGCGGCAGTCGTGAACTGCACGTCGACCGAAGAGACTCCCTCGCTTGACGTCGAGGTGACCGTATCGACGTTCGGGAGGGCGGCAATCGCTTCTTCAATGGGCTTGGTCACCTCGGTCTCAATCGTAGCCGGATCCGCTCCCGCGTCGACCGTGGTTATCTGAACCTCAGGAAAGTTCACGCTAGGAAACAGCGAGACGCCGAGCGTGAAGTAGGTGTAGAGTCCGAACAGCGCCAGCGTCACAGCCACGGTGATGACGACCAGCGGATTGCGGATCGAGAACTGCGTGATGTTCATCGTCCGGAACCGTGCACGTGCCGCGCGGCATTCGCGCTGTCTCCGTCCAACCTCGGGTAGATTTCGGGGTATTCAGCATCCCGAAACGTCATGGACCTTTCCTCTCGTCGCAAAGTCGCGACAGAGCTTTCTCTGGACGTCCCCGCCCTAATTGTCGATTGGGCGCCACCGACCGAGCGGGTTGAGCACAATGACGATCGCGACAACCCAGATCAACAGATCGGTCAAGAGGGAATGGCGTTTTAGCCATCCCGGGGGTACTCGGCCGGTTCACAGCCTCACGCAAGGCGAATGATGCTGACTCGACAGCCACTAGGTCGCTCCTCTCTGCACACAGAACGGCTTCGGCCCATCGACCAGGATCTCGGAGGCGTGGTTACTGACCACTTGACATTTGTGTGGGGATCCCACGCGAATCTCCTCTCACTGAACCAATGGCATCAATTGAACGAACGGAGTCGCGGCCAGAGCGCGGGCCACGCTTGACGCGTGCCGTGGCAGACCAGGATGTCCGAATGGTACGTCGTCTCCTCGTTAGCGACAGAGTAACGATTGGTAACCTGGCCGGCCACGTCGCAATCCGTGAAATAGCCCGCGGCTTCCTCGGTTGAGAAGCCTATGACGACGAGCGTGCGCGGCGGCGGGTTGCCGTACCCGCGCAGCCAGTACGAATCGGCACCGCTGATGGCCGGGGGCAAGCCGTGGGCAGGACCGTA
>JAJPKB010000614.1 GCA_021323915.1 Chloroflexota bacterium | reverse complement strand
GTTGTACGCGCCTTCGCGCTCGGCCTCGAAGCGGCAGGAGAGGAACAGCGAGTTGACCCAGTCCCCCTCATCGTCGAGCAGGCAGGCCTCGACCAGCGAGCGATCGACGTGGAACCGGTAGCGGCACTCCTCGCCGTTCCAGCGGTTCACCTCGCGGTGGACGAAGTCGACGACGAACTGCTCGTCCCCGCAGTCGAGGAGGAGATAGGCGTTGACGCCGGCGCAGGTGAGATCCGCCATCGCCAGGATCGGCTCGAACCGCGCCTTGAGGGCCGGCAGCAGGTCCACCGCCCCACGCGGCCAGCCGGCCCGGATCGCCTGGATTCGGGGCCGCTCGCGAGCCTGGTAAGCTTCGAGGTAGCCGCGCTTATCGGCGAAGATGCGCCTGACCTCGGCATCCGGGATCGGGTGCGAGATGTTGCACCGGTCGCCAATCAGCTCGATCGCGCTGCCGGGCACGACCAGGTGGCCGCGGTCGTTTCCGTGGGCGCGCAGGTAGTCGAGAAAGACCGTCTGATCGCAGAAGATGTTCGTCGGATCGTTGTCGAGGTCGTTGAGGTAGAAGAGATCGTCGTCGAGGAAGCAGGGGGGACCGGCCGACGGGAAGACGTGGGCCGCGCCGACTCCCTCGGCGTAGCGCAGCGCCCGAGCCTGCTGGTTCTCGCGCTTCTTCTTGCCCAGCGCCGCTTTCGCCCTGGGCGGCAGGCGATAGACCATCGGGTACCAGATCGCGCCGGAGAACTGGAGAAAGTGGGCGTGGAAGGGGCGCATCGCCTGGAGGGCGTCGACGTCCAGGGGATGGGCGTCGTTCTGATTGAAGACGCGGGTCTCGCCGTCGTCGATGACCAGCGAGGAGTCGCCGATCGGTCCGTCGCTCGGCGCGGTCAAGGCGATGATCGTGAAGCGAAGCCCACCGGCCTCGACGGCCTGGCCGTTCCGGGTCTTGACGAACGACCGGAACCCCAGCTCACGCAGCTCGTGCTCGAGCCGATCGACCGGAAAGTCCGGCAGCAGCACCGTGGCATCCTTCGAGACGTGCTCGGCGAGGAACTCCGGATCGAAGTGGTCGTGGTGGAGGTGGGAGATGTAGAGAAAGTCCGGATGCCCGATCAGGCCGGGATCGATCTCGGCGTTGCTCGGAAAAGGAAACCACGACGCGAAGTAGGCCGGATTGAACCAGGGATCGCAGAGCACGCTGCCGGCCCTCGTCTGGACGAACAGACCGGCCTGTCCGAGAAACGTAATCTCCATTCGACCGTTCCTGTCGCTCGTCCGCGGCTATTGTCAGGCCAAGGTGCAGGTTCACTTTGGCTCCGCTTTAGATTGGCGATTCCGGGACGATGCCAGGGCGGTCCCTTCAAGATGCGTGCCGCTCGACCGGGCGCTGGAGCGCCCGGGACCACTTCTCGTCCATTTGGCTCATAGACAGGCTCGTGTATAATTCGGGTACCGAGCGGTGCAACGCACGCCGGACGCCGATGGCGCCGTGGAAGGCGCACCCGAGCCCTGAACGCTCGGCAAAGAGCGGCTCCGACCGACGGTCGCTTCGTCGCCTCGATCGGCACGAAAATCGCACTGACTGGCGTTCTCGCTTTGGGGAGGCAGGTGGCACGCAAGAAGCCTGTCGGCAGGCAACGCGCTAATAGATCCTCCCCGGATGGTCGGCCGGCCGCGAACGTCGGGCAGCCCAGCCCGCCATCCGAGTTGCGCGAAGCGAACGAGCAGCTGGTGGTCGCCGGCGTTCGGATGCAGGAGCTGGCGGAAGAAGCCCGCCGGCGCGAGGCCGAATGGAACGCCCTGCTTTCGAGCCTCCACGAGGGAGTCATCGTCGCCGACCCGGCCGAGCACCTCGTGCTCGCCAACCGGTTCGCGCGCGAGAACTTCGCGCTGCCTCCGACGGGTGCGCCGATCACCGGTCAGGACTGGGCCGCCCTCGATCTCAGAGACCTGGACGGCCGGCCGCTCGTCCCCGAGATGCGACCGCTCGCCCGCGCGCTCCGGGGCGAGCAGTTCGACGACTTCGAAGTGCTCCTGGTCTGTCGTGACGGACGGCCGTGTCGCTGCGCGTTCGAAGGTACCAGCATTCGCGACGAGACGGGCAAGATCCAGCTCGCCATGGTCATCTTCCGCGACGTGACCGAGCTTCGCCTGCTCGAGCGCGCCAAGGAGGAGTACGTTTCCCTCATCTCCCACGATCTCCGGGGGGCGCTGACGATCATCCTCGGCCAGGCGCAAGTGCTCTGCCGCTTTCCCTTCCACGCCGATCGCGAGCAGGTCCTCCCGATGGCCGAGGCGATCGTCAAGAACGGCCAGCGGATGAACGCGATGATCCAGGACCTGCTGGATACCGCGCGCCTCGAAGCCGGCCAAACCATCCTGCACCCCGAGCGACTCGACCTGCGCGCGGTCGCGCGGGACGCGATCGAGAGCCTGGCGCCGACCGAGGACGAGGCGCGGGTCCGCGTGGCGATGGCCGAATCGCTCCCCCCGGTCCGGGCCGACCGGCGCGCGACCGAGCGGGTGATCGCGAATCTGGTGAGCAACGCGCTGAAGTTCTCGCCCGAGGGGTCGCCGGTCGAGGTCGACGTCCGCGGGCGCGACGGCGAAGTCGTGGTTTCGGTCACCGACCTCGGCGCGGGCATCCCGCCCGAGGCGCTGCCCCACCTCTTCGAGAAGTACTTCCGAACGACGGCCGGCAAGGAACACGGCGGGCTCGGGCTGGGACTGTACCTCAGCCGGCTGATCGTGGACGCCTCGGGCGGGCGCATCTGGGCGACGAGCCAGGTCGGGCAGGGCAGCACCTTCCGCTTTAGCCTTCCGGTTGCCGATCAGTGACGCGATGAGCGCCCCGACGCCTTCGCCCCTCCTCGAGACCGGCGTGCCGAACCTCGACACCCTCCTGGGAGGCGGCATTCCCCGGGAGGACGTGCTGCTGGTGATCGGCGAGGCCGGGACCGGCAAGACGACCCTTGCCCTTCAGATGGCCTTCCACGTCGCCGCGACCGGGGGAATCGCCCTCTACGTCTCCACCGTCTCCGAGCCGACCCCCAAGCTCCTGCGCCACATCCGCGAGTTCGCCTTTTACGATGAGCAGCTCGTCGGCAAGCGCGTCTTCTTCCTGAACGCCTATCCCCTCGTCAAGCAGAGCCTGCAGGCGGTGACCGACGCGCTGGTCGGCGCGGTGAAGCAGCGCCAAGCCAGCCTGGTGATTATCGACGGCCTAATGTCCTTCCGCGACCTCCACCCGGAAAGCACCGCCGTCCGAGCGTTCGTCTACGAGCTCGGCTCGGTGCTGGCGACCCTCGGCTGCACGACCGTGGTAACGAGCAGCGGCGTCGCGCCGACCGAGGAGGTCGAGTTCCCCGAGTTCACCATGGCCGACGGGATCATCCGGCTGGCGATGGTCGACGTCGGCAGTCGGACGTTCCGGCGGATCCGGGTCCGCAAGCTGCGCGGCCGCTCGCCGCTGCTCGGCGAGCACGGGTTGCGGATCAACCACGCCGGAATGGCGGTGTACCCGCGGATCGAATCGGTTTTCCGGTCGGTCGACATCGGGATCAGTCCGGAGCGCGTGACGACCGGCATGCCCGAGCTCGACGCGCTGATGTCGGGCGGATCTCGGCGGGGCAGCCTGACCCTCCTTGCGGGCGCCATGGGGACCGGGAAAACGCTGGCGAGCCTTCAATTCATCGCCGAGGGGGCCCGACGCGGCGAGAAGGCGCTCTTCGTCGGCTTTCGGGAGACCGAGCAGCAGATCATGGACAAGGCGGCGTATTTCGGCTTCGACCTCAAGGCCCTGGTCGCCGACGGTCGGGTGACGATCTTTCGCCGCGCGCCGGTGGACGTCGACCTCGACCGGATCGCCTGGGAGGTGCTCCAGGAAGTGGAACGGGTCGCGCCGCGGCGGCTGGTGATCGACAGCATCTCGGAGTTCGAGGCGGCCTTCATGCCCGGGCGTCCGCAATCCGGGTTCTTCGCCGCGCTCGCCGGAGATCTGCGCGGCCGGGCGATCACCTCGCTGATCGTCAAGGAGACGCCCCAGATCGTCGGGCCGGAGCTGGACTTCTCCGGTACGCCACTCACCGTCCTGTCGGAGAACCTGATCCTCTTCCGCTGGGTAGAGTTCCGCAGCGAGTTGTACCGGATCCTGTCGATCCTTAAAATGCGAGACAGCGCCTACGACGCGTCGATACGCCAGTACGTCATCACCGATCGAGGCATCCACGTTCTGCAGAAGGTCGAAACCGCCGAGGGCCTGCTGACCGGCATCGCCCGACTCCCGGTCGAGGCGCGCCGACGCGCATCGCCCGGGGCGTAGGACGGGGTGGAGGAGGGTGAACCGACATGACCGATGCCTCGGAACGAGAGAGTCGTCTGGCCGAGCAAGTCCTCACGCTCGAGGCGGGCGCCGATCAGAGCCCGGAAGGGCTGGCCGCCGCGACCGAGCGCTGCTTCGATCGGCTGTGCATGCACATGATCGATCTGGTCGGACCGATCGGGTTCGACGTGCTCGTCCGGCGGGCGTTGTTCCTCGCCGGTCGGACGCACCCCTTCGTGAGAGACATCGTCGTCGAGGTGCGACCGGATTCCCTGCGCCTCCAGGGACTTCGCGCCGCTGTCGCGGGTCGGAACCCCGGCGAAGTACGCGACGGGCTGGTCTCGTCGCTCGCGAGCTTCGTCGCGCTGCTCGACACGTTCATCGGCGAGGATCTGGCGCATCGTCTGATTCGCCAGGCGTGGCCCACGACATTGCCCGAGAGGCCGGAATCCGGCGGGGAGGGAAATCGCGCATGAGCGACTCGGGACGCGTTCAGATCAGCCTGCTTCAAACCGGCGTCCCCGGGCTCGATCGGGTCCTGGGCGGTGGACTGCCAGAGTATTCATTCAACCTGATCGCCGGTGGCCCTGGCGCGGGCAAGACGACCCTGGCCCAGCAAATCATCTTCGCGAACGCCTCGGCGGAGCGGCGCGTCCTCTACTTCACCGTGCTCGGCGAGCCGACCCTCAAGATGCTCCGCTACCAGCAGAGCTACAGCTTCTTCGACCGGTCGAAGGTCGACGGCATCATCCGCTTTATCAACCTGAGCACGGTCGTCCTGAACGGCGACCTGGGTCAGGTTCTGAACGCGATCGTCCAGGAGGTGGAACGGGCGAGCCCGGGCCTGGTCGTGGTCGATTCGTTCCGGACGATCGCCCGGGCGGCAGCCGGGGTCAGCGGCGAGCTGGAGCTGCAAAGCTTCGTTCAGCGCCTGGCCCTTTACCTGACCGGCTGGCAGGTCACCTCGTTCCTGGTCGGCGAGTACAGCGAGCGCGAGACGTCCGACAACCCGATGTTCACCGTCGCCGACGGGATCATCTGGCTGACCCAGGCCGTCGAGCGCAACTCGACGGTGCGCAAGCTCCAGGTGCTGAAAGAGCGGGGACGGGCGCCGATGCCCGGCCTGCACACCTTCCGGATCACCAACGACGGCATCCAGGTCTTCCCGCGGATCACCCGCCGCTTCGCGGAGCCGCCGCGCACCTACCCCGCGCCGCGCATCTCGACCGGCGTCCCCGGCCTCGACGAGATGCTCGGGGGCGGGATTCCGACCGGCGACGCGGTGCTGGTGGCCGGCCCCTCCGGGTCGGGCAAGACGGTGTTCGCGACCCAGTTCATCGCCGAGGGCATCCAGCGCGGCGAGTCCGCGGTGATCGCGGTCTTCGAGGAGCACCCGGAGGAGTACGTCGCCCGCGCGGCCGGCCTCGGCATCGACCTCAACGCGATGGAGCGCGAGAACAAGCTGCGGATCATCTACCTGCGCCCGCTGGACCTGTCGGTGGACGAGACCCTGACCGAGGTCCAGGACTCGGTCGTGCGAGTGAACGCGAAGCGAGTCGTGATCGACTCGCTCTCCGGCTTCGAGCTGGCCCTGGCGCCGACCTTCCGCGAGGACTTTCGGGAGTCGCTCTACCGCATGGTCGGCGCGCTGACCGGCGGCGGAGTGACCGTGCTGATGACGGTCGAGGTGATCGAAGCCTACACCGATCTGAGGTTCAGCCCCCATGCTGTCTCGTTCCTGGCTGACGACATTATTCTCCAGCGCTACGTAGAGATCAACGGCGAGCTGCGGAAGATGCTCACCGTGGTCAAGATGCGCAGCAGCGCGCACAGCCAGGAGCTGCGCCAGTACCAGATCACCGCGCACGGCCTGGTCGTGGGGCCGAGCCTGGCCCAGTACCAGGGGCTGATCACCGGCACGCCCACCCTGCGGGCGCCGCCGCCGCCGACCTACCCGGGCCTCAGCGACCAGGAGATCGTGGTGCTGCGCGCCCTGATCGCGGCCGGGGAGGTCACCGCCGAGGCCCTGGCCAACCGGACCGGTCTGCGCCGCCCGACCCTGGCCGCGGTCCTCGATCGCCTGCTCGCCCTGAACTACGCGATTCGGGTGACCGAGCACGGCGAGCAGATCTACCGCCCGGTAGCGCGGCTGCTGGGGGAGTAGGGGGGACCGGGGGTTTCCCTCATCCCCTACCCCTTCCTGTCTACCCCCTGACCACCAACCCTCTAACTCCCTTTCCCAGGGAGAACCGTCCGTTCGCCAGGGGGAACCTTCAGCCGCGGGGGAGGGGTCTTAACCGGTAGAGCCTCCCTAAAGACCCCTCGCCCTCGGATGGGAGAGGGGGCAGGGGTGAGGGAAATCCTCCTTCCGGGCTAGGCCCGACGGCAAAAGCCCTCTCTCACCAACATCCGCAATCGTTTTGGCCCCCCCGTCCGAATCGACCATCCCCGACCGGCCATTCGTCCGGCGGGAAGATCATGCATTTGATGGTTGTGGCGGCCTACCTGGATCAGCTACAGTCGTAGCACATCGTCGGCCACCGGCGCGTTTCCCCGCCAGGGCTCTCACCGCTCCGCGAGCGTCGCGACAGCGGTAGGCCACGCTCCGCGTCGATCAGCACGGCAAGGAGAACGAATGCGTGCGCTCGTCACCGGCGGCGCGGGGTTTATCGGATCCCACGTCGTCGACCTGCTCGTCGCCGAGGGTCACGAGGTCGCCGTCCTCGACAACTTCGGCCACGGAAAGCCGCGCAACCTGAACCCACGCGCGACGGTCCACCGCCTGGACGTGGTGAGCCCCGCCCTTGGATCGCTGATTCAGGACGTCCGGCCGGAAGTCGTGTTTCACCTCGCCGCCCAGATGTCGGTGAAGGCCTCGGTGGACGACCCACTCTACGACGCGCGCGTCAACGTGCTGGGCCTGGTCAACCTTCTCGAGGCCTGCGTGGAGCACGGAGTGCGCAAGGTCGTGTACGCGTCGTCGGGAGCGACCTACGGAAACCCGTCCTACCTTCCGATCGACGAAGACCATCCCCAGAGCCCGGAGTCGCCCTACGGCATCACCAAGCTGGCCGGCGAGCACTACCTGCGCTACTACGCGACGACGCGCGACCTCGACTTTACCGCGCTGCGCTACGGAAACGTCTACGGACCGCGCCAGGACGCGGCCGGCGAGGCCGGGGTCATCGCGCGGTTCATCGACCAGCTGCTGATCGGCCAGGTGCCGACGATTCACTGGGACGGCGAGCAGACCCGAGATTACGTCTACGTCGGCGACGTCGCGCGGGCGAACCTGGCGGCGGCGACGGCCGGGACTGGTCGCTGCTACTGCATCGGCACCGGCGTTGGAACGTCGGTGAACCGGCTCTACGAGATCCTCACGACGATCGTGGGCGTGGACGTTCCGCCGCGCCGCGCGCCGCGCCGGCAAGGCGATCTGCGAAGCGCCTACTATGACGTGTCGCGGGCGCGTCGCGACCTGAGCTGGTCGCCGGTCGTCGGGCTCGAGGAAGGGCTACGACGGACCGTCGAGGACTGTCGCCAGGCGATGTTCGGCGACCTGGTACCTCGTCAGAGCGGGGAAGGTTCCCCCTGGAAAAGGGGGTTAGAGGGTAGACATTGGGGCGTCCCCGATCGCATAGATTTCAATTCGGGGTGGTCGGGCACCAATGCCGAATCGGTGCCTTGATTCTTCAATGGTCGAGAGCGCCGGAGGGTGATCCGATGAACCTGTTCGCGCACAGCATTGCCTCGAAAGGCGGCGTGAGCTTCGTCCGACGCGTTGGGATAGTCGCCACGCGCTTCGGGGTGACCCCGGCGAAAGCCGAGCGCAGTCTCGACGCCTACCTGAAGGTGTTTCGCCGATACGACTGCAACGGAACCTTCCCGATCACCGCGACGGTGCTGTGCCGAAATCCGCGGGTCGCCCACCGGCTGACCGACGCCGGGGTCGAGCTCGCCGTCCACGGGTACGTCCACACCGATCACACGACGCTCTCAGCAGACGCCCAGCGCGAGCAGATCGCCGGGGCGCTGCGCGTCTTCCTGCGGGAGGGACTTCACGCCGACGGGTTTCGGAGCCCCTATTTGCGCTACAACGATGGGACGGTGGCGGCGGTGGAGAGTCTCGGCTTCCGCTACATCAGCAACGAGACGGTCTCCTACGACGTCATCGAGCCGGGATCGGTCAGCCCGGCGCGCTGGGCGGCCTATCAGCGGGCGCTGCGGCTCTATTCCGCTCTACCGGCCAGCGACACCGTGGTTCGCCCGCGGGTGCGCGGGTCGCTGATCGAGATTCCGGTGGCGATGCCCGACGACGAGATCCTGGTAGACCGCCTGGGAATGGGCGACGGGCCGTTGATCGGGAACGTCTGGGCCGAGCTGGTCCGCCGAACCCACCTTCGGGGCGATCTCCTCACCCTCCAGCTTCACCCGGAGCGCGGGCAGATCTGCCAGCAGGCGCTGGAGATCGCGCTCGACGCGGCGCGCTCCCAGCCCGGTCCGATCTGGATCGCCCAGCTTCGCGACATCGCCGAGTGGTGGCATCGGCGCGCTCGCTCTCGGCTCCGCGTCGAGGCGGGCGGTCACCACCGTTGGCGGGTCACGACGGACGGCCCGGAGGGCGCGGTGATCCTGGTCCGGGGCGTCAGCTGCTCGGAGACGCACCCCTGGTCGGGAGCCTACCGGGCGCTCTCCGGTACGTCCGGCATCGTCGAATCCCCGACCCCGCCGGCGATCGCGGTCTCGTCGCGCTCGGATGGCCTGCGCGCGTTCCTGGAGGAGGAGGGCTTCGCCGTCGTCGCCGCGGGCGAGAGTGAAGACAGCGTCGTCTCGATCGATCGCCCGGGGCCGCTCGGTCTCGCCGATCAGGCCGAGATCCTCGCCGAGATCGAGGCGAGCTCAGCGCCGCTGGTCCGCCTGGCGCGGTGGCCGGGCGGCGCGCGAAGCGCCCTCTCGATCACCGGCGACATCGATGCCCTGACCCTGGGGGATTTCGTCCGTCGGGCCTGGGAGGTGAGGTGAAGCATCGAACGGGAGCGGTCGGGGCGCTGGCCTGGGCTCCCTCATCCCCTACCCCTTCCTCGTCTACCCTCCCGCCCCCTTCGCCAGGGGGAGCCTTCAGCCGCGGGGGAAGGGTCGTAGCAGAAGTATCTGCCCTGAAGTCCCCTCTCCCGCGACTGGGAGAGGGGACTTCAGGGGGTGAGGGAAGCCCGGCGCCGCGCTGCGAGTCACCCGGAGACGCCCGCTCAGCCGCCGCCGTTGGGTTGAGGCCAGCTGAAATTGCCGGCGGTGGGTGTGCGGGTGAGGTGGTCGCGCCACTTCGCCCCGTATCTGGCCCACAGGTCGTGCCAGTTGCCAGTTGGCGTTGCCGTGGACGGAGGCGGAGATTGGGTCGGGGTCGCGGTGGGCGTGGAGGTGGGAGGATCCTTGGTCGCGGTGGGGGTGACCGTCGGCGGATCCTTCGTCGCGGTGGGCGTTGACGTCGGCCGGTGAGTCGCGGTCGGCGGGACCGGCGTCGAGGTCGCCGTCGCGGTGGGTGGCTTGGGAGTCGACGTCGCGCTGGCCGTGGGCGGCTTTGGCGTCGACGTCGCGGTTGGAGGAACTGGAGTTGACGTGGCGGTCGGTGGAACCGGCGTCGCGGTCGCGGTCGGTGGCTTGGGCGTGGAGGTGGGCGTCGCGGTGAAGGTGCTCGTCGGCGTCGGCGTGCCGCCAATGCGCAGGAGGATGATGCCATCCTTGCTTTGCAGGGTGAGAGCGGTGAGGGTGCTGCCGTTGTTGGTGGTGGGGTCCTGGCTCCCCTTGATCCGTCGGTAGGCCGTCTCCAGGCTCACGCTCTGGGCCGAACCGGTCGGGTTCATCAAGGCGATCCCGTTGTCGTAGTCGCGCCGCCAGACCCCGGTGCTCAGCTGCTGGGC
>JAJPKB010000555.1 GCA_021323915.1 Chloroflexota bacterium | reverse complement strand
CACACGCTTGGTCGGCAGAACCACCAACGAATAGGCTCACCGCTGTAATCAGCGATCGGTCCGACAGTCGAGCAGCGTGACTATCCGAGGACGCGGGCCGGGGCAGCGGGCTCGGCCAGCCCGCTCGTTTGCCGAATCGCCCGTTCGATCGTCTCGAAGTCACTTGCCGACAACGTGTGGACGTTGCCCTGAAAAGCGAGATGCCAGTGTTCGGCCGGCCACTTCTTCACGAACTCGAGCTGTGAAAGAAGGTTGACCGCCGGCACGAACCGATTAGCCGGAAGGACGACGTCAGGGCGAACGGCGAAACGGTAGGGGTAATCTTCGCCGTCCTTTTTCGATTGAAAGAGTGGCTCGTGCGACTCGAAGTAGGTGGATGTCGTGGTGAAAGTTCCGGCGAAGGCCATTTGGCCAACCGCGTAGAACACGACCCGATCGCCGGGCTGGACACGCTCGGCCTTACGAAGGTGACGGCGCTTCATCGCCAGGAGCGCGAAGCCGCTCGATCGAGCGCGCTCGAAGTTTTCCGGGGAGCTGACCAGCATCCAGTACGTTCCAGCCATGTCTCGGAACCCCCCAACGACGTTTTCCGAAGGGAAATAAACGAGTCCCCGCCGCGGGACAACCGACCGGCGTGGAGCAACCGCCAGCGCGCGTGGAATTTGGGGGCGGAGAGGGTGGGATTCGAACCCACGAGGCTCGTCACCTGCCGCTTTTCGAGAGCGGTGCCATCAACCACTCGGCCACCTCTCCGCGGCACGACGGTCACGAGGAATTATACCACGACGACGAGTCGAGAGGCAATCGCTCCGCCGTGCGTGGCGATGAGCGCGAGCCTGATCGCACGTCGCTCGGTCTGGCGCGTCCCATTGACCGACCGGTCGTCGAAGGCTAGTATACGCGCGGCTGGAACCGGATGCTCCCGCCAATTTGAGTAGTGTGAGAGAACTCTGATGGGCACCTCACCCGTGGTCCGCCTCGGGATGATCGGCACCGGTGGAATGGGCACCGATGGGCACTTGACCGCCTACACTAAGAGTCCGCGAGCGGTCGTCGTCGCCGCCTGCGACGTCGACGCGGAAAACCTGGCCAAAGCCGCGGAGCGGTTCTCGATTCCCGCGACCTACACCAACTACCGCGAAATGCTCGAACGTGAGGTGCTGGACGCGGTGGACGTGGTCACGCCCAACAACAGCCACGTCGCGATCAGCCTTGACGCCCTCGCCCATAGAATCCACGTTCTCTGCGAAAAGCCACTTGGTCTCGATCGACACGAGACGCGCGAGCTGCTCACGGTCTCCCAACGGTCCGGGCTACTTACCGCGGTCAATTTCAGCTACCGAAACGTGCCGGCGGCTCGCTTCATCAAGGAGATCATCCAGTCAGGAGAGATTGGCGAGATCTATCACCTCGTCGCCACTTACAACCAGGGCTGGCTGGTCGATTCCGCGAGCCCGCGCGTTTGGCGGCTCAACCGAGAGATGGCCGGTACTGGCGTGCTCGGCGACCTCGGCTCGCACCTCATCGACCTGGCGCGCTGGTGGGTCGGCGAATTTCGGGCGGTCCTGGGCCACCTCACGACGTTCGTCCACGAGCGCCCGCTGCCGGACGGGTCCGGCCTCGGTCGCGTCGACGTCGACGACGCCGCTTCGATCACCGTGGAATTCGAAAACGGCGCGATCGGATCGCTCTTTACGACCCGCTACGCGTTCGCCCGCTCGAACACCCAGCGGGCCGAGATTTACGGAACACGCGGCGGCCTGGTCTACGACAACGAGCGGCCCAACGAAATCCTGTTCGCCACTGGCTCTCTAATGGCGAAGAACCACCAGTACTGCGTGATGCCGGTGCCTGCACGGCTCATTTCCACCCGAACGACGACCATGCAGCAGTTCGTGGAGGACATCATTCGAGGAGCGGCCACGACCGCCACGTTCGCGGACGGGGCAGCCTGTCAGGAGATACTCGACGCGGTCGTCGAGTCGGCTCGAATCGGCGGCCGGGTCAACGTTCCCATGGACTGAGGCGCGCGCCGACGCCAGGACTTTCGCGCCGGGGCGTCGAGACGCCCCGGCGCCGTCAGGCGAGCGCCACGACGGTAATCTCCACCCGCGCGCCGGCGGGGAGGGCCATCACCCCAACCGTCGTTCGCCCGGGCGCGTCGGTCGTAAAGTACTGGGCGTACACCTCATTCATCTGTGCGAACTCGCCGATGTCGACCATGTACACCGTCGTCGCAACCGCCCGGTCGAGCGATGACCCGGCCGCTTCCAGAATCGCCTTGATGTTCTCGAGCGTCTGCCGGGTCTCCGCGACGATGCCACCGGGAACAATCTTGTTTGTCCGGGGATCGATCCCCTTCTCGCCGGCGACGAAGACGAACCCGCCAGCCTGGATACCTTGATTATACGGACCGATCGGCGCCCCGGCCTTCTCGGTGCGGATGACCTTCTTCATCTCGTTCCTTCCTGTGTTGGTATGTAGCCGACCGCATCGAAGGAGCAGGAGCCACGAGGACCGCCGACGCGCACCAGCGACCGCGCCGGTTGAATGCCGGTGAAATACGTCGTGTAGACCTCGTTGATCGCCGCGAAATCCTCCATGTCGTTCAGATAAAGCGTCACGTGCATCACGTGGTTCAGATCCGAGCCGGCCGCCTCGAGAATCGCCTTGAGGTTCTCAAGGGCGTTGCGGGCCGCGGAGCGAACGTCTCCGGGGGTCGGCTCACCGTAGGTCGGGTTCTTCGTGCCAACCGAGGCCGTGTAGACGAGGTTGCTCCAAACCACACCCTGACTGTACGGGCCAGCGGGAGGATTCGCCTTTTCGGTCGAGACTGCTCGATGCTCCACGACTTCCTCCGGGATGGAAATTGGCGTGGCCTCTAGTATACTCAATGGCAGCCTGATCGGTGAAGCGTCGGGAGTGCCTGGCTGCGCTTCAACCAGTCAGACGAGGAGAGCAGGAGTCCGCCACGCGACACGGAGATCGATCCACGACGTCACAGCAGGTTAAGCCGTTTGCCGATCCGGCCGCGGTCGTCTTTCCCGATGCCGTTCTCGACGCCCTGATGCCAGCCTGTGATCCGTACGAGTGGAAGATAGTTTGCGCGGTGCTCCGTCACCAGCACGAAAAGAAGCTGAGCGTCGGGGATTTCATGCGCTGGACCGGCATGGAGCACCGAAAGACCTGCTTCGACGCCCTGACTCGTTGTCTCGGCAAAGGCTACCTCGTCCGCTCGCCGGTTGGAAACTCATTCACCTACCGGCCGAACGCGGCGCTCGAGCTTCCCGCGCCGCGTTCGGATCGAAACAGGCGTTAGCGCGAATAACCGCCGTCGCTCTGAGCCAAGTTCCGGGGAAAGCGACCATCGCTTCGCAAGGCTTGGGACCGCGGCCAGATCGACGGCGGATCTAAATGTCAATTAGCCGAAAGAACC
This sequence comes from Chloroflexota bacterium, assembly GCA_021323915.1. Classification (GTDB taxonomy): domain Bacteria; phylum Chloroflexota; class UBA6077; order FW602-bin22; family CADDYW01; genus JAJPKB01. Next base: position 3,102 of record JAJPKB010000555.1, on the reverse strand, counting down.
CGGATTAGCGGCGGCTTCTAACCGCCGTCGGTGCGCCCGTCGTGCCCGTGCCGGTGCGCGTCGTCGCACGCCCCTCGCCCCCGGTGGGTTGAGTCGTCGGAGTCGGCCGCTTGCGAGTCACCTGGAGCTCGTTGTGGACGTCGTCGACACCCGGAATCCACCAGGCGTCGTCGCCCGCGGCGTGTTTGATCTCTTTGGTCGCGACAGTTCCGGTCAAGGTGACCTCGCCAGCGTCGCTCTCCACGTTGATGTCGGCATCGAACGGAATGATCGGATCGGCATCGATCGAGTCGTAGACCATTTCGACGATTTCATCGTCGGTGGGCAGGCCGGTCATCAGGAACTGGGGGGTGTAGGTGCCGCCCCAACGGCGTACGCCGCCGAGCCCCCATCCCATCGCGGTCGGACTCAGCCACCCCGTGAACCAGGGATTGAAGCCGAACCCGGGCTGCATGCCGAAGCCGTAGCCCGAACCGGGTCCGCCGAAGCCCATTCCGGGCGCGCCAAAGCCTGCGCCTGGCATTCCGAAGCCCATTCCCGGTTGGCCCCAGCCCGGGTGCGAGGCGAAGGTGCCCGGCATGGTCTGTCCGCCGAATCCCTGCTGCTGTCCGGTCATGGATCCACAGGTCGGGCAGCATCCGCCCATGGACGCATTGCCGTATGGCATCACGTCAGTCTTCCTCCGTTAGCTTTCAATGGCTGGTGGTGGTTTGCGCGCGCCGGCTCGTGGTCGTACCGGTGCGCTCCGTCCCCATGGTTCGCTCGCGCCGGGGCACGACGGTGATCTCGTTGTGAACGTCGAGCACCGGGGGAATCCACCACGCGTCGTCGCCCGCCGCGTGCTTGATCCGCTTATTGGGAACCGTACCGGTCAGCGTTACGACGCCGTTGTGAACGTCGACGCCGATGTTCGCGTGGGCCGGAACTTCCGGGTCGTTGTCGAGCGCGTTTTCCACGAAGTACTTGATCTCGGCGTCGTCGACCTGAGGCCAGCCAACGGCGGGGAAAGTCGCCATCGGCGCAAACGGATAGGTACCGTATCCATACCACGGGGTTCCGTAACCGGACCACGGCCCGCCGTAGCCGCCGAAGCCAAAGTTTCCACCGTAGCCCGAGAAGCCACCCCAACCGGTCGGGGACCAGTTCGGGTTGCCGTACGGCCAGGCCGGAGCCATGCCGTAGCCATAGTTCATCACGGTCTCGTCCTCCAATGTGGGGGCTGTGGCGCTGATGCGTTGCCGATTGGTATCCGGGACGTACCGCACGGCTTCCCCGGCGCCCTTCCCGGAGCGTCGCGCCGGATCTGGGGACCGCGCCAATCAGTCGTTCGACCGTCCCCGTTCACCGGCTAGCAAGAACGAGACCATTCGTCGGACGTGATGACGCGGCTTAAATCCTCCGCTCGTCCGAGCAAGCGAGACACGAAGCGATAGAGGAACGGGTCGAGGTGAAGAAGCGCTTCCCTCAAGTCGTCGAAGAAGAACCCGCTGATCGCGCACGCGACGTATTCCCCGATGCTTTCGCGAGCGAGCGGCTCGGTAAACTGATTAATCGTCCGGGCGCGTAAGAACAGCTGGGTGAGAGCCGCTCGCTGGTCTGGCGTGAAGAACGTGGTAATCACGTGGGCAAATTCGTGACGCATCACCAGAACGCTTTTCCACGAGGTGACCATCGCCACCAGGCCCGGCGCCGCGTCGGTCAAACCCTCGCAGTCGTCGATCGACAGGTTCGTCGAGTGCCAGCGTCGCTCACGCATCGCGGGCGTGAGAATCCCCGCGCTGGAGACCTTTTCGCCACGGTCGAGAACCCAGATCTTCGTCGGGTGCTCGCTCGCCAGGAGTAGATGTATCAGCGGATAAGCCTCGAGCGCAACCATCAACTTCTCGGTCGCGGCATTGTGAGGTGACCTCACGAGCATGCTCTGGATGAGCTCACGCTTATCCCGTCCGCCCAACCGCTCGGCCAGCTCCCCGCGCGGACGAATCGCCATCACGTCCACCTTCCTTCGACGGTCACGCGAACGAAGAACAAAAGAGTGGGAAGGCGCCCGTCTCCGCGCATGGCCTGTTGACACTGATGGGCGGATTATAGCAATTCAACTTGACCGTAACAACGGCCCGATCGACCGAGTGATCTTTGACAGCGCGGCGCGGCAGGGAGTATGATCGTGTGACGAATCCGAGGCTAGTCAATTGGCACAATCAGCGACCACTCCTATTCCATCTGCCACGTCGACGGCGATCAGCGTTCAGCAGTTGACGAAAACCTACGGGGGCCGGGCTGTCGTCCAGGATCTCAGCTTCGAGGTCAGGACTGGCGACGTGTTCGCCCTTCTTGGTCCGAACGGCGCTGGAAAGACGACCACGATTGAGATCCTCGAGGGATTCCTGGCCCCGACCGCGGGCACCGTCCAGGTGCTGGGCGCCAACCCGCGGTCCGGGGGGCGGGCCTGGCGGTCCAGGATCGGGCTGGTCCTGCAGAATACCAGCCTGGACGCCCAGCTCACGGTGGCCGAGGCGCTGATGATGTTCGGGGCCTTGTACCCGAAGCCGCGCCGGGTCGCTGAGGTCCTCGACCTCATCGACCTGGCTCCGGACGCCAGGACCAGGATCGGGGCGCTGAGCGGGGGCCAGCGTCGCCGGGTCGACCTGGGCCTGGCCATCATCGGCCAATCGCACGGCGGCTGCCTGGTCCGGGCTCGGTCCTGGCCAGCCAGATCCGTTACCAGCTGACCCTGCTGGGCCGTAATCCCCGCGCCATCGTGGCCGGCCTGGTTCTGCCCGGCGCACTGCTCGCCCTCGAGCGAGGCAACGCCCAGCACGTCACGATGGCGCAGGCGGCACCGAAGATCGCCGGGCTGGTTGCGTTCAGCGCGGTCGCCATCGCGTTCTTCACCCATGCTCTCGGCCTGGTCACGGCCCGGGAAGAGGGGGTGCTACGGCGCTGGCACGCCTCGCCGCTGCCGGCTTGGGCCTACTTCGCCGGCCGGATCCTGGCCACCATGGCGGTCACCGCGGCTGCCGGGCTCATTCTCGTCCTGGTCGCCGTGGGCATGACCGGCGTGCACCTAACCGCGCACGCGGTCGTGGGCCTGCTCGTGGT
>JAJPKB010000094.1 GCA_021323915.1 Chloroflexota bacterium | reverse complement strand
CGGAGATCGGATCGCCGGCGAGCGCCCAGCTCTTCGCGAGATCGATCGTCACCTCGTACTTCGGGAGGACGTAGGTCTCGACGCGCACGTCGAGCTGAGCGGACCGCACGCCGAGCGTCGCGGTCGCCTTCCAGACGCCGAGATTCGGCTCATCGGACAACGGCAGATCGACGGTAGCCATGCCGGTCTCGTCGATCCGAGGAGTCGCCCGGAAAACCTTGATCCCCTTCGCGTCGTGCACCTCGACCGTTGCCGTGCCGCTCGCTGGCATCAGCCCGGACGTGAGAGCCAGGACGCGAAAGTGGATCGTCTGGCCGGGCTTGTAGATCGGCTTGTCGGTCTCGAGGAAGACGAGGGTGCCCCGGTCGAGCCGGATCGGCGCCCGGTCGCGCAGGCCGGCCGCGGCGACTTCGAGCTGGTAATCGCCCTCGGGCAGATCCGGCACCGCCAGCGCGACCGTCCCGCGCCCCGCGATCCGAGCCGAGGCGGTCGCGACCGTGTGCTGGTCCTTGAGCAGCGACGCGGTCACGTCGCCGTCGGCCGGGCGGTCTCCCTGGAAGAGTGAGAGGGTAAGCGTCTCGGTCTCGCCCGGACGGAGCGCGCTCGGCGCCACCGCCAGGTACCCGTCGGCGGACCGCCCGGTCGGCGTCGGCGATTCCCCGGAGCCGGCCGTCGCCGCTGGCGTTGCTTCGGCAATGATCGGGGAAGGGCGGGGCCGGCGTAATCCGAACGACGATGGCCCGGCGCAGGCGACGGTCGCCATTCCGGCGGCGCCCATCGCGATGAGCGCTCGGCGAGTGATCCGATTCATCGTCGACGTCCTCCTCGCGTGTCTGATTCACCAGGAGAACGTCGGATCGACGTCGAATGTTCCCGATCTCATACCGGGCGGGTGCATGTAGTTTTCTTCGGTAGTTATGCGGCTTTGGCAGCGGCGAGCACCTCCTCCCAGTGATGCGAGAGGTGAGCGGCGCGGAGGGTGGCAATGGCCTGGGCACCGGGTGTCGTCCAGTGCATGCCGGGGCCCTTCTCGCGCTGGCTGACCAAGCGTTTACAGGTACTTTCGGCAAGGCCGCTGCCGATCTGGTAGCCCTGAGCGCGGAAGGCTGGATAGTCCAGCATGGCGCGCCGTCCGGCGAAGTAGGCGACGACCGTCGTGATCAGGTCGGCCGCCTCGGTCGTGGGGGCGGGGAGGGTAGCGATGGCGGCCAGCAGGGCGTCGATGCGTCCGTGGTGGAGATGGTCCAAGGAATCGCCGATCCAGGGCGCGGTGTCTTCGCCCAGACAGACGTGGGCCACCTGCCAGAGGTGTTCTTCGGCGTGACGCAGGTCGAGGACATGGACAACCCGGCTGCCCAGGCCGTCGAGGAGGAGGGAACGGACCTGCGCGATCCACTCCGCCCCGTCGCTGAGCACGACGACCTCGCGCACCGTCTCGATGCCCCGTCGGACCAGTTCGGTCCAGAGCTTGGCGGCGACACCGTGCTAGTCGCCCAAAAGCCGCTCAGGCCCTGGACCTGACCGTCGAGGTCGTCTCGGTGCCCTCGGGGCAAAAGGGCTTCCAGGTCTTGCCCAAACGCTGGATTGTGGAACGCACGTTTGCGTGGTTGGATCGCTACCGCCGTCTGACCCGCGACTGGGAGGCCGCCTCTTGGTCGGCCTGCGCCTTCATCCACATCGGCGCCAGCAACCTCATCGCCCGTCGTCTCGCTCGTTTGTGGGTTGCCTGAGTTCATGATGAAGACTCACCCTGAGTGGGATTTGCAGAAAGGAGAAAGTGCAGGCAAGCTAATCTTGTTCAGGGTCGATCGGGGCGCCTTGCTCCGGCGATACGGATAGGCTGGCGTCGATCAGTCTGCCTTACGGATTACAACGGACGTGTCTCAGAGGGCCTTGGTGCCGTGCTGGGTATTGTTCCTTCCAACGACAAGCGCGCCCGCAACCAGACCGAATCCGATCGCGAGGACTGCGTAGGCTACGCGGCTGACCTCTTTGTCCGCCGTGTGGGCGAGGACAATCCACGTCGCTCCCACTCCTTCGAGCCCCGCCCCGATTCCCGCTCCAAGAGCCAGCGGCTGAGCCTTTTCCCCCGGCGTCGCGAGCCGTCCAATTGCTCCGGCGAGCACAAGCAAAACACCCAGGCAGGACACAATTTCGTCTACAAGGAGGACGCTATCCTCCGGAATGTGCTGGCGGACCACGGAAGATGCCGGGGCAAGGTGCCAGATTGCCTCCCAAGCCAGCGCGAGCACTTGGACGATCAAGCCCGCACTCATCGCCCCTGCGGGACTACGGCGAAGTCGCATAGCTGGCCTCCAACCTCACGTGAATTTGACCGCATGGCACATTTGGCCGTGCGACGGCTCGAGCCTGCCCCATAGTTTGGAGCAGGTGTTTCGCTTCCCATATCGCCCTCCCCTGCTTGAGGTACCGACGTTCTGGCATCATCTTTCCATGCGGTCGAGCAGATCCCGGATCGCTGTGAGTACGGCGTCTGGACGGTCGATATGCATGGTGCTGTGCGCAGCCTCCTCCAGCACACGATGCTCACCGCGCGAAAGCGAGGCGGCCAGCGTTTCATACAGGCCGCGCTTGGCGTTATTCTGCTCTCGGAGGAGTTCTTCGGACATGAGTAACCGCTGCCCCGGATCGATCCCCATGGCGGTGAGCACGATGACCGGAACGGCCGGCACCGCTCCTCCGTGCCGGAGTTCGTCTAGGACCTCATAGCGGTTCGTCCCCTCCTGGATGCCGACCTGCCAGGAGGCGAGGTGATACGAGATGAGTAGCTCGCGGATCGAGTCCGGCCACGTCGCCAGCATCTGCGCGAATAATCCACGGACGTACTCGATCTGCTCCGTGGTCAGGTTCGGCAGCGGTTCGTTCGCCGCCTGCTCTCCTGCCTTGTGCACCCGCTCGGGCATGGACGTGAGATAGTCCTCGTGAGCGGGATCCATCAGGAGCAGGCCGGCGACCTCGTCGGGAAAGCACTGCGCGAAGCGACGGACGTAGGCGCCGCCAAGAGAGTGACCGACCAACAGATAGGGGGCAGGCATCCCCGCGGCGTGCAGAAGGTTCCGCAGTTCCGTGCTGACCGCGGTAGCGGTGCGTGGTAGCTCGACCGGGTCGCTCCAGCCAGTTCCGGCGCGGTCGTAGATGACCGATGTCGTGAAATCGG
>JAJPKB010000008.1 GCA_021323915.1 Chloroflexota bacterium | reverse complement strand
TGTCGATCGGCCTCCATGCGACGCGGCAAGTGCTCGCGTACGAATCGCTGACCTTCGGCGAAGACAATCCCCCGCCCAGACGGGGGCCACCGCACTGCGGAGATCGGAACAACCGTGGCAATGCGGTGCAGGCCAGCCGTACGGCGAACCAGTGGCTCCTCACAAATAAAGCGGAAAGACGCCAGGAGGTTTGCCGGCCCCAGCGAGACGGTGTAGACGCACTGACCTGAGCGGAGCATATCCACGAGCCGCGCGTACTGGGCGGGATCACGCAGCCAAACGTAGAGACGGTATCCGGGATCTTTGAGAAGCTCGACCTTGACCGGGTTATGCGCCGTGACGAGGCCACTCCGAAAGTAGGCATCAGTCTCGCCGGAGGTGTTGACCCAGTTCAGACCGAGGCGAACCTTCTTCAAGGGGCGCACGAGCCGCAGCGCGATCCGACATCGATCGGGCCCGAAATCAACCATGTAGCCTCGCTTGCTCGATCCGGCAATTGCACCCAAGATGCCGGCCAACGTTGTCGGCGGAGGCACGGTGAAGGTAAGAGGCGAGGCGGTGGTATAGAAACGCTTGAAGAGCCCGTAGTCACCCCAGAGGTCGAAGACCAGGACCCGATCAAGATCCTTACTGACCGACTGACTCATGGCCGCTCGCCAGCAAAGACGAGGTTGTCAACGGATGCGCCGGAGACAACGGCACGTAGCGTACTAACGAGGTCGTCGACCGGCTCGTTCCTGACAACGAGGGCGAGACGCGGATCCCAACGTACTCCGATCAACTCGATCCGATCCGCCGCGCCCGACAGTGCGTTGATCAACTCGCCGATGTCCAGACGTAGCTGACGCACATCCCGGAGTGCCTCGTCGCGCTCGACACCCACGAGCTCGTGCCGGAGTCGGTGATCTAGTTCGCCAACATATCCCTGGTAGCCATGCCGGTAGCGGATTCGCAGGAGCAGCCGGGGGCGCTGTCCGAACTTCGAACGCGAGATCAGGTTGGCTGTTCCGTACCACAGACCTTCAAGAAGAAGATCGACATCCTCCTCGGTCAGTCGAATGTCTTCGCTCAGGGGTACCTGTTGATTCAGCCGTGCAGCGTTCTCATTTACGATGCCATAAAATGCAATCAAGCTATAGGGCAAACGGTACTCTTCGGTCATCGTGCCCTGCGCACGTCCCTCGCGTGAGGGCATAACCGTCGTTCCTTTAATGAACGTCAAGTCGACGCGGTGAAGTGACCGCCCGAGCTTGAACTGCACCGGGCCGGTGAAGGTCAGCCGACGCTCGCGTTTGGTCGTCGGGTCCTTGGGGATGGCAATTGTCGCGCCAAAAAGGCGTAGGTCGACGCAGCGCTTCAGCAGATCCTCGGCACTCCCGCTAAATGCTTCGAGCCTCTCCTCCTTCGTCTTGAGATCCCCATTTTCCCCACGTTCGCCACGGACAAAGATCTCGACGCCCGGTCTGGTCGCCAGGTAGTCGCGCACGGTTCGCTTCAGTCGGACGTCGGTGACGATATTGTGATTCGTCTCCTCGTCGATGCGCGGCTTGTTCTCGTCGAGCGGGTCCCCGTTCGGGTTCGAGTCGGTCACATCATAGAGAAAGAGAATTTCTGAACGCTGGGTTACGTCAGGCACGTCTTTACCCTCCGATCGATCGAGTCTGCGTGGACTAGTGGTCGTCTCGTGGCTCATCACCGCCATTCGTGGCCTTCGAATCATTGGGCTTCTCTGGCCCACGGCGGATCAGGAAGCCGAGGTTCATTCCCATGCTGAAGAGGAGGTTGATCTCCGCTGCGGTGAGTGGCCAGGGATTGATTCCCGCCCGTGCCAGGTAGTACGAGGTTGCCTCCAGCATCTGGCGATAGCGGCCCTTGTAGGCGTCATACTCTGTCAGCTTCTGGGTGATGCGCGGCAGGAGTTCGAGCAGATCGCGCTGCTCCATCCTGAGCGACTTGAGGTACTTCGTGAATGGCGCGGATTGGAGGTTCTGAAGCTGAACTTCACGCACGCTATCGCTCAGACTACCGAGCAGGAAGGCGACCTTCGCCGCATCGTGCTGGAACATTCGCGGGCTGTGGTCGAAGAAATCCTCGAGCCAGGCGAAGTACGGGCCGGATGGGCGAAGCCGGTCGACCGATGTCACGTCCATATCGTCTAATCCTCCCGTGTGGTGGATGATCTCAAGCCTGTCCAGAAAGTCCCAGGTCAGCCAGGCCGCTCGAGCCGCATCCTGGAACCTTCGTTGGTTCTCCTGGTCGTCGCTTCGTTCGGCACGCCAGGCGACGAAACGGGTGCGCAGTGGGCTGACGAAGACCTCGGCCAGGTAGCTGGCCTCGAGCGGGACTCCCCGGAAGAGGTGATCGAGGATCGCGAGAAAATCGGGGCGCCGTAGCTCGGTCTTGTCGCCACCGCGATCGACCTCACAGAGCGGCCAGAGGTGCCGAGGCAACGTAAACTCCCACTCGGACCGCAGGCAGCCAAGGTCGTGTGCTCGCTTCTCCAGGTCGGTCTTGACCTCGAAGAGGCGTCGCAGGCGCGATGGGAGGATATCCTCGACGGTGAGCAGAATTCGCTCGCGGGCCTGGACCCTCTCGACGAAGATCAGGCTGAACGAGATGTAGTCTCGAAGCTCTTTCAGCTCGAAGAGCAGGTCGTCCTCGCTGGCCAGCAGGACC
>JAJPKB010000490.1 GCA_021323915.1 Chloroflexota bacterium | reverse complement strand
GTTCCAGGAGTTGTCGAAGAAGACGCCGTCGCCGACGCCCTTCGCCCAGTAGGTGTCGTGGACCCACTGGGCGAGGAAGTCGGTCCAGCGCTGGCCGGCCCCGTTGGGCGGGCAGAGGTCCGAGCAGTTCTGGGTCGGGGGATCCGAGCTATCGACCAGCCGTTGGTCCGACGTCTTCAACTGCCAGGCCCTGGTGTAACCCGGGGTATCCAGCGGTCCGTTCGGGTCGCCGAACGTGCCGGTGGTGGGGTCCATGTACGGCAGAATCTTGATCTCGGGGTTTTCCTGTTTAAGGGCCCAGTATTCACTCGCGGCCATCGTCTCCCCGCTGGCGATCACCAGGTCCCACCGGGCGAGCGCGGCGGGGCGGCCAATCGTTCCGTAGTAGATGTTGGCCAGGCGAGGGAACGGCGGCTTACGCCGGGCATCGGGAGACAGGCCCGCCGAGCTGGCCGAGCCCTTGAGGGTGACGCCCAGGAACGTGGTGGCGATAAGAAGTCCCGAAAACGCCCTTCGTTTCACGGTTTCCCTCTCCGTTGCATCATCGGGGCGCGCTGACGAGCGCGTCTCGATACACGGCAATGACCCGCTCGGCCGTTGCCGACAGGCTATACCTCTCGATGACCGCCGCGCGTCCGGCGGTGCGCTGGCCCCGCCGGAGCGCCGCCTCGAGCTTCGCGGCGATGTCCCGCGGATCCTTCTCCGCCACGAAGCACCCCTCCGTGCCGCCGACCACCCGCGCCACGTCGCCCACGTCAACCGAGACGACCGGCAGGTTGCAGGCCATCGCTTCCTTGACTACCTGAGGGCTGCCCTCGGCGTCGGACGTCAACAGCAGAACGTCGCAGGCGTTCATATAGGTCGGGATCTGCTCGGGAGGGCGTCCGCTGGCGACGACGAGCGCCGCGTCGGGAAGGCGCTGCTGGAGCGCCGCGATCGCCTGCCGGGCTCGATCCAGACGCTTCTCCGGGCGGTTCGCGGCCGCCCAGAGCACGAGTGGACGGTCGTCGGGTAGCCCCAGGACCCGCCGTGCCGAATCCCGATCGCCGGGAACGAACCGATCGGTGTCGATCCCGCAGGGGATCACCCGGACGCGCGGGTCGCCCAGGGCGGCCTTGACCTGGTCCGACACCGCGATCACCTGGTCCACGAGGGGGGTGATCGCCCGGCAGAGCGGCTTCTGCCAGCCGAGGATCGCTTCGATCCCGTGGTGGGTAAGGACGATCGGGCACCGGAGCTGGGTGCGCGCCACAAACCCCGAGAAGACGTAGTGCGCGTGAATCAGGTCGTAGCGCTGTTTCCGGGTCTGCCGGGCGACGTCGAGCACGCCGCGCAGGTAGTTCACCTTGCTCCGCGGGCCGTCGACGAAGAGCACGTCTACGTCCACGCCCTTTGACCGGATCGATTCGACCTGCTGCTTGACGAAGATGCCCAGCGAGGGGTTGTCCGGGCGCGGGTACATGTTCGTGACGACCAGCACCCGGAGGGAATCCGCGTCCCGGACACCGCGCGGAATCCAGGCTCCCTCATCCCCTACCCCTTCCCCCAGCCGCGGGGGAAGGGTCTCAAGGGAGATGCTATCCTTAGGACCCCTCTCCCGCGCACTGAAGGCTCCCCCTGGCGAAGGGGGCGAGGAGGGTAGACAAGAGGGGGTAGGGGGTGAGGAATCCCGGGCGACCGGTTCATCGGTCGCCCCCAGCAATTCGTCGAACAGGTCTTCGACCTCGCGCACCATGCGTCGCACGTCGAAGCGTTGGACCTGCTCCCGGCCGGCCTCGCCCATCCGCCGGGCGAGGCCCGGGTCGGCGAGCAGCCGCGCTATCGCGTCGGCCAGCCGCCCGACGTCGTCCGGGGGAACCAGCAGGCCGGTTTCTTCCGGAACGACCATGTCAGGGATCGATCCGACCTCCGAGGCGACGACCGGGCGCCCTGCCGCCATCGCTTCGAGAATGGCGAGCGGAAAGGCCTCGCTCCGCGACGGCAGGACCGATAGATCCAGCAGCGGCAGCAGGTCGGCCACGTCGTCGCGCCGTCCGAGGAAGTGGACCCGCGATTCCAGACCGAGGGCGCCGGTCAGACCGGCCAGCCGTTCCCGCTCGGGCCCATCTCCGATCAGGACGAAGCGCGCGCTCGGCAGCCGGTCGCGCACGACCGCCGCGGCTCGCAGGAAGGTGTCGTGCGCCTTTTCGGGACGGAGCCCGGCGACCACCCCGACCACCGGCGCGTCGTCAGGCAGACCCAGGTCCGCCCGCCTCAGCGGGGTATCCGGTCGAAAACGCTCCAGGTCGATGCCGTTGTGGATCACCCGCACTTTGCGGGGATCGATCTCCTCCTCGGCCACGAGGTATTCGCGGTGCGCCGCGGAGAGCGCGATCACCGCGTCGATCGACGGTCGCAGAACGCGATTCACGATCCGTCGCTGGGTCTTGCGCGGAAGTCCGCGCATGCCGTGGACGCTGGCGACCTGGATCGGCAGTCCGGCGAGTCGACCGGCGACCACGCCCCAGGTCGTGTTCAGCGGTTGGTTGATCGTGTGGACGATCCGAATCCGCTCGCGGCGCATCAGCCGAACGAGGACCGGCAGCGGAGCCGGGGAGAAGCGCGACGCGAGGATGCCGTGGTGGACCGGAATGCCCCGAGCGATCAACGCGTCCCCGACCACCCCCGGTTGCTTCAAGCAGCAGACGATCGGCTTGAACCGCTCGCGGTCGAGTCGGGTGACGACCTCGAACAGGACGCGCTCGGCGCCCCCGGGCCCGAGGGTTGGCTCCAGAAACAGCACCGGAACGGGATCCACAGGTGTTACCTCCACGGCGGGCGCTTGCTAACCGGAAAGGGCGCTCGGCTGAGTCGATCGGTAGCGGTAGTGGCCGTTGGCTCGGCTGTTGAAATTGTTGAGAACCGCGCCGATCAGTCGGGTGCCGCTCCGGGTCAGCGCGTCGCTGGCCTGGCGAATCGTCTCCGGCCGCGTCCGCTCCGAATCGACGACCAGCACGGTGGCGTCGACTCGGCTGGCGAGGATGATCGAGTCGGCCAGCCCGAGAACCGGGGCGCTGTCCAGGATGATCACGTCGGCCTGGTCGCG
>JAJPKB010000462.1 GCA_021323915.1 Chloroflexota bacterium | reverse complement strand
CGTCGAGCGGATCAACGGCGCCGGCCTTGCCGAGAAGGCACCCCCAGTCGGTGTAGGCCACGTCGCCGGGGTCTCCCGCGCGGGCGGCGGCAATCTGCTGCTGGGTGATCGAGGTCGAGGGAGCGACCCGGTAGACCAGGGTGATCTCGGGATGGGCCGCGGTCCACTGGTCGAGAATCTGAGCCCAGCCCTTCGCCTCGTTCCAGGCGGGACTTCCGGTTTGCGCCGAGGCCAGCGCCTGACGGGGCGGTGAGATCCGGGTGAACCAGATCAGCTGTTTTGGCGGAGGGGCGCCGCTCGCCGCCTGCTGCGCCTGACCGAGGGCTTGCTGAACGAAGTGATCGAGGTTGGGGACGTGGACCGGCTGGGCGCAGCCGGCGCTCGTCAGGCCGGCGAGCCCAACCACTCCCAGGCGCGCCATCTGGCTGAGCAGGCGCCGTCGAGAAAGCACGGAAGGCTCGCCTTTCCGCGGCGATAGCCGGGGCGACGTCATGGACAACTCGGAAATCTGGTGGTCGGAGTCAGTATAACACAGGGTAGCAGCGGCAGCGCTCGCGTGGCTGATCAGGGCGATACGAACCCAGCGCGAAGATGTCGGGGACAGGTTGACGCTTGGCGTGTCAGCCTGCGATAATCTCTCCCACCAAACGGTATACAAAATCAACTTCCTTTTTCGGAAGTGACAACGGCGTCGAACCCCGGGGAGCCGTAACCACGCCAAAGCAGCGCCGCCAGCACATCGGCGGCACTCGTTCCCTTTCTTTCACCGCTCAGCCGTCCATCGCCGCGCCGGGCGCGAGGTTGTTAAGAAGCGTCATTCCTCCCGCATCCGTCACTCCCGTGGTGCTATACTCTGTCGCGATTCATCTCAATCGCAAGCGACGGGTCGCCCGCGCTTTCGGGCCGCCGTCGCGGGAGAAGCGAATGTCGGAGTCGCGAAGCAATCAGCGCTGCCGGGTGACCGAGGCGACGATCGGTCGCTTCACCCGCGCGGTGGTGCTGGAGAACGACCTGCTGCGCTGCACCGTGCTGGCCGACAAGGGCGCCGACGTCTACGAGCTGCGCTACAAGCCGCGCGACCTGGACGTGCTCTGGAAGGCTCCCTGGGGACTCAAGGAGATTGGCTCCTTCGCGCCTACCGCGGTTAGCTCCCAGGTGGCCTGGCTCGACCACTACGAGGGCGGCTGGCAGGAGATCTTTCCCTCCGGCGGCGGCCCGTCCACCTACTTCGGCATCGAGATGCCCTTCCACGGCGAAGTGTCCACCGTCCCCTGGGATTACCAGATCCTCGCCCCTGGCGGCGACCGCGCCAGCGTCCGATTCTCGGTCGCGACGACCCGCACGCCGTTCCGCCTGGAGCGGACGATGACGATCGAGGCCAGTCGATCGGACATTCTCGTCGAAGAGCGGCTGGTCAACGACGGCGCGATGGCCCTCGACTACATGTGGGGCCACCACCCGGCTTACGGCGCGCCGTTCCTGAGCGAGCATTGCCGGCTCGACGTCCCCGCCGGAAAGATCGTCGCCAATCCCACCCAGACCGACCCGGAGCGGAGCTGGCTTCCCGACGGCGGGAGCTTCGACTGGCCGGTCGTGGCGGGGCGCGACGGCAAGCGCCACGATCTCCGCCAGATCCCCGGCCCCACCGAGCAGGTGAACAATCTCGGCTACCTGGTAGATCTCGAAGAGGGATGGTACGGCCTCACCAACCAGGAGCTTGGCATCGGCGTGGGGCTGGTCTGGCCGAAAGACTTCTTCCGGTCTATCTGGCTGTGGCAGGAGCTGAACGGCTCCCACGTCCACCCCTGGTACGGGCGGGCGTACGTCATGGGGGTCGAGATTTGGACGAGCTGGCCGGGCCTTGGCCTGAACGCGGCTCAACAGGCCGGCACCGCCCGTCGCATCGCCGCGGGAGCTTCGGCCAGCGTCAGCTTCCGAGCCGTCCTCTACGAGAGCCGTACCGGAGTCCGACGGATCGGGTCGGACGGCTCGGTCGAGGTTCTCTAGGAGCTCCAACCATTGAGCATGGATTCCGCGCTGGTGCCCGAGGACATGCCCCTCGACGGGGCGGACGGCATCGACCGACCGGCGGTGACGGTGCGAGACGTGCTGCGTCTCGCCCTGCCGCCCGGCACCGCCGTCGTCGGCGGGAGCACCGGGCTGGACCGCGCGGTGACCTGGGCGCGCCTGATCCACCTGGACCATCCGTCGTTCGATCGGCTGGAGGCCGGAGAGCTGGCGCTCGCCGTGTTGCCCGTTCAGAGCGAGGCGCCGCATGCCCTGCTCGCGACCATCCTGCAGACCCTGGCCGGGCGCGGCATTTCCGCCCTGGCGGTCTCCGGGCCGATGCCACCCGGCGCCCAGGCGCTCGCCGACGCCATCGGAACCCCGCTTCTGACCATGCCGGTCAACGCCCGCCTGGCCGAGATCGAAAAATCGGTGATCGGACTGGTGGTGAACCGGCGCGCCGAGCTGGAGCAGCGCGGGGTTCAGATTTACCGCCGCTTGGCCCAGCAAACGATCGAGAACCGCGGGATCGAGGCGATCATCGAGACGCTGGCCGAGATCACCGGAAAGCCGGTCGCTGTCGAGGACCATCGGGGAGCGCTGGAGTTTTACCACAGCCCGCCGCGCTGGACGATCAATCGGGACGAGCTGGTTGCCGCGCTCCGCCAACCGGCGGCCAAAGACGATTGGCTCAAGGACCAGCCGCTGTCGAGCACGTCGCCGCCGATCGCCCGGTGGCCGCTCGCCGCGCCCGGCTGGGCGCGCTTCATCGCGCCGATCGTCGTCGGCGGGGCACCGGTCGCCTACCTGTCGATTATTGGCCGCGAGGATGACCTGGACGAGATCGACCGCGTGGCGGCCGGCCGCGCCGCCGCGGTGTGCGCCCTCGAGATCTCCAAGCGCCAGGCCATCAGCGAGGCGGAGAAGCGCATTCGCAGCGACTTCCTGGACGATCTCTTCGCCGGGCACTTCACCAGCGAGTCCACGATCATCAGTCGTGGCCAGCTGCTCGGGTTCGATCCTCTCAAACAGTACGCGGTCGTCCTCTTCGATCTGGATGCGTCGTCGGCCTATCTCGAATGGATGACCAGCCACGACGAGCAGCACGGCGCCCGGATTCGTCAGGCGTTCAGTCGCGGGCTCACCGAGGAGATGAGCAGGGTGAACCCTGGCGCGCTGCTGCGCATCAACAGCGAAAGCGCCGCCGCCCTGTATCCGGTCGAATCAGATGGTGGCCTGGAGTTGATTCGCGCGCGAGTGGAGGAGATTCGTCGCGCGGTGGCCGCCCGGCTCGACAGCATGACGGTATCGGCCGCCATTGGCCGCCTCTATCCTCGCGTGCTGGACGCGCCCCGCGCCTACCGCGAGGCCGAGCAGGCGTTGATGATCGCCCTGCGGCTGTTCGGGCCAAACCGAACGACCGCCTTCGACGATCTGGGGATCTACCGTCTGCTCTTTCACCTGCACGGAACGCCCGAGCTCACTAGCTTCTACGAAGAGACGCTTCAGAGGGTCGTCGAGCACGACGAACGGCACGCTGGCGAGCTGGTGCCGACCCTCAAGACGTTCTTTGCGACCCACGGCAACCTGAGCAAGACCGCCGAGATGCTCTTTCTCCACCGCAATACCGTGAGCTACCGTCTCCAGCGCATCGAGGAGATCACCGGCCTCCGTCTGGACAACGAGGACGATCGCTTTCAGCTCCAGCTCGCCTTGAAGCTGAGGGATATCGCCTAGGATTCGGGACGGACGAAGGCTCGCGTTAATCGGGCGTGCTCGGGCAACGGCCCGCCCAGCAGGGGCTCGGCGTAGGCGCGGAAGGACGGGGTGGGCATGGCGTCGTCGTCGGGGAAGAACTCGGCCGGGAGCGCCTTCTCAACGTTGGCCACCGTCTCGAGCGGCGCGAGGCCGTAATCGCAGCGGTAGACCGGACCCGGCGGACGGACCAGAGTGACCATCTGATCGGTGTGGCCCGCGAGGAGCGCCGCGACGGCGTGACGGCCGGCCTGGTACGCCTCCTCGAGATCCACCTCGGACTGGCACGACGACGACATGCGCTGAATCGTTCCGGGACGGTCGTAGCGCGCGCGCAAGCCAAGCCGGTCCTCGATCAGCGCCGCGAGCTTGCGAGCCGGCTCGACGAGCCGACGATGGCCGAAGCTGTCCCGCACCTCCCGCTCGGCCACGCCGATCAATTCGCCATCGGAGCCGCGAATTGTCTCGGCGACGACCACCACCGCGTGCCCCACCCGGCGGTGGACCGCGGCGACCTCGTCGACGAACTGGTCGGGATCGACCCGACGCTCCGGCGGGTAGATCAGGTGCGGCGGATCCAGGTCGTCGCGCTTGCCGAGCGCGCTGGCCGCGGCCACCCAGCCGGCGTTGCGGCCCATCACCTCCACGATCTTGACCGGATCGATCCGGTGCATCGCCTCGGTATCACGCCCGACGTCCTGGAGGGCCATCGCGACGAAACGGGCGATCGAGCCGTAACCGGGGCAATGATCGGTGATCGGCAGGTCGTTGTCGATCGTCTTGGGCACCGAGATGATCCGGAGATCCTGACCGATCGCGGCGACGCGGCTGGCCAGCCGGTGGGCGGTGTCCGCGGAGTCGTTCCCTCCGATGTAGGCGAAATAGCCGACGTCAAGCTTCCGGAGCTGGGCGAGCACCCGGTCGGGGTCGTCGGGCCGCAGCTTGTAGCGGCAGGAGCCAAGCGCGGCAGACGGAGTGCGGCGCAGCGCGCGGAGGGTCGCGGTGCTCAGCCCGCCAAGGTCGATCGCCCTGCCCTCGAGCAATCCCTCGATGCCGTCGATCGCGCCAAGGACGCCCGAGATCTCAGCGGATTCGCGGGCTGCCTCGACGACGCCCACCAGCGAGCTGTTCATCGCGGCCGTCGGCCCGCCGGACTGTCCGACCAGGAGACGTTTCACATCCTCTCCCGTCCGCCCCGGGCACAGCAATGCCCCGAGTAACCTTTCGCTTCCCCTACTCAGCTTCTCGGGGCAGGCCGAACGCCGCGACCGTGTCCGATGGACCGGCTACCTGGAGCGGCGCCATCGTGGCGGAGCACCACACGTTGGACCAAACGCGGTTACTCCAAGCCGATCGGGTTGGCGATTGCCGCGCCAATCGGTCCTTATGCGATGCAACGCCAGTGCGCTCCAGGCGATGCTTCGCGACCACCTCGCCGATTGATCGATTGTCCAACGTCGCTCGGCGAGCCGGATACTTAACATAGCACAAGGCGGCTTGGCCGTCAAGATCAGCATCGCTCCTTCAGATATGCTAGGATGGCCTCACCCCGATGAAAGTGAGGACAGCTATGGCGATCAAGCTCGTGATCTATCCCCCCGAAGACGATAGCCTGCCGGAGCGGATCCGCCGCGCGGTACCCGAGGTCTCGGTCGTCGTCGCGCACGACGCCGCCGAGGCCGCGCGGGAGATCGTCGACGCCGACGCGATCTACGGCCGGGTCGACAAGAACCTGCTCGCGGCGGCGCGGCGTCTGCGCTGGATCCAATCGCCGGCCATCGGGCTCGAGCGAACGATGTTTCCGGAGCTGATCGCCCATCCGGTGGTCATGACCAATCCGCGCGGCATCTTCGCCGACGACATCGCCGACCACGTCATGGCGATGGTCACCGGCTTCGCCCGCCAGATGCCGCGATCGCTGCGCCAGCAGCTCCAGCGCCGCTGGGATCCCCGCGACTATCAGGTCATGCACCTGCCCGACTGCACCCTGGGCATTTTTGGCCTGGGGGGCATCGGATCGGCGGTTGCCCGGCGCGCCGCCGCTTTCGAGATGCGGGTGATCGCGGTGGACGCCCGGCGCACCGATCGCCCGGCCGAGGTCGCCGAGCTCTGGCCCTCCTCGCGGCTGAACGATCTTCTCGGACAGTCGGACTTCGTGGTGATCTGCGCCCCGGAGACCCCGGAGACCCGCGGGCTGTTCGATTCGTCGGCCTTCAAGGCGATGAAGAACTCGGCCTATCTGATCAACATCGGCCGGGGAAAGATCGTCCAGCTGGACGCGCTGGTCGAGGCACTGCGCGCGGGCGAGCTCGCCGGAGCAGGGTTGGACGTCTTCGAGGTCGAGCCGCTTCCCGCCGATCACCCGCTCTGGGGCATGGATAACGTCGTCATCACCCCGCACATCGCCGGCCTCGGTCCGCACACCGGCGAGCGCCGCCATCGGGTGCTGCTCGACAACCTGGCGCGTTTCGTCGCCGGCGAACCGCTGATCAACGTCGTCGACAAAGACAAGTGGTTTTGAGAGGGTAGTCG
>JAJPKB010000417.1 GCA_021323915.1 Chloroflexota bacterium | reverse complement strand
GGGAGAGGGGATTGGACGCTTGCCGGCTGATCGTCCCGGCTGACTGCTCTAGGCCGGGGCCTTGTCCAGGACCGCCTGGACGAGCTGCTGGATCTTGTTCGCCGCGGCCTCCGGCTGCGCCTTGGCCAACTGGAGCAGATCGGTCTCCTGGCCGAAGGCCGCGTCGTACTCCTCACCGCGGAAGTTGCCCACGAAGTAGTCGGGCTCGATGTTCTCCATGACCGCCTGGAGCTTCTTGTAGGCCGGGTAATTCTTGTAGATCCGATCGTCCGCCCAGAAGTCCGAACGCGCGATGCTCCCCTTGGCGCCCTGGACGATTCCCTGGACGTTCATCTCCTTGCCGCAGATCCAGGTGAGGAAGGTGAAGGCATCATCCTGGTACTTGCTCGCCTGGGTAATGCCGAAGACGTGCTCGTTCAGCATGCTCCGCCGCTTGTCGCCGGCCTTGACGACCGGCGTCAGGACGAAGCCCCACTCGAAGTTCTTGAACGCGGTGGGGTAGCCCTGGATGCGGAAGGGCCAGATGTCGCCGGACAGCAGCTTCTGGCTGCCCAGCAGGGCGGTGACGTCGATGTTCCCGGACGACGGCGACGGCGACACTTTCCAAGTGTTCTCCAGGTCGTAGATGTACTGCAGCGCCGCGACGAACTGGTCCTTGTGATCGAGGAGCAGCGACTTCTTGCCGGTCTCGTCGGTGAAGTCGACGCCCCACTGGCGGTAGAACGGCGCGCTGCCGAACGAGTCGGCGCCGGCGTCGGCGCGGTAGTAGCCGAAGACGCCGTTCTTGGTCAGCGATTTCGCCCAGGCGGTCAGATCGTCGAACGTCCAGGTATCCTGGGGCTCCTGGACGCCCATCGCCTGGATCTTCGTCTTGTTGTAGGCGATCAATGGACAGACCGGCTCGCCGATGTAGTTCATCCAGTAGGTCTTGCCCTCCCAGGTGCTCGCGTCGAGCGCGCCCTGGAAGAACTGGTGCATGTCGTAGTTCGCCGCCTTCGCGAGCGGGTTCAGGTCGCGGACCACGTTGTAGAGGACGCCCCAGGCGATTGCCGAGCGGTGGCGCGGCGGGTACCAGACCGAGTCGCCGATCTGCCCGGCGGCGACCATGGAGAGGATCTTCGGGATGTAGGTGTCGGTCCAGCCCGGCACGGTCTCGAGCTGGATGTCCAGGTTGGGGTGCTTGTCGTGGATGCCGTCGATATTCTCCTTCAGGCCGGTGGCGATCCAGTCCGAGACATCCGACTTCTTGACCATGTGGGCGCGGATCGTGACCTTCTGGCCGGACGACGCGGCGTTCGCGGCCGGCGCGGCCTGGGTCGCCGCGGTCGCGGTCGGAGCGGCGGCCGGCGCCGTGGTTGGCGCGGCGGCCGGGGCGGTGGTTGGCGCTGTCGCCGCCGCTTTCGTTGGCGCCGCGGCCGCCGCGGGCGCCGACGTCGGGCTGGCCGGTGCGCCCCCGCCGCAGGCGGCAAGCAGCGGCAGGGCAACCAGGCTCAGTCCACCGATGAACGTGCCCTTGAGGGCGCTCCGACGAGACAAACGCGCGGATGGCTCCATCTTGACTTCTCCCTCTTCCTTACTCATCCCTGAACTCGGGCCGGGACGTCGCGATACCCGGCCCATCGGACAAGGCGCGTGTATCATGTGTGTCAGGTATGGTTGGTATGATACTCATCGAGTCCAGGGCGTGGCCGCCGTCATGGCCAAAAGGCGGACACAAGGCGGACAAGAGCGCCCCGCCAGGGCGGGGGTTCGGGGGTGTCCCCCGAATTTTTCTTACCCCAGGTGGGGTGGATCAGGGGCATCGCCGAAAATGTCCCTTGATTACGCGCGAGTAGCGTCGGAGTGCGAAATAGTGGAGCGTGTATCGGACGCCGAGGTCGACGAGTGGCGCAAGGGCCTCGACGAATGCCGCACCCAGAGCGTGCGGATTCTCTGCTGGCTGCAGCTCGTCGTGGGCTGGGCGCTGGTCGTTCCTTACCTCGTCGCCGCGCCCGGGCTCGGCTGGGCGATCCTCGCGCTGGTCGTCGGGGCGATCCTGGCGCTGCTCCTGGCCAGCCGCGACCCGGACGCCGCCAGCGCGACGGTGGTGCTGTCCCAGCTTCTTGCGTCCGCCGCCGCGGCGCGGGCCCTCGACGTCGGGTTCGCCGGCTGGACTTTCGCGGTGGGCGCGGCGACCGCCACCGTCCTGCTCGGCTCCGGTTGGGCCATCGGCGCGGCGCTCGGCGTGACGGTCTTTCTGCTCGCCACCGCCGGCGTGCCGGCTCCCTGGACCGATGGCACCGTCCTCGGCGGCATCGCGATCACCTGGACGATGGTCTTCGTGAGCTGGCTTGGCCTGCGGCCCCTTCGCCAGACGCTCGAATGGTCCCTCAGCAGCCACCGTGACGCCCGGGCCCGCGCCGAGGACGCCGAGCGACACCGCGGAGAGCTGGGCAGACTGGTCAAGAGCTTGAACGAGACCCACGAGCGCCTCGGGCGCCTCACCCTCGAGCTCGACCGCGCGCGCCACGCCGCCGAGAACGCCCGTACGCTCAAGGCCCGCTTCGCGGCCTACATCAGCCACGAGCTGCGCACCCCGCTGAACCTGATCATCGGCTTCAGCGAGATGATGGTGATGGCCCCGCACACCTACGGCGACGAGGTGCTGCCCGCCTCCTACCGCGGCGATATCAGCGCGATCTACCAGAGCGCCCGCCACCTCTCCACGTTGATCAACGACGTCCTCGACCTCAGCCAGATCGACGCCCACCGCATGGCGCTGGACCGCGACGACGTGGCCATCGGCGAGATCATCGCCGAGGCGGCCGATACGGTGCGAGCGGCGTACCTGGCGAAGGGCCTGTCGATCCGCGCGGTGGTGGAGGATGGCCTGCCGGTTCTCTACCTCGACCGCACCCGGGTGCGCCAGGTGTTAATCAACCTGCTCGGGAACGCGCTGCGCTTCACCGAGCGCGGCGGCGTGACGATCACCGCGTCGCTCGTCGGATCGGACGTCGTGACCGCGGTGCGCGACACCGGCGTCGGAATTCCGCCGGACGAGCTGCCACGTCTGTTCGACGATTTCCGCCAGGTCGAGCGGCCCGAGGAGGACCGCGGCGAGGGCAGCGGCCTGGGACTGGCGATCGCCCGTCGCTTCGTCGGCTTGCATGGTGGGTGGATGAAGGCGGAGAGCCAGCCGGGCCAGGGAACTGTCGTCTCGTTCGGCTTGCCGGCCGGCCACGCGTTCGTCGATCTGGATCCGTCGTCCGGGGATCACCGGGATTCCGCGTCGGCCACCACCGGCCTGCCCGCCGTCGCGGTCCTCGACGACGATCCGTGGCTCCTGCGCGCGTGCCAGCGTTACCTCGACGGCTACCGGGTGCTGCCGTTCTCCGGCACCGGCCGGCTCGCCGAACGGCAATGGCAGCGAGAAGGAGTCGTCGCGCTGATCCTGCCGGCGCCGGACGACAGCGCGGGCTGGGACGAGTTACGTCAACTGGCCGGGGCGACTGGCGGCGTGCCGCTCGTCTGCTGCTCGCTCCGCGGCGGAAGGGAGGCGATCAACCGGCTGGGCGTCGTCGACTACCTCGACAAACCGGTCACCCGCGAGCGACTGGCCCAGGTGCTCGACCGCTACCGTCCTCGCCGCGGTGCCCCGCGGACCATCCTGGTCGTCGACGACGATCACGAGATGGTCCGCCTGCTGACGCGGATGAGCCACTCCGTCTCGCGCCACTTCCGCGTTCTCAAGGCCTACGGCGGGGCGATGGCCCTCGACCTGATGCGGGAGACCCGACCCGACCTCGTCCTGCTGGACCTCCTGATGCCCGGCGTCGACGGCTACACCGTCCTGCGGCGCATGCGCGAGGACGCGGCGCTCGCGGACGTGCCGGTGGCCGTCGTCACCGCCAGGGGGATCGAAGACGATGCGATCGTCGCCGGGATGTTCGGCCTGGCCCGGTCCGGCGGCTTCCCGGCCGGCGAGCTGATGCGGTGCCTGCAGGCGACCCTCGACAACCTCAACGCCCAGGCAGCGGCAGAACCGCGGACAGAGCCTGAAGCAGCGCCGGCTGGGTGATCGGCTTCGCGAGAAACGCCGCCGCCCCCAGCGAGAGGGCCAGCTCGCGCTCCCGGAGGACCGAGCAGACGACCACCGGGATGTGCCGGGTCGCCGGCAGCGCGCGGAGCGTCTGCAGCACCTCCCAGCCGTCCCGCGTTGGCAGCATCACGTCGAGGGTGATCGCCTCCGGCTCGAATCGGCGGGCCAGCTCGATCGCCTGATCCGGCGTCGTGGCTTCCAGGATGGCGTAGCTGCTGCCGCCGAGGTAGCGCCGTAACAGGCGGAGCATCCCCGGGTTGTCGTCCACGAGCAGAACCGTCGTCTGGTGAACGATCGGCAAGCTCAGCGAGACCCGGAGAACCTCCGCGCTTCGCTCTTGCAGCAGCGTCGCTCCGAGCTGAGCGGTTAGCTTCCGCGCGACGGCCAGCCGCCCCTGGAAGGCCCTGGCCAGGCCCGCCGCTGGATCCGCCGGCAACGGCACCGAGATCGCGACGACCGCGTGATCGGCGCCGCGGGCGACCGAGACCAGGATCCGCTCACCCGGAGCGGCGAGCTCGACCTGGCCGACGACGATACTGAGCAGAACTTGCCGGACGACCGTCCGCTCGGCGGTCACCAGCGGCGAGACCGGAAGCGCCCGGAAGTCGAAGGCAACGCTCCTGGCTCCGGCCAGGTTCGCGGCCGTCGCCAGAACGCCGTCGACCACCTCCTGCAAGCTCGTCCCGACGTGGGGCTCGGCCGCTCCGAGCCGCGCTGCCTCGCCGGCCAGGCCCGACCGCGGGGGGGAAGCCGGCCGCTCCGCCAGCAGATCGGTCGGCGGTCGGCGAATGGCCCCGCCGCCCAGCCGCCGCCGCAGCAGCTCGACGATGGCCTGGACCGCCTCGTGGTTGTCGCGGCGGGCCTGTCGCTCGCTCACCCCGAGCTCCTCGGCGATCTGGGCCACCGTGGCCGTCTCGATGTAGCGCATAAAGGCGTGCCGGTAGCGCCGCCAGATCTGGCTCGCTGGCGGCGTGCCGGTCGGAGGCTTGAGCAGGTCGATCGTCTCGACGAGAAGCCGGTGCAGGGCGCCGCCGCGGTTCCAGCCGGTTGATTCCGACGCTGCCAGGCTGGCCGCCAGGGGGTGGCCCTGAAGGTACACGTAGTCGTAGAGGTGCTCCAGGGCGTCCTGAACGTCGGCGTCGGTCAGATCCAGAAGCGTCTCTCCCCGCCCCACGGCGTGGTCTCCTGGTCGCTCCATCGCTCGCGTGTCACGAGCTTCCACCCATTATACCTGCTCTCAGGCAAATGCCTCTTCGACCAGAAGGCCGCGGATGTCGCTC
>JAJPKB010000396.1 GCA_021323915.1 Chloroflexota bacterium | reverse complement strand
GTGGGGGAGCACGAGGAGCAGGTCATGCGAGACATCCTGCGCGAAATCAACGAGCAAGGACTACCCTTCCTCGACCCGGATCAAGACCCCAGCGGACTTGGCCCGGCGTGCCTCGATGGAGGCGCAGAAGGCGCCAAACAACGTGCGCCTTCTGGAAGTGGAAGCCTCCTCGCTGATCCTGACGGGCCGAGACCGCGACGCGCGCACGATCCTCGAACGAATCGAGCAGCTTGCGCCGAAACTACTGGAGGCGAATCCGATCGCGACCTGGCTCCAGGTGGTCGGCGCACGCGCCAAACTGCTGCGCGAGACTCTTGCCCGCGATCCCGCGGAGGCAGTGGCGCTGCTGGAACAATGGCGAGAAGGGACCCTGACGGCGCTTGGTCTCGGCGGGGATCGGCAACCCAAGCGCTGAGAGCGGACGTCGAGGCGATAGTATCCGCTCTTTCAGGCATCTCCGACTCTTGCGTCGACCAGTTCCGGTCGCTATACTCCGTCCAGGGTCGCTTCGATTGCCAAACAGCTTGACGGTAGATCGCGCGGAGGGACCGGTGGCCGACGTCGTCGCTCAACCACCTCCCGAGAGAACGCGCGAGCCCGGCTTCCCTTCGGCGCGGATTCTGCCTCGGCCACAGTCCATTCTCGCGGTCGTCGTCGTGTTCGTGGTTAGCGTGGTGCTCCTTCGTGGCGCGTCGTATCCGGTCGTGTCGGAGCCGGTCACCCTCACCGGCGACGCGACCGTGGCGGTGACTGCCGACCAGCTTCAAAGAGGAATTACCCTGGCGGTGCCATCGATTCCGGCTGGAACCGCCACCGCCGTCCCGACGTTTCAACAGATCCAACCGTTCTCGGTGTCGGCGAACCCGAGCGATACCACTGGAACCCACTACGCGACGCTGAAGGTGGCGCCACCGCTTCCCGCGGCCGGTCAGTACGTCGCGGCGACGGTCGAGGCGAATGGCGCGACGTGGAGACTGACCGTTATCGTGATGCCGGATCCGTTCCTGCCGGTCGCGTCGGTCGTCGCGGGCCTGTTGATCTCGTACGCCATCGGCCTCTGGGAAAACGTTCTGAGCCCGGGCCTCCAGCTGCAGCAAGAAGCGGTTGATCTTCTTTGGATGATCAGCTGGGTCGACGATCACGCGGTTGGGCATCCGATGCGACGCGCCGATCCAAACGATCGGCCGGGTGACGGCCAGACGATCGATCGGTTCAGCCTCACCCGTGCCGCCCGGGCCGCCGTCCTCCAGGACCCGATTCCCCCCGATAACAGCATCATCGCGCTCGTCCAGCGGGGTGACCTGGCCGAGGCGAGATCTCGGCTCGCCGCCCTCCAGTCGCTGTTTGCCGACTACCGGACCTTCCTCGGCGTCGCGGCAGAGGTGGCGGATTCCTATGGCCGGATCAAGGCGAAGCTCGCCACGACGGGTTCGATTCCGAAGGCCCTGAGATCCTGGGATGCTTTGTTCGACAATCCACGCCACGAGTATGAGATCCGGGACGCCGACGATCTCAAGAGCGTTTCGTCTCGGGTCAAGGACCTGGCGAGCCTTTACGTCGTCTTCGAGCGCATCGACACGCGAATCGACGATGGGTGGGAGTTGTCGCGTCGGATCTCCGCGCGCGTTTCGCCGGTTCCGCCGGAGATCGAGAACGCCCGGGCGAGTCTCGCCGAGGCGTCGGCGGATCTCTGGGACGCGGGATCGATCGACGACATCCGAAGCTGGAAGGTGGAAGAAGCGGTCGAGGACGCGCTGGCCACGATCCGAAAAGTGGCCGCCGACCACCACGTCGTCGGGGACTCTCCCCTGGACCAGCGAGCGGCGCCACGGGAAGCCGGCGGACAGTTGGCGACGCCCAACGTCCTGCTCACCCGGGCCGCGGCGTTTCATGCCACGCGGCTGTGGAACGAAAGCCTCCTGGCGCGCGACAAAGCGGGTCACCCTGGCCTTTCGACGCGTTTCGAGCTAGCGAAGAGCCTGCGCGACATGCCCCGGCCGGATAGCAAGGCCGATCGGACCTACCAGGCCAGCATGCTCCAGACCAGAGAGCTGATCACCATGGGCGACGTCGCCGTCCTGGTCGTCGCCGTACTGGTGGCAGCTTTGACGGCGCTCTCTTCGCTGTACGAGGGCAAGGTTCTGAGCTCGCCGCTCGAGTACGCGGCGCTGTTCACCTGGGGCGTCGGTGTCGATCAGGGAGTGAAAGGAATTCTGGGTGTTCTGGGAAAGCTTGGCGTGCCAACGCCCAGCTCCGCGAACACCACGTCCTGAGAGCCTCGTCACGTGCAACTCGGTCGTGCCCTTGGCATCGTTGCTATCGTTCTGGTCCTCTCGCCCTCGGTCGCGTTCGCACACGCCTATCCGGTCCAGTCCGATCCAGCGCCAAACGGCGCGCTCCCGCGTGCGCCAAGCCGCGTCCAGATCACGTTCTCCGAGGCGCTCGAGCCCAACCTCTCGCGGGTGACCGTTTACGACTCTCGGGCCCGGACCGTCCAGGATGGGCCCAGCCGGGTGATTCCGAACGTCCCTTCCGTCGTCGTGGCGCCGCTCGCGCCGCACTTGCCCAACGGCTCCTACACCGTCGTCTGGCACGTGGTTGCCGCCGACGACGGGCACAGCACCGCCGGCGTTTTCGTCTTCGGCGTTGGCGTG
>JAJPKB010000382.1 GCA_021323915.1 Chloroflexota bacterium | reverse complement strand
TTCAGCGCCACCATGGTCTTTCTCTATCCGGTGACGGCGATCGACGTGTTCAACTACGCGGTCGAGGGGCACATCGCGGTGTACCACGGCGTCAACCCGATGGTCACTCCGCCCTCGAGCGCGGCCAACGATACCTTCGTCTCCTACGCCGGAAGCTGGATCGACTCGACGTCGCCCTACGGGCCGGTCTGGATTCTCCTGACCCAGGTGGATGCGCTGCTCGCCGGTTCGAACGTCGTGCTCGCGATTCTGCTGCTCAAGATCCTGGCAGCCATCGCCGTGGTGGCGACGGCCGGCTGCCTGGCCGCGGCCTTTCGCCACCGTGGGCCCCTGGCCAGCGCGCTGGCGGCGATGATCTTCGGCTGGAATCCACTCGTCCAACTGGAAATGGTCGGCAACGGGCACAACGACGCCGTCATGTCCTTTTTCCTCGTCGCGGCGCTCGTGATGGTGGCGAGGAAACAGACGATTCTCGGCGCGCTCGGCGTCGGCGTGAGCGTCCTGATCAAGTTCTTGACCCTCGGGACGATTCCCCTCTTCCTGGTCGCCGAGATCCTGACCTCGACGCGATCGGCGGGAGCGCGGTGGGCGCGCGTGGCGATGAGCGCGGCGGTGATCGTCGCCCTGGCCATCGTGGCTTACGCGCCGTTCTGGACCGGGTTGGCGACGATCGAGCGCGCCCAGGCGGTCGACTCCGATTACCTGTCCTCGATCTCCGCCTTGATGATTCTGTTGATCCCGGATTCGATTAACTGGCTCGGCATCGCGAAGCTCGTAGTCCTCGGGATTGTCTTCCTCTGGCAGGCGAACTCGTTGCGCCTTGGGCGGGCAAATCTCGCCCAGGCGATGTTCGAGGTGCTCTTCGTGACGATTCTCGTCGCGTCACACTTCGCCGGGTGGTATCTCGCCCTGCTGGTCGCCATGGCGGTGCTCTCCGGGGACCGTTGGATTCAGGCGCGCATGGTCCTCTTCACGTTCACGACCACCCTCACGACTCCGATCTGGGCGTACCTGTGGTACTGGAACCAGAACACGATGAGCATGACCACGATTCATTTGATCGTTGTCCCGCTCATCTTCCTTCCGCCGCTGGTCGTCGCGCTGCTCGCGATGTGCAGGCCACGGGATGAGGCGCCTCGCCGCGACCAACATCCCACTTCGTATCTGGACTCGCTGTACGTCGAGATCCGCAACGCGTACGTCAGCGCTCGAAGCGCAGTGGGCTCATCGACGTGATCGGCAGCCGAGGCGTCCGCCCTTCGACCAGATCGCTCACGACCTCCGCCGTGGCCGGCGTCGATAGGATACCCATCTTGAAATGGCCGGTCGCCCAGAATAGCCCGGCCACTCGGTCGGCCCCGACGATCGGCTGATCGTCGAGGCTTTTGGGCCGCAAGCCGGTCCAGGCCTCGACGAAGCGGGCGCCACCGAGCGACGGAACCGCTCGGACCGCGGCCGCCAGCATGCGGGCGACTCCGTCCGCGGTGATCTCCTTGTGGAAAGTGCCGGGGATCACCGTCGCTCCGACGACGATTCGACCATCGCCGCGCGCCGAGATCGACGCGCCATCGGTCGAGATCACCCGCTCGATCGGACGCGGGCGCGCTTCAAGGGCGATAATCTCGCCCTTGGCCGGCCCCACGAACCGGTCCGAGCGCGTCGCGTCGCCGACCCCCTGATTTCCGCTTTCTCCGTGAGGGCCTGGCGGTAAGAAGCCGGACCAGCAGCCAGCCGCGATGACCACGGCGTCGGCGGAGATCCGCCCGTTCGGGGTCTCGACTCCGTCAACCCTTCCGCCGGACGTCGCGACCGACGTCGCCGGCTCGTACGCGCGCACGTCGGCACCCGCCCGCGCTGCCGCCTGGGCGAGGGCGATAACCAGGCGGCGATTGTCCACCAGCCCGTGCTGAGGAAAGTAGAGCGCCGCCCGAACGTCCGGCGTGATCGACGGCTCCATCCGACGCACGTCGTCGCCGGAGAGCCACTCGAACGGGATACCCGCGTCGGCCTGGGCGCGGGACCGCGTGCGCAAGGCGGCTTCCTGGGCTTCGTCGAAGGCGGTGACCAGCCGGCCGGTCACGCGGTACTCGAAGCCGGCGCCGGTTGCCTCGCGCACCTCCCGGGTGAATCCATCGTACATCGCCAGGCTCTCGAGCCAGAGACCGAGGGTTTCCGACCTGGCCTCGCGACCGGCTTCCGGCTGCAGCAGCCCGGCTCCGGCGGACGAAGCCTCGGCTCCCGGCTCTTCACGATCGAGCAGCACCACCTGCCGACCAGCCTGGGCCAGTCTCCAGGCAATCGAGCTTCCGATAAGCCCCGCGCCGATAACCACGACGTCCGCGCGTTCCATCGCATCAACCTCCGACTCGGCACAGCGTTCGCTGGCAAGGATTATCGCACACCGCGACGCGCGCGGTCGCCGACGCGGGAGGACGGCGACCGTAACCACCGCGTCGGCGACCGGCCAGCCTTGACAACAGGTCGATCGTCAACTATCTTGAGGACGGGTTTCGCGAGAGGAGCAGCCGGTGAGTGCGACGATCACGACCGCGACGATTGCCACGGTGAGCGCGGCGGGCCTGACCGCACCGCTCGCGCTCGTCGCCGTCCTCGTGCTCCTGGCGCTTCTGATTCAGCGTGAAGTCGCGGCAAGCAGCCCCGGCCCGAGATCGAAGGCGCACGCGCGGGCATTGACCGCCGCGATCGTTCCCCTGCTGCTTGGCTTCTCCTTCATCGCCGCGGCCGATCTGGCTCAGCTGTTTCACTGACCGGGCCCTACGAATGAACGAGCAACGGCAGCAAGGGCATGACGATCAGAAGCGTCACATTCGCAAGTCCGTGCGAGAGTGTCACGCCGACCAGCGAGCCGGTCCTCGCCACGACGAACCCGAAGCACAACCCCACCCCAAGGACGAAGACCACGTCCAGGGCTGACCGATAGCCCAGGTGGAGCGCGGCGTACAGAATGGCCGTGTAGATCACCCCCGGCGGCCCCATCGCCTCGACCGCCGCGCGTTGCACCAATCCCCGGAAGATCACCTCTTCCAGGAGCCCGGTGCTGACCATGACGATCAGGACGGGCGCCCAGAGCTGACCCACGCTCAATCCATCGACCAGCGGCGTGGGACGGAGGATCCGGTATTCGAGGTAGCCGAGTACCGGGCCCGCCGCGGCGACCGACGCCTGTTCCACGAGCGAGCGGGCGCACCGATACGTTAGCCGTAGCCCGAGGTCCGACGGGCCGTAGCCCAGCGTCGACGCGATCATCGCGGCAGCGACAAAGAGCGGTACGCTGACGATCAGGTACCAGTCGACGACTGGGAAGGTGCTCAGGGGCAGCGAGAGACTCAACAGACGGATCAGCGGCGCGACGGTCAGCGCCAGGAGAAGTCGAGATCCCGGCCGATCCCGGATCAGCGCGCTGTGAAGCACCAGGCTGACCAGCAGGACGCCGTCAAGGGCGAGACCCGCCGGAGGGTAGAGCAGGGTAGCTAGCGCCTCGGCGACGATCGCCGCGATCAGGTACGCGACATAGATCCAGACCCGGCGACCGTCGCCATCGTCCAGAGTGGCGCTTCGCCAGCCACCGATCCCGATTGCCCGCAGCACCAGGAGCATCATCCCTTCCATGTACGCCAAGTCTCGCGGCGCTACGATCCCTTGACCGAAAGCCAGAGCCGCAGCGACCGATACGGCGCCCGGTCGCCAGAACGGTACAAGTGAAATACCACTTCGACGTCATCTCCCGCGATCGGCGATGCGACGTGGACCGGCACCTCCACACGCGCCCCCGGCGCGAGGCGAACCGGCCCAACCTCCGCGACCAACTGCCCGCCCACCAGAACCTCGACCCGATACGTCGTCGGCGCGCCCTCCCGGTTGACGATACCAACCGTCGCCGACACCGGCTGGCGGATCGTCGTCTCGCGCGGGAAGCTCTCGGCGAGTCCGCTCGGTCCCAGGAGATAGAACTCGGTGAGCCGCTCGCCGGGTCCGGGCGCCAGCACCACCACCGCCAGCGAGGCGAGCGCCACGGCTAGCACGACGACGAGCCCGCCCTGAATGGCCCTGGCCTTCCGTTCCTGGATGGTCCACCGCCCGCGCCAGCCGCGGCCGCTCGCGGAGGCGCGGAGATTCACGGCAGACCGGCGGCGCCGATACCAGGCGACGAGCGTGCAGGCCACCACGAACAATTCGAGCGAGACGAGGATGGGCCAGGGATGGATTCCCAGCCGAAGCCGGTCCAGGAGGAGAGCGATCGGCGGAATCACCGCGAGGCTCAGCGCGAAGCTCGCGGCCGACCGTTCCGGCCCGTCAAGGTCATTCGGCCTCGGAAAAAGGGCGGCCTGCAGCGTGTAGCCGGGCACGTAGAGCGCGTACGTCAGCCCGAGGAGCAACCGCGGTGCCTCCAGGGCACGAAGCGACCCGCCGAGGGCGATCAACACTGTCAAGCCCAGCGCGCCAAGCAGCACGAGCCCGAGATCCAGTCCGGGGATCGAGCCGATCGGGGGTTCGATGTGTCGATCCGTCACTCGACCAGGCTGCACCGGTCCACTCCTTGTCAGCTGGCAGTCTGAGCCGTCGGCCCACGGCTCAGCACCTGCTCGTACGCTCGAAGGACCTCGCGTGCGGCACGTTCCCAGGTGAATTGCTCCGCCCGCGCCAGGCCGCGCCGCCGCAGGTCGTCGGCAAGGTCGTGGTCGCTGAGGATCCGATCGATCGCCCCGGCGATGGCTTCGACGTCGAGTGGATTCACCTGGAGCGCGGCATCGCCGCAGACCTCGGGCAGCGACGAGGTGTTCGAGACGATCGCCGGCGTGCCGCAAGCCATTGCTTCCAGCGGCGGTAACCCGAAGCCTTCGTAGAGCGACGGAAACACAAACGCCTCGGCACCGCCGTAAAGCGCCGGAAGGTCGGTATCGGGAACGTAGCCGGTGAAGCGAACCCACGGCTCCAGATCGAGCCGTCGGTAGGTCGCCGTGATGTCGCTCGTCTTCCACTGCGGCTTCCCGGCGATCACCAGCTTCAGGTCGGGATGGCGGCCCCGAATCCGCGCGTACGCCTCGAGCAGGCGCGCGACGTTCTTGCGCGCGTTGATGCCGCCAACGTAGAGCAGGTACGGACCGGAAATCCCAAGGCGAGACAGCGTATCGGACAGCTCGGTCCGATCGGAAACCGGACGGAAGCTCGAATCTACCCCGCACGCGACCACACGTACTCGTCCGCTCGCCATGCCCAGGTACCGGCGAAGGTCGTTCGCCGA
Source organism: Chloroflexota bacterium (assembly GCA_021323915.1). Lineage (GTDB taxonomy): Bacteria > Chloroflexota > UBA6077 > FW602-bin22 > CADDYW01 > JAJPKB01. Next base: position 4,909 of record JAJPKB010000382.1, on the reverse strand, counting down.
GTGCCGGCTATCGGTCAGGATGGCGTCGGCCCCCCGCGCGGCACGCGGAAGCAGGAGACGATACCGCCAGTTGTCGAGCCAGTCGTGCTCGTCCGGGCAAACGTAGGCGAACGCGTCGTGAATCGTCACGATGCGCCGGGCACGCCGTTCGGGCCAGAGGAACGGGGCGATGCCGTTGGGGTCGTGGACGAGATCAAGGTGATAACGATGGGCCGCTCTGGCTACGACCGCGTTTCCGATCGTCAGCAACGACGGGAGTAGCTGGCAGAAGGGCAAGGCGTGATGCTCGAACCTGTTCCAGAGGCCGTGTCGGTCCTCACGCTCGGTCGTGAGCAGAACGATCTCCGGTGCGCCGGTCAGAGCAGCCATCGCCTGAAGGAGCCGCGTCGCGTAACGCCCAATTCCGGTCGGCGCGCGGTCCAGGCCGTAGGTGAGGAAGCCCAGCCGTGGCTTGCTTTCGGCGTGACTCATCGCTGGTACGGCGTGCGCTGGCGCAGCCGGTAGACTTGAACCGGTCCACTGTCGTAAATCTGGTTCTCCGCCTCCACCGGCGGCAGAGGATTCGCCAGCCGGGCGCTCCGGAGCCGGGTGACGTCCGAGATCACGAAGGCGCGCGTCGCGGGCTTGGGGGTGTACTCGTCCCAGTCGTTACCTCGCCTCGGCGGGCCCACCGCGATGGCGTACGCCGTGCTCAATCGCTCGTCCAGGCCGACCCAGATCGACTCGTTCCGGTCATGGGCGTCCGCCCAGCGCAGCGCCTGGATCTCCGGCGCGGTGTAGAACGTCCATTTGTTGCTGAGGGCGGGCTCGTTCGTGGCTTTTAACAGTGCCGTTCCGGCCAGCAGCACGATGGCGCATCCGAAAACGGCTGATGCCCAGGGCCTCGGGCGCCACTCCGCGAGCGGCGCGGCTACCATCGGCGTCGCGACCATGGCGAACGAGGGAAACGAACGGTCCTGCAGGTTGCCGCCAAGGAAGCCGGTCCGGTCGCTGAGGATCGCCAGCGCTCCCTGCATGGCGAACGCCCCGTAGAGCAGCCAGAGAATCCATGCACCAAAGGCCCGTCGCTCCGAAAGGTGTCGCCAGGGCCGTTGAATCCCCCGCCGAATCCAGATGCCCGCCGAGACCATCAGCAAGACGTAATCACCGCAGCTGACCAGGAAGTAGACCGGCAGACTTACCCAGCCGCCTACCACCGCGGCGTACGGATCATACGCCGCCGTCGCGGAGGGCGAGGTGGTCAGATACAGGCCCCCAACCTTCTGGGCCAGCATGCCCAGCGCGTGCAAGCTCGTCTGGGAAATCGGGTAAGCGTAGAAGATGACGACGAATCCGAGACCGGCCGCCACCAGCGTTACCGACGCCAGGCGAGCGACGGTCGGCTCGGCGATGGGACGGAGAGCCGGGTTTATTCGCCCCAGCACCCACGCCGCGAGCATCGCGGAGGCGATCGCCACGAAGAACGAGACCCCAAAAAGAACGTTGGTCGCGATGAGCGCGTAGGCCGCGACGTAGAACAGGGCAACGTGGACGGCGAAACTGGCCGGGCGCGCGCGGACGCGAAAGCTGCGCGCCAACAGCCAGAGGGATACCAGCATCAGCGCCCGGAGCAGCCGCTCGTGGCTCCCGCGCATGACGACGAACAGAAACTCCGGCTGAACGAACAGCAGCAGGGTAGCGAGCGTTGCCGCCCGGCGGCTGCCGGTCAGCTCACGGTAGAGCGTCCAGGACGGCAACACCAGCAGCGCCGAGACCAGCGGATAGACGATCTGCTGGAGCGTCGCGACGTCGAGACCGGTTAGCGCCAGCACGAACGCCGACACCGCGGCGTAGCCGTAGCCCTGGGGATAGACGTCGCCGGTCGTTGGTGTCAGCGTGCCACTCGCCACGACTGATCGGATCCAGCCGGTGATCGCCGCGGTGTCGCTCTCGGCCCAGTGGCCACCCGAGCGGGCGACAAAGTACGTGCCGAACAGCACCGCGAACGTGAGCAGCGCCAGCATTGGCGCGCCCGATGGCGTCTCCAGCCTCTCCGACGGCTCGCCGATCTCGGTTCGCGGGACCGGTTCGCCCCCGGCGGCGAGGTCAATCACTCTCGACCTCCGACCGTCGTGATCGGGAGGCTACCGGATGAACCAGGAGAACGCCAAGCGCCAGCCCGGCCGCGACGAGCAGGGCGATCGCCATCACCAGGCCGACGACGATCTCGTTTCGTTCGCCAAGCTGTTCCACCGCGAGCAGCTGCGGGAGGCCCGTCCCCGGTGGCGGGGAAACGGAGACGCGCGTGGCCGTGGCCGGAGCGAAAGGGACACTGGCGACCGCCCACACCGTCCAGTCCCCGCTGGCCGGGGGCGCCCAGCCCACCCGCGCCTGGGCCAGCCCACCTCCGGGAACGTCCACCCCGGTCGTACCGACGGTGACGTTCTCGACGCCGGAGCTGCTCGCCATGAAGTGAACCCTCACGCCGTTCGCGTCTTCGTTCCCTCGGTTCCGGAGGGTGACGGTGAGGTCGACGGGTTGAAAGGCGGTCGGCCGGTCGACGTCGAGCTCTACCGGGGAGAGATCGAGGATTGCCGGCTCGAGCGGCTCCGCCGAGAAGCCGGTCGACCGGTCGTAGCGGACGAGGTAATCACCCGGCGGCCGGCGCATCGCCCACGGCGCGGTTGGCGCCGTGCCGGCGGGCAGGTGCACGACAAGTCGAAACCCGGCAGCCGTGACGCGGAGATCTTTCGTTGTCGCGCCGGGCAGCGACTGGACCGATCCGGGGAACTGATCGAACATCGCCCGGAGATCATCTCCGGCGAAGCGCGGCGCTGACCGCAGCAGCAAAGCGCCGAGCCGGGCCCAGGTGTCGTGAGTGGTGGGCGGCAGCGTCGTGAAGCTCGCGGGAGGCGAGTCGACCGCCTTGATCCGCAGGCCGGTGCGATCCATGAGAAGAAGCTGCCCGGAGACGAACGCCAGCGAACCAACCTCGGAGCCGTTCTCGACGAGCGTCCACTTATCGAGATACTTTCCGCCCAGGTTTTCGTAGCGGACTTTCGTCCGGTCGTCGAGGTTCCAGATGCCCGCGGTTGCGCCGACCAGGTGTAGCTGGTGGTCGATCGGACTGAAGTACAGATACGGTTGGTTTCCCAGGGATAACGTGAATTCGCCGCGATAGCCTCTTGGGAGCGTCTCCAAGCGCGGCGCCGGCGCCTCTGACGCGACGCCGGTCAGATAGCTTCTCCAGAGCGCCGTGGTGTCGAGGACTTCCTGGTAGACGCCTTCGCTCGTCCAGGGGCCCGAATCCACGGCAACGAAATCGGCGAGATCCCATCGCTGCGCGGTGATCCAGGTAGGATACTGCGAATACGGAACGGTGGCGACCGAGAGCGGTCCGATGGTGACGACGTCGGTAATCGGACGTCTCCCGAGCAGGTCGAGCTTGTAATTCCACGCGTGGGCGTGAAACTGATCCCAGGAGTACCGGATCAGCTCGCTCGGCTGATCGAACGCACCGCCGTCGAAGAACGCATCGTGAGCCGGATAGTACTCCTGGCGAATCGCCAGGTCCGGGTAACCGTCGTGCGCCCGGGCAAGATCGTAGAATGCGAAGGGATTCTCGAAGTCCGCGAGACCGCCCGGCGACCGATCCAGATGGCTCGGATCCAGGCGATTCAATGAATAGACAAACCAGTTGGAGCCGTTGCCGCGCGACGCGACGAACTCGCCCACGTAGGCGATATCCGCCCCCGGCCACCAGACCTGAATCGGGGGAAAGCTCTTTCCGTAGTCCTTGACGAAGCCGTACGAGGCGTCCGGGTTCGGCACGAGCGCGAAGCGAGCTGGACCGACGGTCGAGAGGCCCTGGGCAGGCCCGTAGGACGTTCCAAGGTACGGCCAGAATAGGTAATTTCCGATTGCTCGCTCGTCATGATTGGTGCTGACCATCAGCTGGCTTCTGATGATGCCCCAATCGACCGGCGCATCCGGCCAGGCGTCGATCCACTCGAAGTCCGGGCGGCCATCGTGGTCCGGGTCACGCACCCGGACCACGTAGTCGGGCCGTCCATCGACCTTCAAACGCTGGAGGTAGGTCGACGATCCGAACGCCGCGTAGACCGGGCCGTCGACGTAAACGTTGAGGTTGAAGTTGACCTTGCCGTCCTTTGTCCACCACCCATCGGGCGCCAGCACCCGAACCGTCGGAAACTTCGCTTCGGCCGGGACCGGAATACCGTCGGCGAGCTGGTACAGCACGTTCCCGTCGCCGTCTCGATCGTCGTAGAGATCCGCCTCGAGGCCGGGGCCACCCGGGTTCGGATGAAAGTCGATGATGAGGCTCGCCTCCCGGCGCGCTCCCACGTCGAAGATCCAGACGGCGTCGGTCGTGTTCAGGTCGGCCCGCCAGTCTTGCCCGGTCGCGATGGGCCCGCGAGGGTAGACGTACAATCGGTCGTGGGCAGTCGCGAAGCCGGGAGCGCAGTCGACGATCAGTACGCCATATCGCCCGGGGCTGGCGTCCTGGTGGCCCAGGCAACCGGACGTCGGATCCGACGCCGCGAGGGCCACCGACGGCGGCGATACCAGCGCGCCAAGCAGGACGCACGAGAGCAGAATGATGCCAGGGCGGAGGACGGGTGCATTCACGGGCGCGCTCTCGCCAGCCAGGGGCGAAACGGGAGGATCAAGCCGGCCACCGTGGCTCCGGTGAGAAGCGTGGCGACGACAAGCGCCACGGCCGAGGCGAGGCGGTTGGAGTCGAACGCGGCGACCGGGGAATGCAGCGACCAGCCCAGCGCCAGCGCGGCGCCGGACACGACGATCAGCCGTCCGACGTGCCATTGATAGGCTGGCTTGAGCCGACTCAGTCCGATCGACCATACCACCAGGCCCGAAGCCGCCGCCAGCGAATGTCCAAGGCCAAGCC
>JAJPKB010000498.1 GCA_021323915.1 Chloroflexota bacterium | reverse complement strand
CATCGTACTTGGCCCCGATCGGCTCGATCGCCCATCGGCCCAGGTCGGCGAACTTCTTGTCCTTGGCGTTCCAGCCAATGCCGAGATTATGGAACTGCTCATCGGTGAAATTGAAGCCGGCGTGGCAGAGCGTGCATTTGCCCTTTTGCAGGACGACCTCCGTCTTGAATTCATCGTCAGGACTGAGCCGCAGCCCAAAGAGGACCATGCCGCGCTTCTCGCTCTCCGAGAGCGCCTTGGTATCGCCCCGGGTGTACTTGTCGTACTTCGAGTTGCCGGAGATCGCCGCGACTCGCTCGAACGTGGCGACCGCCTTGGCGAAGCCGTCGAGGGTGACGTTGGTGCCGAAGACCTTCTCGAACTGCTCTCGGTAGCCGGGGATCTTCCGGAGCCGCTCGATGATCTCCTTGTACGATTGCTTCCCCATCTCGATCGGGTTCTGGACGGGCCCCTGAGCCTGGCCCTCGAGCGACGGCGCGCGGCCGTCCCAGAACATGGACCGCCCGTAGACCGTATTGAGGACCGTCGGTGCGCTGCGGCTGCCCGCCTGCCCGTCGATCCCGACCGAGACCTTCGAATTGTCCGTCCACCCCTTCGCCGGGTTGTGGCATGTGGCGCAGCTCACCGTCCCGTCGAGCGAGACGCGGGGGTCGAAATAGAGCTGGCGGCCGAGCTCATATTTCCGCTTCGTCAAGGGGTTGGAGACCGGCACGTTGACCTTCGTGACCAGGGGGGCGAGCGGCGGAGGGACCGCGACGGTCAGCGGCTCATCCTGGATCTTCTCCGGGTCGGAGGGCAGCCAGAGATAATCGAACGGCGTCGGCCCTTCCTGGGCCTCGCCGCCCTTCACCTCCTCCCTCACGACCTTCGTGAGCTCCTTCGGATCCACCCTCTGCGTCGGCGTTGTCTTCTCCCCCGCCACCTGCTGGGCCTGGGCCCTCTGGTCCGGGCTCGGGCTGGCCACCTTCGCCGATCGGGAAGGCGCAGCCGAGCGGGAGGTCTCACCCGCCGGGCCGGGACTCGCCGGCTCTTGAACCGTATCGCACCCCGCCGCCAGGGAGAGGACCAGGCCGCCGAGCACCATGGCCGCGGACGACCGAATCGTGCACACCATACGCATCCTCCGCTCGAGTTGGGAAACGCTCGTCCTGACCCCGTGGCCGCCCGTGCGCGCAGCGCGAACGCCGCGGAGTGCCCGACCACCCGATCAGGTCGTCATTGCTCTGCCGTCGATCCCCGCCCTACTTCTTCTTCGCCAGCAGCCCCTCGGCGTTCCGGTGCGCCTGGTCCACTAGCTCATCCCAGCGCTCCTCGATGTAACGAGGAGGACCGCCCTTCAGCGCGACGTGATAAGCCACGTCGATCGTATCGACCATGTCGATCGCGTCCCAGGGGCAGACCTGGGCACAATGCTTGCACCCGATGCAGCGGTCGAGGTCCACGTCGCACCAGGTCTGGAGGCTCGCGTGCTCCTCGCCGGGGACCTTGTAGATGCAGTCGACCGGGCAGACTTCCAGGCAAGCCTCGCATCCCGTGCATCCATCGGCGTGGATGACGGCCAGGATCTTGGGTATGACCTTCCGCGGCTTGCCGGCCAGTGACGCTGCTGCCATGAGTTTCTTCCAGGTAGTTTCAATCCGCTCCCGGGGATCGAGGCCGGGAGAAATCGAACGGCCGCCGCAGTCAGCCCGAGGTCGGCCAGGAACAACAGGGCGGGGGCGCTCGGTAAATCGAGACGGCGAGGCCTAACCGATAATCATTATCGTTTCCCGGAGGGAGAGGGTCAAGGACGATGACAATTCATCGCGCCGAGGAACCTGACTCCGACTCACTTCGCATCACCCATCCGACAAAGGTGGAATGCAATCATGAAATCGACGCCGCGGACCGGCCTGTCGGGCGAGCAGGTGCTCGTCGTGGGGCCCTCGAATCGGATCAGCTTCGCGGACGCCCGGATGCCGGCGGTGCTGGCGACGCCGTGGCTCGTCGCGCATTTCGAGTATGCCGCCCGGGACGCGATCGCCGGTTGCCTGGAGGATCATGAGCGGAGCGTCGGGACATTCGTGGAGGTCGAGCATCTCGCCCCGGCCGCGGAAGGCGCGACCGTGACCTGCCGCACCCGGGTGATCCACATCAGCGGCCCGGTCGTGACCTTCCAGGTCGAGGCCCACGACGGGATCGAGCCGATCGCGCGGGGCCTCCATCGCCGTCGCGTCATCGAAGTCGACCGCTTCGCTCGCCGGGTGGCGCGGAAGCAAGACCGTGCCGAGTCCGATCGATGAGGGTTCCTATCGCCATCGGGGACCGAACCCGGGGTCTCCCGTGGCGGGACGGGTCGATGGCGATATACACTCGCTCCACCTGGTTCGTGACAGCCGGAACTCTCCATGACGAGGGACCCCATGCCGAAGAAAGTCGCGATCTTCTGGCCCGGCGATTATCGCAAGAAGCCGAATGAGTGGGCCCTGGCACAGTCTCGCGAGGCGACCGACCGATTGCTCGCCGCGCTGAAGAAGCTTGGGCGTTCGCCCTACGTGATAGAAGGATACCTCACCCGCCCGGATGAGGCGATCGCCCAGCTCGGTCCCATCGATGACCCGATGATCGGCGTCTACGTGCACTGGACCTATGCCCCCCACACCGTGGACGGCGTCGTGGGTAAGGCCAATCCCTTGCTCCTGGCGTCGAACTTCTCGGGGACCTGGCCCGGCCTGGTGGCGCTGCTCAACACGGGCGCCTCGTTGGAGAGCGTAGGTCGCGAGTTTTCGCGGATCTGGACCGATGCTCCTGACTGGACGGCCGATGCCGCCTTCATGGATCGCCTCGACGAATGGTGCTCCACCGGCCGGATTCGCTACGCCGACGACGAGATCCAGGGCGCGGGCGCGATCTCCGACGCCTCAGTGCGCGTCGCTGAGCGGGTTGTGGAAGGGATCCGGCTGCGCCGCGTGCTGGCCCTGATGCTCGGCGACACGTCCATGGGGATGATCAACGGCTACTTCGGGCCCAGGCTGCTCTATCCGATCGGCTTCAGCGAGCACAAGGTCGACCAGGCCTGGCTGATCGATCGGATGCGCTCGGTGGCGGATTCCCGCGTGGACGACGCCTTCCGGTTCGTTCAGGACCGCGGGGTTACCTTCCACTGGCAGGAGGCCGACGCCGAGGACTTCACGCCGGCCGCCACCCGCGAGCAGCTCCGCGGTTATCTGGCGGTCCTGGACCTG
>JAJPKB010000682.1 GCA_021323915.1 Chloroflexota bacterium | reverse complement strand
TGGTTGAGGAGGGGGACCAGGCGGCACGCCTCGTCGGCGCAGCTCGCCCCGCCGGTGCCCGTCGGCATCCCCAGCTCCCCGCGCTGGTTCATGCCCCAGACCCAGGCGACGCCGGTGGTGGGCGAACCGGGTGCGCTGAAGAGCGGGCCGAGAGGCCCGACCCGGGCGATCCGCCCGACCGTCACCCGGGTGGGCGTCCGGGTCGGGGTGGGGGCAAGCCGGGAGGGCGCGCTGGTCGGCGTGCGCGGGGCGGCGGACCGGACCCGGGTCGGCGCGACGGTGGGCGTCGGGCGGGCGCTGGTCGGGCTCGCCTCGACCGGCATCGCCGCGAGAATCTCCGCGCTCAGGACGAGCGCGACGACCAGGCGAAAGAGAATCGGCGGCATCCACCGCCGTGCACCCATGGCTCTCTCCCCCTCGGTTGGCGGTCGAAGCCACGTCCGAGGAACAGAATGCCCGGCCTACCGGTTGAAACGTGCGGGCACCCTAGCAGATCACTGACGAGCTGAGCTATTAAAATCTCGTTAAGGCACGAACGAGCGTGGACCACCGACCAGATCGGGTCGGATCCCCGCGGTCCGGCAACCTGAGCTCGCTTCGCCGGGGCGCTCCTCTGCAACCGCGCCACCCGTGGCCATCTTATCCAATTCCTACTTGCAAATGATTGCAATTAAGAGCCCTCTTGCTATAATGAGCACGGTCGCTCCTCGAACGATCGGGTTCGCGCTGGCGCGAGGGAGGTACGAGCCGAATGGTCACGATGGTCACCAAGCCGAAGCGAGGCATTCGTCACGCGTTTTCCGGCAGCGAATGGCGCCGGCTGGGAGCGCTCTACGCGTTCGTCGCGCTGCTCCATCTCGTCGGCTGGGGAACGCTGATCTTCGTGGTGTCGCCCCGCTATCCCTCGGCGCTGGGAATCGGCGTCGGATTGACCGCCTACCTGTTCGGGCTTCGCCACGCGTTCGACGCCGACCACATCTCGGCGATCGACAACACGACCCGCAAGCTTCTCGCCGATGGCAAGCGCCCCATGGGCGTCGGCTTCTTCTTCTCGCTCGGCCATTCGACGGTCGTCCTGGGACTCGCCCTCGCCCTCGCCTTCGCGGCTCAACAGGTCGCGGCGCAGGTCACGAGCGATAACTCGGCGCTCAAGGGCATCGGCGGCCTGATCGGCACGAGCGTGTCGGGCTTCTTCCTCTTCCTGATCGCGATTCTGAACCTCATCATCCTGCTCGACATCTTGCGGGTCTTTCGCCAGATGCGCGGCGGAATCTGCGACGAGGCGCACCTCGACGCGCAGCTGGACAAGCGCGGCTTCATGAACCGCTTCTTCGCCCCGCTGTCGCGCGCGGTCGCCAACAGCTGGCAGATGTACCCGATCGGCTTCCTCTTCGGACTCGGTTTCGACACCGCGAGCGAGATCGCTTTGCTGGCGCTGGCCGCGGGCGCCGCGTCGACCGGCCTCCCGTTCTACGCGGTGGTCTGCCTGCCGCTGATCTTCGCCGCGGGCATGTCGATGATGGACACCGCCGACGGCGCGTTCATGAGCAAGGCCTACAGCTGGGCCTTCTCGAATCCGGTTCGCAAGATCTACTACAACATCACGGTGACCGGGTTGTCGGTAGCGGTGGCGTTCCTCGTCGGCGCGGTCGAGCTGCTGAGCATCGTCCAGGCCGAGCTGAACCTCACCGGGCCGTTCTGGGATACAATCGCGAACGTAGACCTTGGCACGATCGGCTACCTGATCGTCGGGCTGTTCGTGATAACCTGGATCGTGTCGCTCGGCGTCTGGAAGCTAGGCCGGATCGAGGAGCGCTGGCGAAGCCCGTCCTGAGTATTCGATCTGCTCCGGCTGCCGTGGACCGAGCTAACTGACGGACGTCTTGTAGCGCGGGGCTTGTCCCCCGCGCTACGGGTTGGCCAGATGTCTACTCCTTGGAGCGCAGAACTGCTCTAGGCCAGCCAGGTCAGGCCGCTGAGCTGGGCGTTTTTCAGCAGCTGCACGGTTTGCCTCCCGGTCGCGTCGACCAGGGTCAGGTAGAGCTCCCCGGCCACGGCGATCCACTCCCCCTTCGGCGACCAGGCCGGGATCGGCGAGTGATCGAGGGCATGGGTGATCTGCCGGAGATTTGCGCCATCCGGCGTCATCGTCCAGACGTCCATCGGAATGCCGTCCGCCTCGGCGACGCCGGGCTCGAGCCAGGCCAGAAGCGGGCTCGGCCGGGCGCGCCGGCTCGCCGTCGCCCTGGCCGGCCCTCCCTGGCCCGCGAAGACGATCGTCTTTCCGTTTGGCGAGAAGCGCGGTCCGCGAAAGTTGGTGAAGCCCTGGTTGGCGAGTAGCTCGCGCGGGTTGTTGCCGTCCACGTCGGCGATCCAGAGGTGCACCGTCGCCTGCTTGTCGACGACCAGGTAAGCGAGCAGCTTCCCGTCGGGCGACGTCGCCGGGCTTTCCCCACTCGCGATGTTCGACTGCCCCGAGCCGTCGAGCGGGACTCGAACAATCGTCGTCGTCTCGCCGACGGTTTGCCCGCCGACGACGAGCGGGGCGCGAAGCGTCGTGAACAGGGCCTGCCCATCGCTCGACCAGGCCGGATCTTCGAAGCTGCCGCCCGCCTGGACGTGGGTGCGAACGGCACGCGGGTTGGCGCCGTTGGCGTCCATCACGTAGAGGTCGTTCCCGCCGAGGTCGTTCTTGTTCGACGGCACGACGTAATAGCTATAGGCGAGCCGCTTCCGATCCGGCGACACCGCCGGCGAGGACGCGAACGCGTTGGTGGGAAAGCTGGCCAGCGGTCGCTGCGCCTTCGTCGCGAGGTCGAAGGTCAGGAACCTTCCGTTCCGCGCGATGACCAGCGTTCCCGACGGCGGAGCGGCC
>JAJPKB010000392.1 GCA_021323915.1 Chloroflexota bacterium | reverse complement strand
TCGATGACAAGGTCGGGGAGTTGGTCAAAGAGGTCAACCGGTTGGGCATGGGCGACGATACGATCGTGATCGTCACCAGCGACCACGGCGACATGCTCGGCGAGCACGGCATGTGGTTCAAGCGGACGGTGCGCGAATGGTCGGCGCGGGTGCCCTTGATCGTCTCCGCGCCGCGTCGCTTCCCCGCCGGACAACGGGTATCCAAGAACGTTTCGCTGGTCGACCTCTACCCCAGCATCTTATCGATGGCCGGAATCGAGGTTCCCAGTAATCTTCCCCTCCGGATCGACGGCCACGACTTCACCCCGCTGCTGCGTGGCGAAACAGTACGCTGGCCCAACGAGGTGATCGTCGAGAACTACGGCGAGGGAACGATCCGCCCGGTCCGGGCGCTCGTCAAGGATCGCTATAAGTATATTTACGTCCACGAACAACCGGACCAGTTATACGACCTGAGCGCTGACCCCGACGAATGGGAGAACGTTGCCCATGATCCCAGGTACACTGGCGTTGTCGAAGAACTCCGAAGCCGTGTCTTCGACGGCTGGGACGGCGAGAAGACCTACCAGGCAATCCTCAAAAGCCAGCGGATCCGCATGTTTGTTAAGCGTGCGTTGGAAACCGGTGAGCGATTCTCCTGGGATTACCAGCCATTCTTCGACGCGACGAAGATGTACTCGCGAAAGCGAAGGGCACGGAATTAAAGAGAACTCATTCTGGCAATGGTAAAGGAAGCTGGAGCCAGCTTTCGGCTGGCACGAGGCGGCTGGTGCCGACGCCGATCAGACGGACCGGTTTGCCGCGTTCCCAGTGATCACGCATGAGGCGGCCGGCGGTGCGAGCGAGCGTCGGGCCATCGTCGGTCGGGAGAATCAGACTGGTACTGCGGGTGACCAATCGGAAGTCGGCGTAGCGGAGCTTCAAGGTGACCGTTCGGGCCAAGAAGCCGCGCTCGGCGAGGCGCTGGCCGACGAGGTCGGCCAGCTCGCGCAGCGTCGCCCAGAGGTGGGCTCGATCCACTACGTCACGCACAAAGGTCGTTTCCTGGGAGATCTGCTTGAGGTCGTGTTGGGTAATAACCGGGCTATCATCCTGGCCCCGCGCGTGAGCAAAGAGTGCCTGGCCAGCAGTGGGGCCGAAGTAGGAGATGAGCGCGTCGAGCGGGAGGGCGACGAGGTCGGCGCAAGTGGTGACGCCAAGCTCGGTCAGTCGGGCGCGGGTTTTCGGGCCAACACCGCCGAGGCGCCCGACGTCAAGAGGGGCGAGGAACGCGCCTTCCTCGCCGGCCGGCACCACGGTGAGGCCGTCCGGCTTCTGATACCCCGAAGCAACTTTGCTGACGAGCTTGTTCGTGCTGATGCCGATTGAGATGGTCAAGCGCGTCGCCTGGCGCACCGCCAGCTTGACGGCCTGACCGAGTTTTGGATTGATGCCGGTCGGCCCGACGTCGACGTACGCCTCGTCGATCGACATCTGTTCGAGAGGGCCATAGCCACGCAGTACGTCCATGATCGCCTGACTGTACTGGGCGTAGAGCTCGTGACGGGGGGGAAAGCGCAGCGCCTGGGGACAGAGCCGTAGCGCCTGCGCCATCGGCATGGCGCTGTGACAGCCGAAACGACGCGCCGCGTAGCTTGCCGTACTCACCACGCCGCGCTCCTCCGGCGCGCCGCCGACCAGGATCGGTACCTCCGGTCCGAGGCCACGCTCGAGCGCTTCGATCGTCGCGAACATCGCGTCGACGTCTGCACAAAGAACGCCCCGCGTGGGGGAAGCGGATGAGAAGATAGCCTCAGCCATTGCCAATCGTCAGTAATAATAACAATCTCGTAGTGTTCTTGAGCCGATTGTACGCCAACCTGGCCACCTGAGCACATGAGCCCCGGCCCGGTGCTCTCTGCGCCGCTGCGGTTCGGTCAACTTGAGCAGCCGATTCATTCAGTTACAATGGGCGCAAAAAGATAACCTCGACGCGAGTCAGCAACGGAGATTTCTGAATGTCAGCCGCGATCCCATCTCAACGACCCGACCGTCCAAATTTTCTCATCTTTATCACCGATCAACAGCGCGCCGATCATCTGGGCTGCGCCGCGAATCCGGTTCTCCGGACGCCGAATCTCGACACGATCGCCACGCGGGGCGTGCGCTTCGAGCAGTCTTACGTTACCTGCCCGCTCTGCCAGCCGGCCCGCGCCTCTCTCTTCACTGGTCTCCCCCCGCGCGGTCACGGGGTACGCACCAACGGAATCCCGCTTAGTCCGTCAGTCCCGACCTGCATCGAGGCCCTGCGCCGAAGTGGGTATCGCACCCACTCGGTCGGCAAGCTGCATCTGCGGAATTCCGGGGAGCCGCGCCCGGACGTCGAGCCTTCGGATCTGGATCGTTGGCTCGAGTCCCGCTGGCTGTGGCTCGAAGATCGCATCGGAGCCCTGCCGCCGAACTACGAAGGGCTGGAAACCGCCGACTTCACCGGTGGCCACGGCCCCGGTATCTTCGGCAATTACCGGCGTTGGCTCCGGGACCAGGATCCGGAGGGCCCGCACCTGCTGACCCGGGAAGCGGGTGATCTGCCTGCGTCGGGTGCCGAGCAATCCTGGACAATGGCCCTGCCCTCCGAGTTGCATTACAACACCTGGATCGCCGACCGAGCGATCGAATTTTTGCGGCGGGAAGCTGCTTCAAGCCGCCCGTTCTTCCTCTGGTGCTCGTTCCCGGACCCGCACCATCCGTTTGCGATTCCCCGTCCCTGGTCAACACTTTATCATCCCGACGACGTGGCGCTACCGAACCGCCGTCCGGGCGAGCTCGATGACCTGCCGCCCCACTATCTCAAGACGTTTGAAGAAGGCGTCATGACCTCCGGACGGAGAGCACCAACTCGGATTCGTGACGACCAGTTGCGCGACGTGATCGCGCTCACCTACGGTATGATCGCGATGGTTGATCAGCAGATTGGTCGGGTCATGGATGAGCTTGATCGGCTCGGTCTGCGCGAAAACACGGTCGTCGTCTTCATGTCCGACCACGGCGACATGCTCGGCGATCACTGGATTATCAATAAAGGGCCCTTTCATTTCGAGGGGTTACTGCGGATACCGACCATTTGGAGTTGGCCGGGACATTTCGAAGAAGGAGTTGTCTCCTCGGCGTT
>JAJPKB010000025.1 GCA_021323915.1 Chloroflexota bacterium | reverse complement strand
GCGGACCATGGATCGAAAACCTCGATCGGCGACCACTCGCGACGGCAGAGAATCGTCCGGCGAGCGCGACACTGGCTCAGCCAGCCGCCGGGGCGGGCACGCCTTCGATCGAGGCCACGGCGCACCGACCGAGGCCTCGTCCATCGTCTCCGAGGCTTCGCGCGCGCCCGGCCAACCTCTGGCGCCCGCGGTTCGTGCCCCGATGGAGGCGCGCTTCGGCCACGACTTCAGTAGAGTTCGCATCCACGCCGATACCCGGGCGGCGGAGTTGGCGGGCATGGTAGACGCGCGGGCGTTCACCGTGGGAACGGACGTCGTCTTCGGCTCCGGCGAGTACGCGCCCGACGCTCCGTCCGGGCGGCGGCTGCTCGCCCACGAGCTGGCCCACGTCGTTCAGCAGAGCGGACAGCCGGCCACCGGTCGGCTCTCGGTGCTGCCGCCGGATCATCCGAGCGAGGCCGAGGCAGACCGCGGCGCCAGCGCGGCACTGGAAGGGCGACGAGCCACGGTGACCCGCCGGCCGATCGCGGTGCAGCGCCAGGGGTTTCGCGAGCCCTCCCCGGTGAGCGTGCGCTCGCCGGTGTTCGAGGAGACGGTCACCCAGCTCACCGACGTCAGCGCGGCGATCAGTGGGCGCCCGCTGACCCTTCGCGAGACCGCCCTCGCCCAGGGTGTGTTTGGCAGCAGCATCGACTTCAGCCGGGTTCGCTTGATCCCGACGAACGTGCTGGAATACCGGACGGTTGGCAACACGACCAGGGTGCCGCGCGACTTCACGATCGACAACCCGGAGATGGCGCAGACGTTCATCCACGAGATGACCCACGTCTGGCAGTACCAGCACGGCGGCACGAGCTACCTGTCGGTGTCGCTCGCGACCCAGATCGTCGCCCAGGCGGCGCACGGCAACCGCAACTTCGCCTACGCCTACACGATCGCGCCGCGGAGCTCGTTCTTCGACTTCACCCCGGAGCAGCAGGCGCTGCTGGTCGAGAACTACTTCGCGATGCTGCGGGACCGCTCGGCGATCCCGGCCGACCAGGCGGCGGGGCGCGTCGTGACCTATCAATCGAACCACTTCGACGCGTCGGGTTTTCCCGCCCCCCTGTCCGGCGCCGACCGGCTGGCCGAGATCTCGCGCGAGCTGCCCGAGCACGAGCACTTGATCCACCAGATGCAGGCGGCGCTGCCGCGGTCGCAGGCAGACATCCTGATGATCCGCGCCTCGGACGTCATGCAGGTTCCCGGTCAGGCGCTGGCACCGCTGCCACCGGAGCGGCAGCTCACGCCGGTGCGTCCCCTGCTCGAAGTGCGCTTCCCAGGACTTTAAGCGTGAGGTCGACGATGATGCTTCGCACGCTCCTGCCGAGCCACCAGATTTCGGTGGTGAACTTGGATCGAGGCGCCTGGGTCGAGCGATTCCGGGGCCCCCGGAAGGTCGCCCGGCCGTGATTGATCTGACGATCGAACGGATGAATCTCGGTTTCGACGTGGCGAGCGGCCAGGAGCACCGGGCCCGCCCGATCGCCCAGCGCGCCGTCGAGATCCTCGCCCGCCGCCTCGACGAGAGGTGGCTGATCCAGGAGCGCTTACCCCGGGTGGTGAGCGTCGACGCGCTCGAGGTGCCGGAGGTCCAGCTCGACCTGCCGCGGTTGACCGACGAACAGGCCGCCGAGACGATCGCCAGCGCCCTGGCCGACGCGCTGGCGCTGAAGCTCGGGCTGCGCCCGTAAATAGCTTTTTGAGAAAGGGGTGTGGCTCGTGCCGGCTTTGAAAGGTGCCTTCTTGAATCTCGGGGCCGGGCTGCTCGGAGCCCTGCCGAACATCATCGTCTTTCAGTTCAATCCCGAGACGATGAGTCGAACACCCGCGCTCGCGCAACCGACCCAGCCGAGCACCGGCGCCGGAAGCAGCGACGCGACCCAGCAGCCGGCTCTGCCGAGCGAGTCGATCAGCTTCACCCTGCGGATCGACGCGACCGACCAGCTGGCCAGCTCCAATCCGATCGCCCTGGCGAGTGGCATTCTGCCAACGCTGTCGGCGCTCGAGCTCTTAATGGTCCCGAAGACCGCGCTGTCGATCGATCTGTCCCAGCTGAGCGGAGGTCCGAAGTCCTGTCTTCACCCGCCGACAAAGCTTCCGACAGTCATCTTCGTTTGGGGAGCGTATCGGGCTCTGCCGGTCAACGTCGAGAGCCTGAGCATCAACGAGACTGAATACGATACCCTGCTCAACCCGATTCGGGCCGAGGTGTCGGTCAAGCTCCAGGTGCTCACTCCGAGTCAGCTGGCCGCGGACGCGACGTTTGCCCGTGGCGCCTACAAGTACACCGAGGGAGTGAAAGAGGTGATGGCGGCGCTGAATCTGGTGAACGCGGCCCTGATCGGCTGGAGCTCGCTCACGTCGTTCGCGGTCTGAGGAGGTGACACCGGCATGATCTTCAAAGGGAGTCGGTACCAGAACGTGGGGGTCTACCAGGCCACCGACGCCAACGGGGCGACGGTGACCGCCCTGCGGATCCGCTTCATCCCCGCGACGCCGGCTGGCTACCGGCACACCTTCACCGCGGACGAGCGGTTGGACCTGCTAGCGTATCGCTTCTACCATAACCCGGAGAAGTTCTGGCTGATCGCCGACGCGAACAATGCGATCGATCCCGAGGATCTCGGCGATCCGGGGCGGCAGATTCTCATCCCGCCCGATCGGACCTGATCGTGGCAGATCGGGCGTTTCAGATCACGTTCGACGGGAAAGCTCTCGACGACGATGGACTCTGCGACGACGTCGCCACGCTCACCGTCGAGGAGAACACCGGCCGGGCGAACACCCTCGAGCTGAAGCTGACGACGACGCTGCAGGACGACGGCACCTGGAAGTATTTGGACGACGACCGGTTCGCCCTTTTTACCGCGGTGTCGGTCAAGCTCGGCTTTATCGGCGGCGGAGGTCTGGCCGGAGCGCTCGGCGGATCAGGCGGCTCCGGCAACGACGGACTCGAGCCGGTCTTCGACGGCTACGTGACGGCGGTTCAGCTGAGCCTGAGCAGCCAGCCGGGCGATACCTACTTGATCGTGAGCGCGATGGACACGAGCGTTCTGCTGAGCCTGGAGGAGAAGGTCGCGACCTGGTTGAACCTCTCGGACAGCGACATCGTTCAACAGATCATCGGCAGCTACGGCGTGCCGGTGCAGGCCGACGCGACGGCGACCGTCCATCAGGAGAACGACACGACGATCGTCCAGCGCGGCGCCGACATCCAATTCGTGCGCGAGCTGGCGCGGCGAAATGGCTTCGAGTTCTACTTCGAGACCGATAAGGACAGCGGCGCGGTCACCGCGTACTTCCGCGAGCCGCGACTCGACGGGACGCCGCAACCGGATCTAGCGATCCAGTTCGGCGAGGACAGCAACCTGCGGAGCTTCTCGGTCCAGGTGAATGGCCAGCGTCCGCTGAGCGTCAAAACCCAGCAGGTCGACGTCAAGACCGACAGCGTGAACAGCGCCCAGGTGAGCGACACGCAGCTCGCCAGGCTCGGGGCCAAGGATCTGAACACGCTCGTCGGCGGACCACTTGCCCAGATCGTGACGCCAAAAGATGCCCTTGCCCAGATGCTCGTTCTCGGTCCGCCGACCAGCGACGCGACCGAGCTACAGACGATCGCCCAGGCGACCCGTGACGAGTCGGGCTGGTTCATCAGCGCGAGTGGTGAGATCAACAGCGACGCGTATCAAACCGTTCTCCGCCCGCACCGGCTGGTGCTCGTCAAAGGGGCGGGAACTCAGTACAGCGGGAAATATTACGTGACGCATGTCACCCATCGGATGGAGAGTGATGGTAGATACGT
>JAJPKB010000412.1 GCA_021323915.1 Chloroflexota bacterium | reverse complement strand
TGCTTCCCATTTAGCGCAGAGCGTAGTTCGGCGCTTCCTTGGTGATCGCGATGTCGTGGGGATGGCTCTCGCGCAGGCCGGCGTTGGTGATCCGGATGAAGCGCGCGTTTCGCTTCATCTCTTCGATCGTGCTCGCGCCGACGTAGCCCATGCCCGCCCGCAGCCCGCCGATCAGCTGGTAAACCAGATTCGACAGCGGGCCCTTGTAGGCGACCCGTCCCTCGATGCCCTCCGGAACCAGCTTCGCGTCGTTCTCGACGTCTTCCTGGCCGTAGCGATCTCGGCTGAAGCCGCGCGCCTTCATCGCGCCCAGCGAGCCCATTCCCCGATACTCTTTGAACCGCTCGCCCTGGTAGAGAATGATGTCGCCCGGGCTCTCGTCGACGCCGGCGAGGAGACCGCCCAGCATCACGACGTCGGCGCCGGCCCCGATGGCCTTGGCGATGTCGCCGGAGTACTGCACGCCGCCGTCGGCGATGACCGGCACGCCGTATTCGCGGGCCGCCTCGGAGCACATGAAGATCGCGGTGAGCTGGGGAACGCCGGCCCCGGCGACCACTCGGGTCGTGCAGATCGTGCCCGGTCCGATCCCGATCTTCACCGCGTCAGCCCCGGCCTGCACCAGGTCGCGAACGCCCTCCGGCGTTGCCACGTTGCCGGCGACGACGTCGACCGAGAACGCGTCCTTCAGCCGCCGTACCATCTCGATGACGCCGATCGAATGGCCGTGGGCGGTATCGACGACCAGGACGTCGACGCCGGCGTCCACGAGGGCTGTCGCTCGATCGAAGCCATCGCGGCCAACGCCGACCGCGGCGCCCACCCGCAGCCGGCCGCGCTCGTCCTTCGTCGCGAGCGGGTAGCGAATCTTCTTCTGAATGTCTTTGACGGTGATCAGTCCCTTGAGGCGGAAGTTCTCGTCGACGACCGGCAGCTTCTCGACCTTGTGTCGGTGAAGGATCTCCTTCGCCTGGTCGAGGGTCGTGCCGACCGGCACGGTGACCAGATTGTCGCGCGTCATCAGCGCGCCGACTTCCTGGTTGAGGTCCTCTTCGAAGCGGATGTCTCGGTTGGTCAGAATGCCGACCAGCCGACCGTCTTCGGTGATCGGGACGCCGGAGATGTGGTACTTCGCCATCACGTCCAGGGCTTCGACCAGGCTGTCGTGAGAAGACAGGGTGATCGGATCGACGATCATGCCGGCTTCGGAGCGCTTCACCTTGTCGACCTCGGTCGCCTGGGCGTCGATCGGCAGGTTCTTGTGGATGATGCCGATGCCGCCCTCGCGCGCGAGCGAGATGGCGAGCCGCGCCTCGGTGACGGTATCCATCGCTGCCGAGACGATCGGAATGTTGAGGGCGATGTGGCGCGTGAGGCAGGTCGTGGTGGAAACGTCTTTGGGGAGGACTTCCGAGAGGGATGGAACCAGGAGCACGTCGTCGAACGTAAGACCCTCGGGGCCGAACTTCTCGTTCATAACCTCGGCACCCCCATATGCGTTTCCTCCCACGAGCTATATTTGTACTATTTTAAGCGATCGGCCACGAAGTGGCAAACATTCAAAATGGCGGCTCCATCCTTTCCATGAGCGCCGAAAGCTCGCGATGGTCGTGCTCGTCGAGGCGCTGGCCGGCCGGTTCTCTCAGGTAGGCGGCCTTGAAAACGCCCACCCGACGCAGAACTTCCTTGGCGCCAAGCAACGGGAACTGCCGCCGCCAGTGCGAGAGCGGCAGAAAGTGATCGTAGGCGGCGCGGGCGGCGCCCGGGTCGCCGGCGCGGTAGGCATCGTAGGCGCGGGAAAGGTCTGCCACGCCGACGCTGCCGGGAATCGCCCCGACCGCGCCGCGCGCCAGATCGTCGAGCAGGAACGAGCCGCCCGACATGATCCGAACCCGCTCGCCCAGCAGCGACTTCAGCTCGCTGATTCGATGACCCGAGTCCGGCGCTTCTTCCTTGACGTGCGCCAGCGGCCAGAACTCGTCGGCCAGCCTGGCGACCTGGGCCGGCGCGACCGAGAGGAGCGCATCCTGGACGAGAATCGGCAAGCCGGTCGCCCGGGCCAGCGCGCCGTAATGATACCGCAGCGACTCGGACGTGACCGGTCCGTAAATCGGGGGAGTGGCGAACACGCCGACCGCCCCGATTCGCTCGGCGTGCCGCGTTAGCTCGACCGCGTCGGCGGTGTTCGCCGTGGAGGTTCCGACGATCACCGGCACTCTGCCGCGTGCCTCGGAGACGACGACCTCGGCCAGCCACTGGCGCTCGGCCACGCTCAGCTTGTGGCACTCGCTCGCGCCCCCCACCGCGGCCAGACCGTGGGTGCCGGCGGCGATCAGGTAATTCACCAGTCGGCGCACGTCTTCCTCGTCGATGGCACCCGAGGCGTCGAACGGCGTGTAGACGATCGGAAAAATGCCGTGGATCGCTTCATCCATGTCGCGTCCTCCTCGTAGGAATGTGGCCAGTGTAGCAGGGGAGCTTGCCCTGTCAACCGCGCCTTTCCGGTCGATCGTCCCGCCCGCTATACTACGATGAAGGGGGACCGGGGACCGAAGAACAACCGGAGGAGAACGTGGGAGTTTACGAGCGGCTTGGCGTGAGGCCGGTCATCAACGCGACCTGTCACTGGACGGTCTACGGGGGCTCGGTCATGTGGCCGGAGGTCGTCGAGGCCATGGCCGATGCCCGCCGTTGCTGTGTCGACATGCGGCAGCTGCTCGATCGGGCGAGCGAGGTCATCGCGCGCTACACCCACGCCGAGGCCGGTTACGTCGTCTCCGGCTGCGCCGCCGCCCTGCAGATCGGCGCGGCGGCGATCATGACCGGCTCCGAGAAGTGGAAGATGGAGGCGCTGCCGCAGGCGGCCGGGCTGATGAAGAACGAGTTCATCGCGCGTCGGTTCGCCCGCCAGCGCGACCCGGAGGGACGCGACGTCATTCACTGGGGCTACGCCCACGCCGTCCGGGGCGCCGGCGGCAGCTTCGCCGAGGTGGGCGGGCAAAACGGCGTGACGCGCGAGGAATTCCTCGCGGCGTTCGGGTCCGACACCGCCGGCGTGTACTGGGTGAGCGACGGCGTCGAGCTGGGCATCCAGCTCGACGAGGTGATCGCCCTGGCCCACGCCCGCGGCGTGCCGGTCCTGGTCGACGCCTCGAACACCCTGCCGCCGTCCGAGCACCTTCACTCCTTCGTCGATCAGGGCGCCGACCTGGTCGCGTTCTCTGGTGGGAAAGGGCTTCGCGGACCGCAGGGCTCGGGCATCCTGACCGGCCGCGCCGACCTGATCCGCGCGGCGCGCCTGCAGGGCGCTCCGATCCAGGGCATCGGCCGCCCGCTGAAGGTCTCGAAAGAGGAGATCGTCGGCCTGCTGACCGCGCTGGAGATCTGGGCGAGTCGTGACCACGCGTCCGACCTGCACGACGCGAAGCGTCGCACCGATCGGGTCGTCGAGGCTCTCGCCGGTCTTCCCGGCATCCGTGCCGAGCACCGCTTCCCCGACCACGTCGGCCGGCCCTACCCGACTGTCTTCGTCTCGATCGATCCGAACACCGGCCTGACCGGCGCGACGGTCATCGATCGGATGCTCAACGGCGATCCCTCGATCGCGGTCATGAACTTCTCGGATCCGCAAATCGTGCGCGTCGACGTTCGGGTTCTCTCCGACGACGAGACCGAGGTGGTGGCGGCGCGGCTTCGCGAGGTCTTATCTCAGACGCCGAGGCGTTCACACGTCTGATCCCGGTGGCCGAGGCGTTCACACGCCGAGAAGAGGACGTTTAGATGGTCACGATCATCGACGACCTTCCGGTCTGGGGCGAGCCAGATCCGGCGTCGGTCGCGCAGATCAAGCGCTGCGTCGACGAGCACGCGGCCGGCGGCGCGCTCATGGCCGATCACCACCTTTCCAATGCCCTTTTAACATCGAAGCGCCCAGGATTGACTTATGTTGACGATATTCGCACGTTTGTTCCAGGAGTATGATGATGGCGACGATCCTGGTCGAGCTCTACCGACATAATCGCTGGGCCAACCTCAAGCTGCTGGAGCTTTGCGCCGGGTTGAGCGAGGACCAGCTCGATCTGAGCGCGCCGGGCACCTATGGCCGCGTCCGCGACACCTTCGTGCATCTCGTCGGGGCCGAGGAGCGCTACGTGGCGGCGCTAGGTGGAGGGCAATCAGACCGCCCGATCCGGGAAGACGAGCCCTTTCCCGGCGCTGCCACGCTGCGAGAACACGCCGAGCGGAGCGGCGCGTGGCTGATCCAGTTCGCGGAGGAGAACCCGAATGGCAAGGTTCTCACCGGGACCTGGCGCGGGGAGCCCTATCGCATGGCCGCGGCCCTGCTGATGGTCCAGGCGATCAACCACGCGACGGAGCACCGGGCGCACGTGGTGAGCATCCTCACCCAGCACGGCGTCGACGTGCCGCCCATGGATGGTTGGGTCTTCTGGGAAGAGAAGCTGATCGCGCTCACCAGCCAGGCGCCGGCTCTCGTGCTCTGGGGCGACCGCGACCCGTTCATCAGTCCGTCCTTCGCCGAGCGCTTCGGCGCGGCGCGGGTCGAGCACTTCCCCGACTACGGACACTGGCTGGCGATCGAGGCACCGGAGATCGTGGCCGAGCGGCTGACGAGCTTCTTTCCGTGAGAGTGTTGCCTTACATCACGACGATCGCGCGCCCGACGATCTCGCCGCGGTTGAGCGCCCCGTACGCGTCGTTCACCTGATCGAGCGAGTAACGGCGGGTCACCGGCCGCGCGACGTCGATCGCGCCGACGCGGGCGAGCCGCACCACGGCCGGGAGATCGGTCCGGGTGCGCGCGCCGTAGGACCCGATGATCCGAACCGCTCGCCGGACCAATCGAGTGATCTCGACCGGGGCGGTTACCCCGGTTGGCGCGATGCCCACCATGACCGCGCGTCCGCCATCTCGCACCGCCGCCACCGCCTGGACGAAGGTCTCGGCGCGGCCGATCGCTTCGAAGGCGACGTCGACGCCGCGGCCGCCGGTGATCTCGCGGACGCGTGTGGCCACGTCCTCCCGCGCGGCGTTGACGAGGTGGGTGGCGCCGAGCGTCCGAGCGGCCTCAAGCTTGTCGTCGCGCACGTCGATCGCGACGATCGGCGACGCGCCGAACGCGCGGGCGATCTGGATCAGATTCGAGCCGACTCCGCCGGTCGCCACGACCGCGACCGATTCTCCGCCGCGCAGGTCCGCGCCGTTCCGGATCGCGCCGTAGGCGGTGAAGACGGCGCAGCCGAGAATGGCCGCCTCTTCGAACGGCACCTCGTCCGGGAGAGGGTGAACCCCGGTGATCGGGACGACGGCGAACTCGGCCAGACCTCCCATTGAATACATCCAGATCGGCGACCCGTCCGGTCGACGAAGGCGGGTATCGCCGTCGTACAGCTTGCCCTGGAGGCGGTTGTAGGCGAAGAAGTTCTCGCAGAGATCGTCCTGCCCGCGGGCGCAGTAATAGCAGCGGCCGCACGGCATGATGAAGCTGCCGACGACCTTTTGCCCGATCTCCAACCCAGACACGCCGGGGCCGAGGGCCCCGACCGTTCCGGAGATCTCGTGGCCGAGCACGCAGGGCATCGGAAAATTCACCTCGCCCTTGACGACGTGCAGATCGGTGTGACAGACTCCGCAGGCGCGCACCTTGATCAGGACCTCGCCGTCGCGCGGCTCCGGTCGCGGGATGTCCTCGATGACGAAGCTCTCGCCGATGCGTTGCAGTACCGCGGCTTTCACCGTCCCCTCACCTTCCTGGTCGCAAGGCGGCCATTTCCCTGACGGGTGCTATTGTATCGACAAAGCGGCGCCCGAGCCATTGGTGACGTCCACCACCGAGACATCGCTCGCACACGGATCATACGTGACTCTTGCGGCGGTCCAGCTTGCCCATGGTATATCTTGAGTCGGTGAACGGGCGGGTGATTCGCTCGGTCGGCGACCAGGAGCGGCTAGCCGGGAATTTGCAGGGTGGAGAGCGGGTCGAGGTGACCGTGCGTCGTCGGGGGCGCGTCGTGCGGCTTGCAGTGACGACCCGAGCGTCGGCCGGGAGAGGCTGGATCGTCGATG
>JAJPKB010000510.1 GCA_021323915.1 Chloroflexota bacterium | reverse complement strand
TCTGGCGGCCGCTCGTCGCCTGGTCGGACCGGTTCAAGATCGAGCAGACGGAGTCGGCCGAGGGCGTCACCTCGTGGGTGCTGACGACGTTCCGTCGCTCGGCGATGCTCGGCTGGGTCTGGGATCAGCTGATCGCGCCGCTCGGGACGTCCCTGGATCGAGCTCTCACCCGGGTCTCTCCTCGGCGCGAAGGACCACTCGGGTCCGTCGAAACCTCTGCCAGATCCGGGTCGATCAGCTTGGCTGAGGTGGCACGGCTCGCGATCTGGGCCGGCCTCGCCGTCGCGGCCGCCTGGGGCGCGTTCGGAGCGCTCGGCCTGCTGGCAACGGTCACGCGGGCCGAGTGGGGTGACGTCGCGGTCAGCGCGGTGGCTACGCTTCTGCGCACGACCGCCGCGCTCTGCATCGGCGCCGCCTGGACGATTCCGGTCGGGGTATGGATCGGAATGAATCCTCGACTCGCCCAGCGCGCGCAGCCGATCGTCCAGGTCGTCGCGTCGATCCCGGCGACGGCGGTCTTTCCGGCGCTGCTACTGATCCTGCTGCGTCTGCCGGGTGGTCTGAGCGTCGCCGCGGTCGCGCTCATGCTTTTGGGCACCCAGTGGTACATCCTGTTCAACGTGATCGCCGGCGCGATGGCGATTCCGAATGATCTTCGCGAGGCGGCGTCGGTGTACAAGCTGGGCGGCTGGCGGCGCTGGCGGCACCTGATTCTTCCGGCGATCTTCCCGTTCCTGCTGACCGGCATGATCACCGCGACCGGCGGGGCGTGGAACGCGAGCATCGTCGCGGAGTACGTGACCTTCGGCCAGCAGACCTTCAGCATCACCGGTCTCGGCGCGTTGATCGCCGGCGCCGCCGACGCGGCGAACTTCTCGCTGCTGCTCGCGGGAACGCTGACGATGGCCGCGATTGTCGTGGTAGTCAACCAACTCTTCTGGCGACGGCTCTACGCCGTCGCCGAACAGCGGTATCGGCTGGACTAGAAAAATCGGAAAGAGGGTGGTGAAGATGATCGTGAACGACTTTGGCGCCCGCGTCGGTCAGCGGGTCCTCCTCTCGGCGCGCGGCGTGTCCAAGTACTTCGGCAACGCGAAGGACAACATTCTCGTCCTCGACAACGTCGGGCTGGACCTTCACGACGGCGAGTTCGTCGCCCTGCTCGGACCATCCGGATCCGGGAAATCCACGTTCTTGCGGATACTGGCGGGGCTCATTCAGCCATCGTCCGGGGAGATTTTCGCCGACGGCGCGCCGCTGCGCGGCACGAATCCGCAGGTGGCGATGGTGTTCCAGAGCTTCGCCCTCTACCCCTGGCTGACCGTGCTTCAGAACGTCGAGCTCGGGCTGCTCGCAACGCGCGTCTCGACGGAGGACCGGCGCGAGCGCTCGCTGCGGGCCACCGACATGATCGGACTGGACGGCTCCGCGGACGACTATCCCAAGGAGCTTTCGGGGGGTATGAAGCAGCGAGTGGGGTTCGCCCGGGCGCTGGTCGTCGAGCCGGAGGTGCTGCTGATGGACGAGCCATTTTCCGCGCTCGACGTCCTGACGGCGGAGAATCTGCGGCACGAGATGCTCGAGCTCTGGCGCGAGCGGAAGATCCCGACCCGCGCGATCCTGATGGTGACCCACAACATCGCCGAGGCGGTCGGGATGGCGGACCGTCTGCTGGTCTTCGGCGCGAACCCGGGGCGGATTCGCGCGGAGCTGCCGGGTCTGCCCT
This sequence comes from Chloroflexota bacterium, assembly GCA_021323915.1. Classification (GTDB taxonomy): domain Bacteria; phylum Chloroflexota; class UBA6077; order FW602-bin22; family CADDYW01; genus JAJPKB01. Next base: position 1,515 of record JAJPKB010000510.1, on the reverse strand, counting down.
TCGACGCGCGGGGCCGGCGAGACGGTGCGCAGACGAACCTGGTCGACACCGTCTACCTCATCATGACCAATCCCAACGAGGACGTGGCCAGGCTGCTGCCGGGCGCGCGCTCGGTCCAGGAGCCGGTTCCGTCCCAGCCCTACCAGGTCTTGCCCCACCTGAGCATCGACGATTTGACCGGCTTCCTGGAGCGGCTGCAGCGGCTGGGAGGTCGGGAAGATCTCTACAAGGCGGCGCACGAGCTGCAGATGTCCGCCGACGAGCTACTGCCGCTGGCCGAGGCGGCCGACATCCTGGGGATGGGCGACGTCGAGCAGGGCGACGTGCTGCTGACCGAGACCGGCCAGCGCTTCGCGACGGCGGACGTGCTGGAGCGAAAGGAGATCTTTCGCAATCAGGCGCTCGCCAACGTCGCGCTGATTCGCCAGATCAAAGGCGAGCTCGAGGCAGCGCCGGATCATCGGATCTCCGAGGAGACCTTCCGGACGCGTCTGGAGCGGTCGTTTAGCCCGGAGGAAGCGCGCCGCCAGCTCGACACCGCGATCGACTGGGGCCGCTACGGCGAGCTTTTCGCGTTCGACGACAACGCCGGCGAGCTGTTCCTGGAGGAAGGGTGACTGAGCCGGATTTACATCGAGAAGACATCCGTCAAGGGGCCGCGAGGTCCCGTCTCTTCGCTCAGCGGGTGCTGGTCGCGGTCGGGGTCGCCGTGGCGGTCGCCGCCGCGCCCGGTCCAGCCGGCGTCGACGCCGGCGATGGGTAGCCGGTGGCGTTCGCCGGCGGCGCGGGTGAGGCCGGCGATCCGCTGGTCGGGGGCGGATACGCGGTGGCGGCCGGGCTGGCCGGCGCCTGGTTTGGCGGCGGATAGGGAGTGCCGGTGCTCGCCGGCGCCGGGCTGGCGGTCGGCGAAGCAGCCTGGCCGCCGCCGCAGGCGGCGAGTGCGCCGATCCCTCCGCTCACGGCGAGCCCGATCAGAAAGTGGCGACGGCGGATCGTTCGTGGCGACGTGGGCAAGACCAATGACTCCTCCAACCGGTCGCCCGACAAGCGACACCGAGAATCCTCTCGGCCAACCCTCGAGGGTACGGTTTCACCACGGAGACAGGAAGAAAACGCGGAGAACACGGAGTGTCGTCAGGGAGATACCGAACCACCGAGCCTCCGAGGGCGCCGAGAGGACGCATGGTTTATCCTTCCTGAGCGTTTTGGCGTCTCGGTGGTGCATTTTGTGCGTTTTCGGTTCTCTCCTTCGCGTGCTCCGTGTCTTCTCCGGGTCTCCGTGGTGAACGTATTCCCGTGGCCTGCCCAAAATTCCAGGTCTGCCATGTCGGGCCGTTTAGCTGTCACCTTAACCGTTCTTTGAAGAAGTTGTCAACGACCGCGAACGGCACTTACCTTGACGTCCGACCGTCCGTGGCATATGCTCAGCTAAGCTGATCGAGAATCTCCAGAAATATCACGGACCTGGCGGAAACGCCGCCGAGGAAGAGGGTGCAGCCATGGCCCTTTGGAAGC
>JAJPKB010000597.1 GCA_021323915.1 Chloroflexota bacterium | reverse complement strand
GTCAACGCGGTCCAGGTCGTGAAGGAGGCCACTGAGAGACTTCGCCCCCAGGCCGAGCGCCAGGGAGTCGTGCTGTCGATCGAGGCCCCGTCCGACGGGATCGAGGCGCGTCTCGACCCGGACCGGATTCATCAGGTTATCGTCAATCTTGTCCATAACGCGGTGAAGTTTACCCCGCCGGGAGGAACGATTACCGTCCGAGTCGAGCAGAGGGGGACCGACCTCGCGATCAGCGTCAGCGATACCGGTGTTGGCGTCGCGGCGGCGAACCTGCCGAGACTGTTCGAGCGCTTCTACAAGGCCGACCCTTCGCGGGCCTCGATGGGCACCGGCCTGGGCCTGGCGATTGTCAAGCATCTGGTCCAAGCCCACGCGGGACGGGTGTGGGCATCGTCGGCGGGCGAGGGCCGTGGCGCGACGTTCACCGCTTTGCTCCCGATCGCCGGGCCACCTCCCCAAAGGTTTCCGGACTTGGTCGCGAACGTTTACCATCCGTTTAACTCCGGTTAATGTTCCTGCCCCAGACTCGGCGGTGGAATGATCGTACCGACGTCCGGATCGCGCGGCCACACCCCTACCGTAGAAGAGCGCCGTGTTGCCCTGGCCAGGGCAAGCACCGGGCGTAAGGTCGATCCCGCCGCCGCGACTTTCTTCTTTTTGTGCGCGCTTTCGATCCTGTTTCTCGTCCTCGGCATCGCCCTGATGACCGTCGTTCAGTCGTGGCCCTCCCTCAGCCGGTTTGGCCTTGGTTTTCTGTTTTCGCAAACCTGGGACCCGGTCGCCGGACGGTTTGGCGCGCTTCCGTTTATCTTCGGTACCCTGGTCACCTCGATCGTGGCTCTCCTGGTCGGTGGTCCGGTTGGGCTTGGCGCGGCGATCGCGCTCAGCGAGCTGACGCCGGGGGCGACGCGGGATGCGCTGTCGTCACTGGTGGAGCTGCTCGCCGCGATTCCCAGCGTCGTCTACGGGCTGTGGGGAATCTTCGTCCTGGCCCCGGTTCTTCGGCTCACGGTCGAGCCTGCCCTCCGCGACACCCTCGGGTTCCTGCCGTTTTTCGCCGGTCCCGCCTACGGGGTAGGGCTGCTCGCCGGCGGCTTGATCCTGGCGATCATGATCGTGCCGACGATCGCGGCGGTGAGTCGCGACGTCCTACGTGCGGTGCCGGTCGATCAAAGAGAGGCGATGCTGGCACTTGGCGCCACGCGCTGGGAAATGATCCAGGGCGCGGTGATTCCGTACGCGCGCACCGGGATCATCGGGGGAATCATCCTGGGTCTCGGGCGCGCGCTCGGCGAAACCATGGCGGTGACGATGGTAATCGGAAACCGACCGGCGGTTTCGGCTTCGCTGTTCGCACCGGGTTACACGCTGGCGTCGGTCATCGCAAACGAGTTCACCGAGGCGGCAACCGATCTCCACCTCGCGGCGCTGGTCGAGATTGGTCTGGTCCTTCTCGGGGTGACGGTCGTGGTCAACGCAATCGCGCGACTTCTCGTCTGGCAGATCAATCGATCCGTCTCGATCAACAGCGGTGGCTGAAGGGCTTGCATCAGTGAAAAGAGTGTCTTCGATCCCATGGCATCGAAAGCTTCGAAACACGCTCATGATCGGCCTGTGTGTCGCCGCGCTGGGCATGATCATCGTCGTCTTGCTGCTCGTCCTGGGATACGTTGTCAACCAGGGAGCGGGGAACATCAACGTCGCGTTCCTCACCCAGACGCCACGACCGGTCGGAGAAGCCGGCGGCGGAATGGCGAACGCGATCGTCGGCACGCTCATCCTCGTCGGAATCGCGATCGTGATCGGACTGCCGATCGGCGTTGGCGCCGGCGTTTACCTGGCCGAGTATGGGCGAGGACGACTGGCCACTGTGGTGCGGTTCGTTTCCGACGTGCTGACCGGTGTTCCGTCGATCACGATCGGCATCTTCGCATACGGCCTGCTGGTGGTTCCCTTACGGAGCTTTTCGGCAATCGCCGGTGGCTTCGCTCTGGGAGTGATCATGTTACCTGTCGTGGCTCGAACAACCGAAGAGGCGGTTCGCCTGGTTCCCGACTCGCTGCGAGAGGGGGCGCTGGCGCTGGGCATACCCCGGTGGAAGACGATCGTCTCCGTCGTTTTGCCGACGGCAATCGGCGGAATCGTGACCGGGGCCATCCTGGCAGTTGCCCGGGTCGCCGGCGAGACCGCTCCCTTGTTGTTCACCGCCTTTGGGAATCAATTCTGGACCTCTAACCTCCGACAGCCGATCGCCGCGTTGTCGCTCCAAATCTTCGTTTACGCGATCTCTCCGTACGACGACTGGCACCGACAGGCGTGGGCGGGCGCGTTGATCCTGGTGGGCCTCGTGCTGTTGCTCAGCCTCGGCGCCCGATTCGCGGTTCGTCGGAGAGTCCTGGGAGGATGATCGATGCTTCCGTTGCGGATTACCCCGGTGGTTTCAAATCCGATTGACACCAGCCCGGTGGCCTCGCCGGACGAGCCCCATGGGTTGGAGGCGTTGCACCTGACAACGTGGTATGGACAGCGGATGGCGATCCGCGACGTCAACCTGGGATTCCGGAAGGGAAAAATCACCGCGATTATCGGGCCATCCGGCTGCGGAAAGTCGACGCTGATTCGTTGCCTGAACCGCATGCACGACGTGACGCCGGGCGTGCGAGTGGCGGGAAAGGTTCTGCTCGACGGCGAGGACATTTACGCTCCGGGGGTCGATCCGGTGCTCGTCCGTCGGCGAGTCGGGATGGTGTTTCAGCGTCCGAATCCATTTCCGATGATGTCGATCTTCGACAACGTCGCCGCGGGATTACGATTGAATGGCGTGCCGGCTGGCAAGTCGTTGCCTGATCTGGTATGGGAGGCGCTGGATCGGGTCGCTCTCTGGGACGAGGTGAAAGATAAGCTGCGGCTCCCGGGCACGGCCCTCTCGGGGGGCCAGCAGCAGCGCCTGTGCATCGCCCGGGCGATCGCGATCGCTCCGGAAGCTCTGCTCCTCGACGAACCGACCGGCGCCCTCGATCCGGTTGCCACGATTAAGATCGAAGATCTGCTTCGCGAACTGAAGGACGACTATACGATCGTGATCGTCACCCACAACATGCAGCAGGCGGCGCGAGTTTCCGACGTGACGGCTTTCATGCTGGCGGGGGCGGACCGGATCGGCTCGCTGGTCGAAGTCGGACCGACGCCCCAGATCTTTACCAGTCCGAAAGATCGTCGAACCGAGGAATACATCACCGGACGTTTCGGCTGAGCGAACTGCCGATTGAACGGCAGGCATCGCAAGGCGGCAAACCATTCCCGCGGGCGCCGACTCGTGGCGTGGTGGGCGTCGACAATTGATGCGTCGGAGGGGACATGTCCGGACGAGAGACGTTTGACCGCGAGCTGAGGCGACTTCAGGACGAGATGCTCGTGCTGGCGAGCATGGTGGACCAGGCGATCGGCAACGCGATGGAGGCACTCCGTCACCTTGACGCGGTCGGCGCGCAGCGCATCATCCACGCCGATCGAGAGATCAACGCCAAACGCTACGCGATCGAAGAGATGGTCGTCACCACGATCGCGACCCAGCAGCCGATGGCCCGCGACCTTCGGACGATTCTCGCGATTCTACACATCACGATCGAACTCGAGCGAATCGGCGACTACGGGGCCGGCATCGCGCGCATCGTGTTGATGCACGGCGACCAGGAATTGTTGAAGCCTTTGATCGATCTGCCTCGGATGGCCGAGCTGGCGAGAACCATGCTTCGCTGCGCCCTCGACGCGTTCGTCCAGCGCGACGGGCAGCTCGCGCGGCAGGTCGCTAGCCACGACGACGCGGTCGACGCGCTGTACGACCAGGTATACCGCGAGCTGCTTACCTACATGCTGCAGGACCCCCACACGATCGATCGCGCGACCTGGTTGCTTTGGGTCGCCCACGACCTCGAGCGGATCGGAGATCGGGTGACCAACCTGTGCGAGCGGGTCGTGTTCCTGGTCACCGGCGAGCTCGAAGAGATCGGAGCGAGCGGTTACTCGGGGCGAACCTGAACACAATCTTCAACCGTCGTTAAGGTTGCGCTCACCTTCATCGAGGACAATTGGTACCGGAAAACGAGAAAGATGAAAGAACGAGGAGTACAGGCACCGATGAAGGATAGAACGGCAACCCGACGCGGCTTCTTGACCGGAGCGGTCGGTATGGCCGGCCTCGCGATCGTCGTCGCCGCGTGCAGTGGGCAGTCGACGACGCCATCGCAATTGGCTTCGACCGCGGCACCGTCGGCAACCCAGGCACCGTCCGCGAGCCAGGCTTCGGCGGCAACCGCGGCCCCGGCACCCGCCGGAACTCAGCCCGCCGCGGCGGTGGCTTCGTCGCCGAGTGCGCAGTCCAGCGCCTCCGTCCT
>JAJPKB010000256.1 GCA_021323915.1 Chloroflexota bacterium | reverse complement strand
TTCTACCAGGACGTCTTTTCCTATACGATGCTGGGGAAGCCCTTCGTGCCGTACGAGTGGCTCAGCGAGGTTCTCTACACCCTCGCGAACCTGGCCGGTGGCCTGGCCGGTGTAGTCGTCCTGGCCTCGCTTGTGATCGGCACGACCTACGCCCTGGTTACCCGATTCCTGATTGGCAGGTCCGTCGACCCACTCCTGGCCTTCGCCGTGGGGGCGCTGGCCGCGGCGGCCAGCGCGCTGCACTGGCTCGCGCGCCCTCACCTGTTCAGCGCGCTCGGCGCCATTGTCACTCTGATGGTGCTGGACACACCCGGGCGGCGACGCCTCTGGCCGATCGTGCCGATCTTCGTCCTCTGGGCGAATCTCCACGGCGGCTTCCTTTTCGGACTGGTCCTGATCGCGACTTTTCTGACCGGTGACGTCGTCGAGCTCGCTGTTGCCCGCGATCAGCGTCGCGGCTATTGGCGAGAGCACCTCATCTTCCACGCGAAGGCGCTGGGCCTGGCGGTCGCCGCGTGCCTGGTGAATCCGAGCGGCCCGCGATTGTTTGCCCACGTTACCGGCTATCTCGGCCAGCGCTACCTCGTCGACCACACCCAAGAGTACATGTCGCCGGACTTCCACGTCTTTTCGGCGCAGATCTTCATCGGGGTCCTCCTCTTCACGATGATCGCGTTCTCGCTGGGACGGCGTCGGCCGTCGCTGCCGCATTTGCTGGTCGTCGCGATCGATCTGGCGTTCGCGCTGTATTCGGTGCGCAACATCCCGTTATTCGCGGTTACTGCCTTGCCACTCGTCGCCCTTGAGTTCGATCCGACCTGGCGGACGTTGTTGCAGGAGACCAATGGACTGGCGATCCGCATGCGAAGGATTGGCGACGGATTCGCGAGGGGGGAGCGCCGAGGAGTTGATCTCGGATGGCCAGCGGCAACCGCCGTCCTTCTGGTCGGCGTCGCCGCGTTTCACGGCACTATCTGGGGAGCGCCAGTGATCGACGCTCGGTTTGACCCGGCGCGATTTCCGGTCGCGGCGATCCATCGAGCGCGCGCGGCTAACCTCACCGGGCACTTGTTCAACGATTTTGCCTGGGGCGGCTACATCCTATACGCCTGGCCCGAACAAAAGGTCTTCATCGACGGACAGACCGATTTCTACGGCGAGGCGCTAACCCGAACGTACGCGCAGATCGCCGACCTCGATCCCGGCTGGCGCGACGCGCTTCGAACCTGGGGGATCACCCTGGTCGTCGTACCAGCCGAATCTCGGCTGGCCGCCCAACTGGAGCGGGAGCCAGGATGGTCGGTCTGGTACAAGGACAAGACCGCGGTTATCTTACGATACTCACAGGGGAACGGTTAGCCGGACCTCACTGCCGCCAGGATGACTCTCGATGTCGAGGGTCGCATCGAGGGCGCTGGCCTCGGCCAGGAGGTCCGCGAGGCCGCCGGTTTGTTGCTTCTTTGCGTTGGCGATCGCCGCTGGAGCATCGAACCCGGTCCCATCGTCGGACACCGCCACCGAGAGGTAGTCACCCCGATCTTCCACCGCGACCACGATCTTCGTGGCCCCGGAGTGGCGCAGCGCATTCCGAAGCGCTTCCTGCACGATACGATAGGCACCGATCTCGACCGCGTGGGAAAAGCGTCGGTCCAAACCCAGGACGGTTAGATCGATCGTCGGAGGGGTCGTCGAGGCGCCCAACGATCGATCCTGACGACGGTGGTCGGTTGGGGACAGTCGGTCGACTAACTGAATATACCTTCGGATCGTCGGCACCAATCCCAGATCATCGAGGACCTGCGGTTGCAGCTCGAAGATGAGCAATCGGGTCGATTGAAGCTTGTCGGCGAGGGCTTCGCGAAGCAGGGCCAGCTCCTCGCGGGCACGGGCCTGATCGACCTCGACCGCTCGTTCGCAGATTTGGGCACGCAAGACCAGGCTGGCCAATAGCTGCGCCGTGAAGCCGTGGAGTTGGCGAGCAATTTCGCGTCGCTCGACTTCACGCCCGGCGATCACGGCACGCGCCAGCTCCGGGCCTGATAAAATTCCGTTCGTGCCTGGTCCGGCGTCGGCCGGGGCGAGCGAAGCGACGGCGGCAAGAATCTGATCGAATGCCGCGACCGACTGTTGGAGCACCTTCTGCTTGTATTGGAGCTGCTCTAAACGGCTCTGCATCATGTAGAGCCGCATATTTGACTCTTGAGCGACGCTATACAGCTGGCGCATCTCCGAGCGAGAAACCTGCTCGGGGCTGCTTTCCATCTCGCGAAGCTTCCGTGAGATGTCACTTCGCTCCGGCATCAAGCGGTCGATTTCGGCGCCGGTCTGACGGATCAGGTCGTCGAGCTCGACGAGCTCGTCGTCGTGTTGTTGGCGCAGCTGACGAATGTCAGCGGTCAGTTGTTCTACTTCGAGTACCACGGCCATCGGTCAAAGCTCTTGCATCTTGATCCAGCCACGGCGAAGCGCGTACACCACGGCCTGGGTTCGGTCGTTGACCGCCAGTTTCCGCAGGATCGACGTGATGTGGTTCTTCACCGTTTGGTCGGAGATCTTCAGCGCACGAGCAATCTCCTTGTTACTGTTCCCACGCGCGATGTAGTCGAGCACTTCGATTTCCCGTGCTGAAAGCGGCACGAACAGTGGCTCGATCTCCTGGCCGACCATGCTCAGATCACGAAACTGCTTGAGTACCCGGGAAGCGACGAGCGGCCGGGTGAGGACGCTCTCGTTGATCAAGTACTCGCCGGCGCTGGCGCGACGAATTCCTTCCAGCAGCTCGTCCGGTCGTACGTCCTTCAAGAAGAACGCCGCCGCCCCGACCTTGATCGCCTGGAAAAGCTGCTCCTCGTCGTCGTAGGCCGTGAGCAGAATCACCGCCGTCCGCGGAAGGTGCAACTTCACCGTCCGCGCCACTTCCATGCCGTCCCCGTTCGGCATGTGAACGTCCACGAGCACTACGTCCGGCGCGAGCGCGCGCGCCAGCCCGATGGCCTGCTTGCCGTCGGCGACCTCGGCGATCACCTCGATGTCGGGCTCAGCTTCGAGAATCCGTCGGATGCCCTGACGGAAAATCGGATGATCGTCCGCGATCAACACGCGAATCTTTTCCACTCTCGGTCACCCCCGTTCGTCACGTCTTGGTCGAGGCGCCCTCTAAGACCGTCACGTCGTCAAATCTCGCGAGCCAGCTCGCTCACCGGCACGCGAAGCGACACCCTCGTCCCTGCCCCCGGCTTGCTGTCGATCGTCAATTCGCCGTGGAGCAGTCGGGCCCGCTCGCTCATGCTGACCATGCCAAAGTGAGTTCCGCTGGCCCGCGGCGCGCTCGCATCAAATCCGACCCCGTCGTCGGAGATGACCACTTCGAGCAATCCGTTCTCCCGCACCACTGACAAGTTCACCGAGCTCCCACGACTGTGCTTCCGTACGTTCTGGAGCGCTTCTTGAATGATCCGAAAAACCCCCATCTCAACCTGCGCGTTCACCCGCTCAAGCTCGGGATCGATCGAGAGGTTCGTCACGATGTGCGTCCGATCGGAAAATTTTTGCAGGTAGCGCCGCAGGGTGACCGCCAATCCGAGCTCGGTGAACGACACCGGACTGAGATCATAGATAAACTGGCGTACGTCGTCCAGACCAATTCGGAGATCGTGCTCGATGTTTTCGAGCTCTGCCTTCAACTGCCCGGGGTTGCGGTCGAGCATTCGCTTGCACCACTCGAGGCTGAAGACCGCGTTGGCAAGCACCTGCGCCGGCCCATCGTGAACGTCGCGCGCGAGACGTCGGCGCTCGTCTTCTTGAGCCTGGAGCATCTGCACCTCGGCCAGCTCGGTCAAATCGGTCACCCCGCCGCCCTCGGACAGGTCGCCACCCAGGTAGCCCGCCGCGAGCTCCGATTGGTGTGCCACCGCTTGGATCTTCCGCGCGGCCGAAGCCTCCTGGACCAATCGCTCGGCAAGCCATTCCTGTTGCTGTCTGAGGGGTTGGACCTGATCTTCCAGATCTACCAGGTCCAACACCTGGCGGGATTCCAATGAATCAAGAGGCACCGCGCGCATCGCCGCGATCTGCCGCGTGACCGCCTGTAACTGATTCTCCACGTCCTGCAGGCGCGTGAGGTGTTCGCGGTGAACCTGACGAATCTGCTCGTAAAGTCTAAAGAGGGCCGCCACGTGCTCCAGTGCCAAAGCCCGGGCGGTCTCGATCGTCGCGGAAACGACGCCGGACTCATCCTCTGCTGGCATGTCCTCGGCCACTCTCGTCACCCTAGCGTCCGGCCCATCGACAACCACTCAGCGCGCGGACGGGATCCCAGCCACGGATGGCCTTATTTCGTAAGGCATCCTAGCGACCCCCGGCCACTTTGTCAATGGGCCGTTTGGCTAACGGAGCGGTTACGGCCGTGCGACCACCGTCGTGACCGCGGTTTCTAACTCGTTTTCTATGGCGCTCAGCAGCGCGCCCCGCTCGATCTGGTCTTGCCGCCCCGTCACCATGTTTCGGACGACGACCTCGCCGCGGCTGACTTCATCAGGCCCCATGATGACGACGACCGGCACGTTTTTCCGACTCGCGTACCGCAGCTGATGCGCGAGCTTGTCCGGCTCCAGGTACACCTCGGTGTTGATGCCAGCCGCCCGAAGGCTCGCCGCCACGCCAAGCGACGCCCCGAGCAACGATGGCTCGAAGACGGTAACCAGAACCTGGGTGACGGTATCCCGAACGTCGGCCGGGGCCATCCCGAGCTCGTCGATCACGTCGATCAAACGGTCAAGCCCGATGGAAATGCCCACGGCGGGGAATTGAGCGGGCCCCAGGGCCCCCACCAGGCGATCGTACCGTCCGCCACCGCATATGCTACCAATACGTGGCTGCTCGACAACCACTTCGAAAATCGGTCCCGTGTAGTAGTCGAGCCCCCGAACCATGTGCGGATCAACCCGAACGAACGCGGCGGGAACCTCGGAGAGGTCGAGATAGCGAACGATCTGCTCCAACTCCCGGATGCCCTCGAGCGCGATCGGGACATCGCCCAGCCGATTCTTCAAGCTCTCGAGCGTATCGACGCTCGTCGCCCCGGACTCGAACAGCCGATACAACTGCTCGACCTTTTCGGATGGAATGCCAGCATCGCTAAGTTCCGACCGCACGCCCTCTGGTCCGATTTTGTCCCATTTGTCGATGATCCGCCAAACCCGCGCCGCCTGTTCCTCGTCCAGGTCGAGCTTGAGCGCCACGCCCTGGAGGATCTTCCGATTGTTGAGGAGAATCAGAAAGCCGCGGAACCCGAGCTGTCGGAGCGCCTGGTAGGCGATGATGACGACCTCGGCATCGGCGATCATGCTGGTGCTCCCGACGACGTCGACGTCACACTGGTAGAACTCCCGATAGCGCCCCTTCTGGGGACGCTCGGCGCGCCAGACTGGCGCAATTTGATAGCGCTTGAAGGGCTTGACCATCTCGGGGTACATCGAGACGACTCGCGCCAGGGGAACGGTGAGATCGTACCGCAGCCCGACTTCGCGTCCTCCGCGGTCTTCGAACCGGTAGATGAGCTTGTCCGCTTCCTCGCCGAACTTTCCCTCCAGCGTCTCAGCGTACTCGATCGCCGGAGTTTGGAGTGGCTCGAACCCGAAGCGCTCGAAGACCCGGCGGAGCTCGTCGATCACGTAATGCCGCAGGATCATCCGCGACGGGAGAAAGTCACGCATTCCCTTGAGCACCTGCGGCGTCGCCTTCATGGTTGTCATTACTCCAATTTGGTGGTGAGAACGCCGAAATTATACCATAGGGATAGTCACCGCCTTCCGCGTGTGTTAGCATGTGCGGTATGTTGCTGCGAATCGTCGACGATCCCCAGGTTGCCCGGGCCACGGTTTTGCGCCGTCACCTCCCGGAAGAAGCCGAGCTACCGGAACCAGTTCGAAATCGAATCCACGAGGTATTTGGCACCGATCTGACGGCCGACGAAGCGGTAAGTCGAATCATCGCCGAGGTCCGATCCCACGGTGACGTCGCGCTTCACCATTTTGGCCTCGCCTTCGACGGTCAGGACGTGGGTTCCCTGGAAGTGCCGCCCGCCGTGATCGATCAGGCGTGGAACGAGCTGCCGAATGACGTGCGCGAGGCCATGACTCTGGCAGCCCAGCGCATTCAGCGGTTTCACGAGCGTTCGCTGCCGCGAAGCTGGTTCGATTTCGACGAGGACAGCGTCTTTGGCCAGACCTTCCGCCCGATCGAGCGCGTCGGAGTCTACGCGCCGGGGGGACGAGCGGTGTACCCCTCGACGGTATTGATGTCCGCGATCCCCGCGCGAGTCGCCGGCGTGAGCTCCGTCATCCTCTGCTCTCCGCCCGGTCCGCTGGGCTGGCCTCACCCGTCGGTACTTGCCGCGGCCCGCGTCTCCGGCGTCGACCGAGTATTTCGCGTCGGCGGCGCTCAGGCAATCGCCGCGCTTGCCCACGGGACCGAAACGGTGCCCTCGGTCGACAAGGTGGTCGGCCCCGGAAACATCTTTGTCGCCATCGCGAAGCGGCTGGTGTTCGGCGCGGTCGGCATCGATCAGATCGCGGGGCCGACCGAGACCCTCCTCGTCGCCGACGAGAGCGCATCGCCAGTTGCCCTCGCCGCGGATCTTCTGGCGCAGGCAGAACACGATCCCATGGCGACCGCGCTGCTGATCACCGACTGTCGCGGCGTCGCCGAGGCCACCGCGAACGAAGTCGAGCGACAGTATCCGCTGCTTCCGCGGCGTGAGATCATCGCCGAGTCGATCCGTTCCCGCGGCGCCGCCGTGGTTGCCCCTTCGATCGACGTCGCGATTGAGCTTGCCAACGCGTTCGCTCCGGAGCACCTTTGTCTGATGATCCGCGACGCCTGGACGGCTCTCCCGAAGCTGCGAAACGCGGGCGGCATCTTCTTGGGCGAGCGCTCGATCGAGGCGATCGGAGACTATACCGCCGGCCCAAGTCACGTCATGCCCACCGGCGGCAGCGCGAGGTTCGCGTCGCCGCTGAGCGTCTTCGACTTCGTCAAGATCTCGAGCGTCTTCGACGTCTCAGCCGGCGTCTTCGCGAAGATCAGTTCGGCCGCCGTCAGCCTGGCGCAGATAGAGGGTCTGGAAGGACACGCCGCGGCGATCCGTTTACGACAGGGGGAGTGTTCCGCGTAGCGATGGCAAAGATTCGCTCGGGCGTTCATCACCTTCTTCGCCGAGATGCGAGCCACCTCGAGGCGTATCCCGCGCCCCAGCCCCTCGAAGACTTCGCCCGAAGCGTCGGAGTCGCGCCGGGCGACGTGGTGAAGCTCGATCAGAACGAGAACCCCTACGGCTGCTCTCCGCGTGTTAGAGAAGCCTTAAAGGTCTATGAATGGTTCCACGTCTACCCCGATCCCCTTCATCGCGAATTGGTCGCGCGGCTGGGAGCCTACGTCGACGTGCCGCCGAGTCAGATCATCGTCGGAAACGGCTCGGATGAGCTGATCGAGCTGATTCTCCACCTGTTCGTCGAACCGGGCGACCGGGTTCTGAGCGCTGGTCCAACCTTCGGTTACTACACCACGGCCGCGCAGGCGGTGGGAGCGGACTACCGGCTCATTCCTCGGGGACCACGTTTCGAGGTGGATGAACCGGCGTTGATCCAGGCGATCGACGGGCGGACAAAAGTCGTCTTTCTCGCCTCGCCGAATAATCCGACCGGCAACGCCACGCCGCAGGAGACGATCGAGCGGCTCCTCGGCCTCGACGTCCTGGTCGTCGTCGACGAAGCGTACTTCGAGTTCAGTGGCCAGTCCGCGGTCGGCTTCGCGCGGGACGGGGCCGAGAACCTGATCGTGCTGAGGACCTTCAGCAAGTGGGCAGGTCTGGCGGGACTGCGCCTCGGCTACGGAATCTTCCCGGCCTCCCTTGTGCCGGTCGCCCTCAGCCTCAAGCCACCGTACAGCGTCGGTCAGGCCGCGGAGGTCGCCGGCCTCGCGTCGCTCGACGACCTACCGTATCTCCAGGCGAACGTCAAGCTGATCCTGGCCGAGCGCGAAAGGCTCAGGGATGGCCTCGCCGCGACCGGCTTTCTGACTCCCCATCCGTCCGACGCCAATTTCATTCTTTGCGACGTCGTCGGACGGTCCGCCGGCGAGGTCCAGGCCGCGCTTGCAAAAAGCGCGATTCTGGTTCGACGCTACGACTCTCCCCGTCTCGAGAACAGCCTCCGCATCTCGGTCGGTCGCCCCGAGCACACCGACCGCTTGTTAGCGGCGCTTCGAGATTTGACGTAATGACTACCGAACGGATTCGTCGCGCCCACCTCGAGCGCGTAACCCGCGAGACCCGGATCGCGGTCGACGTCGACGTCGATGGCAGCGGCGCCGCGACGATCCACACCGGCGTCGGCTTCCTCGATCACCTCTGGGATGCCGTCGCGCGGCACGGCATGTTTGACCTGAATGTAACGGCCGATGGCGACCTTCACATCGACTCGCACCATACCGCCGAGGACGTGGCCATCCTGCTCGGTCGCGCGTTCGATCAGGCGCTCGGCGACCGACGCGGCATCGTCCGGATCGCCCACGCGTACGCTCCGCTCGACGAGGCGCTCGCCCTGGCCGTCGTCGACGTCAGCGGTCGCGGGCACGGCGAGATCGACGCGCCGATCGCCGAGCCAATGCTCGGTACTCTCGATTCCGATCTGGTCCGACACATGCTGGTCTCGTTTGCCGTCGAGGCCAGGCTAACCCTGCACGCCCGGATTCTCGCCGGTCAGAATGGCCATCACCGCGCCGAGGCCCTCTACAAGGCCTTCGCCCGTGCCCTCGACGCCGCGACTCGCCTGGATGCGCGCCTCGGCGATGCGGTACCAAGCACGAAGGGGACGCTCGGCTAATCGATCGCCCCTCCCAACAGCCCGTTCAGGCGCACGGATCGGATGCCGCTCCCGCTTCGATCGCGTCCGACCTCTCCGATTCCGCCGGCGCTACTTCGTAGGTGAAGTCCTCGATGACCGGGTTCGACAGCAGGCGTCGGCACATGTTGTCGACGAGCGCCTCCGCCGACTGGCGGTCGGCCGCTTCGAGCCTCAACTCGAAGAACTTACCGGCCCGCACGCTCGCGACTCCTCCGAACCCGAGCTGGTGCAGCCCCCCTTTGATCGCCAAGCCCTGCGGGTCGTTGACGGCAGGCTTCAGAACGACCCGAACCCGAGCAATCCAGCGTCTCACGGCGCGCTCCCTGGAAGTGACGTCCCGACGATTCGCCGGTAGGCGTCGCGGTACTTCTGACTGGTGCGCTCGACGACGTCGGGTGGAAGGACCGGCGCCGGAGGCTTTCGGTTCCAGCCGCTCGCATCGAGCCAATCGCGAACGTATTGCTTGTCGAAACTGGGCTGCTCACGCCCGGGCTCGTAGAGCTCCAGATCCCAGTACCGAGACGAGTCGGGCGTGAGCAGCTCGTCGATCAGAATCAGACGGTCGTCGAGGATTCCGAACTCGAGCTTCGTGTCGGCAAGGATCAGCCCGCGGCTGCGCGCGTAATCGTGGGCGAACCGGTACAGCGCGAGCGACACTTCGATGATCTTTTGGGTGAGCTCGGACCCTACCACGTCGGCCATGCGTTCCACGCTGATATTCTCGTCGTGGCCGCTCGCCGCCTTCGTCGCCGGCGTGAAGATCGGGTTAGGCAGCCGCGCGTTCCACGCCAGGCCCGGGGGAAGCTCCTGTCCGCAGACCGTTCCGCTTCGCCGGTACTCAGCCCACGCCGATCCGGCAAGGTAGCCACGGACGACGCATTCGACGTCGATGCGTCGGGTTTTCCAAACAAGCATCGACCGCCCCGCGAGCTCGTCCACGGCTTCGCGAACCTGCTCCGGATATTCACGGACGGCTACGCCGATCAAGTGATTGGCAATAATCGACCGGGTCTTTCCGAACCAGAAAGCGCTCAGCTGCGTCAGCACCACTCCTTTGTCGGGAATCGGAGTGGGTAATACCACGTCGAAAGCGGAGATTCGATCGGTGGCGACGAGGAGTAATCGATCGCCCAGATCGTAGATATCCCGAACCTTGCCGCGAAAAAGAAGCGGGACGCCCCCGAGGTGAGATTCAGTCATCAACAGTTCGGACACGTTTGCCACCTCAGCCGCATCGATCGGCGACGCGGGCAATGGGTTCGCTCCCCCTCGGCGCCGTCCAGATCATTATACCCCGCGCGGGCGCGCGCTTTTGCGCTGGCAAGAAACTTGTTGTCTGACGGAGGGAAAGAAGGAGAAACGTCGATAGACAAGCCCAAGGGAGCGATGCTATAGTGTCCGCGAACTCGTGACGGGCTAGCATCAGGTCTGACTGGTTTGGAGGTAGTTTCGTGGAGTTTGGGGATACTCTGGCCCGTTTGCGAAAGAGTGCCGGTCGAACGGCGGCGGGACTTGCCCAGGCCATCGGCGTCGAGCCCGACATGGTCGCCCAGATCGAACGTGGAGAGTATCGAACACCCGAGCGACGCCTCGTTCTCGATCTGGCCCGCGCGCTCGACCTCAACGACGCTCAGACCGACGAGCTGCTCTGGTCGGCCAACCACCTACCGTATCGGTCGCGCAACGGCGACGCGGAAGAGACGCACCGCGTCGCGATCTTCGTCGACCACGAAAACGTGTACATTGCACTTCAAGACCTCGTTCGATCGCTTCCTCCGGATGCCCAGCCGCTGGCTCGACGAAGGATCGAGCCGGCAACCCTGGCCCTTCAAATTCGATCCGCCGCCGAAGAAATCGGCTGGGTCAAGGCCGCGCTCGCGGTGGCAGATTGGGAGCGGCTGCCGGCCGGGCAAGTCAAAGAGTATCTCAAGCTTCGCTATCAAGTCGACTACAACCTCACCGGTCGAAACAACGCCGATCTCAAGCTCAGCGACGCGATCCGCAACGTTCTCGAGGACGACGAGTACGACGACGTCGACACCTACGTGCTGGTCACTGGCGACGGAGGGTATCTGACGGTTCTCGAGACCCTCCTGCGGCGACAAAAGCGTGTCTACGTTTGGGGAGTCCACGGCGCGACGAATCAGCTTCTTGCTCGGAACGCCACCGACGTCGCCTGGATCGACGACATGCTTGGCCTCGCAGATTCGATTCGGTCCGAAGAGAGCGTGGAAGCGGATAGCTTCCCCGGCCCGGCCGACGACCGAGACCCGCCGGTCGGCAACGACGTCAGCCGTCTCGAGGCGCTCGCGATCCATCTCACGCGTTACTTGCAGGCGCGTTCCTGGTCCTTCATTACTTTCGTTCGCTTTCTCGGCTTCCTTGACGAGACCGGGGTCTTCGGTCAGACCCGCGAGGAGCAGCTAGCCTGGCTTTCCCATGCGAAAGAGACGGCAGTCATCCGCGAGGAAATCGTCGACGATCCAACCGACTCGACGCGAATCGCGCGGCGTTTCTACCTCAACCATCGGCATCCGATGGTCGAGCGAGCCTGGACGATCAGGAACCGAGTCGGCGAGATCGTTCCCCAGGGAGGCCGTGGCCTGGCGTTCGGCGTCGTCGTCGATCGGTTGATCAACGACTCCCAGATTCGCCTATCCGACGTTCAGGCGAAGAACTGGCTGACCTGGTTCAGCGACGCCGGGTTTCTCCAGGCAGATCAGGTCCCACACTTTCGTAAGGAAGGCATCACGGTGACCCTCCTTCGGCAAACGCCGGGGGCGTGGGGAGAACCGAATCGTGCTGACGGGGAATCCGATCAGGACCGCCTGATCAGGGCGGGAGAGTTTTCGGTGGTGCGACTCGCCGATTTCCTGGATCGGCACCCGCACTTCGCCTGGATGGCGTTGTCTCAGCTTCTCAACCGCATGGCTGGCACGGTTGGCCCCGGAGCCTTGCCGGCCATGGCGATGACCCGCCAGGATGCGAAGCTCGCCATCGCCCTGGCTCAGGAGCGCGAATACTTAACCGTCGAGCAGATTCCCAACCTGAAAACCGGTGGAACGACCACGGTCGCGCGGCTCAACCGCGAGGAGCCTCGTGTGATCGAGCTGCTCTCGTTGCGCGACACCCTGATTCGACGGTTGGCGAGCATGCTGGTGAACCGTCCCACCGTCTCGCGAACGGTCTTCCAGTCCGCGGTTTCCGACGTCCTTCACGGGTCGTTCGAAGACGCGGGCGCCTGGATCGACCTTCTGGTGTCCGAGGGAATCTTCCTCCTCGATCCCGGACACGAGAACTCGTCCGGGTCGCTCCGGACGGACCAGCAGGACCTTATCGTCTCGCGCGTCCTGTTCCGCGCGAACCCGCTATCGTTCGAGGCCACGAACGACGGGCTCGGGATCGGCGGCCGCGGGCTAGGCGTCACGAGCTAAGTTACGTCCGGCGGTCAAGCGAGCGCAGGGGAGCGGCCGGGGCAACCGCCCTGGCCGCTCCCCTGCGCCATTTTCAGAGTGGCAGACGAACGAGCGCGAACGTTTTGCCTGTCGGGTTAACCGCCGAGTGTCACGCCCGCTCGTTGGAACGCTCGGCCCCCCGGTCAGTCGCGTCCTATTGACTGCCCGGGTTGGTTAGCCAACGGCTGATTGTGCTTCGCGAGATCCTCGGCCGGAGGCTCGCCGTTGATCGCGGCCGGTGGCTTCGTCGAGACCATGTCCTGACCAGCGGCGCGGCTGGGAGTTGGCGATTCATGTACCTGTAGCTCGTTCTTCACGTCCCGAACGCCGCCAACCTTCCAGGCATCTTCCCCGGCCAGGTGCTTTGCCAGGTCCGAGCTAGCCGTTCCGTTCAACGTGACGATACCGCCCTGAACGGATACCTGGATTCCGAGCGAGCTAACCGCGTCGTCATAAAACAAGGCTGTCTCCACGTCGCGACGGATGTCGTCGTCCGACCGGGATGGGGCCTGGCCAGGTAACCGTTCATGGTCGCCCAACCAGTAGACGCGCGGCTCTGGCGGCGTCTGGCGATACGGCTCTCGCCCTTCGAAGCTCTCGCCCCGGACTTCATCAGCCATCTCTTCCTCCTGGGATCTGACGATAGTCTGAAAATTCGCTCCGGTGCGCAATAAACGTGCCGTCCGGCTTGCAATGCCAGGCGTTCGCCCGGTACAATCCCCGCCATGAATGCCGCCCAGCTCGTCGAGTGGATCCAGACGGGCGAACACGCGCGAAATATTCAATCGATACACCGCCTGCCAGCACGGCCCGCGCGATTCGCCGAGTGGCCGACCGGGTTGGACGAGCGCATCGTCAACGCCATGGGGCAGCGCGGGATTGAACGCCCCTACACCCATCAGGCGGAGGCGATCGAGCGTATCCTCCGGGGTGAAAACTGCGTTGTCGTCACCCCGACCGCCTCGGGAAAAACGCTTTGCTACAACCTCCCGGTTCTGAATGCCATCTTGAGCGATTTCGAGTCCCGTGCGCTCTATCTGTTTCCCACCAAAGCGCTGGCCCAGGATCAGCTGGCTGAGCTCCAGGGCATCGTCGACGGCCTGCACGTCGGCGTCAAGACCTACACCTACGATGGAGATACCCCCGCGAACGCGCGCCGAGTCGTGAAGCAGGCAGGCCACGTCGTCATCACGAATCCGGATATGCTCCACACCGGTATCCTGCCGAACCATACGCAGTGGCATCGCCTGTTCGCCAACCTTCGATTCATCGTGATCGACGAGATGCACGTCTACCGTGGCGTGTTCGGGTCACACGTAGCCAACGTCATTCGACGGCTCAAACGGGTCTGCGCTCACTACGGATCCTCGCCTCGCTTCATTCTCGCCTCGGCAAGCATCGCCAACCCCGAGGATCTCGCCAGCAAGCTGATCGAAGACGAGGCGACGGCGATCGTCGATAGCGGTGCGCCGGTCGGCGAAAAGCACCTGATCTTTTACAATCCCCCGGTCGTTAATCAGGCGCTCGGCATCCGCGCCGGGTCGATCAATACCGCCCGATGGCTCGCCGGGCAGACGATCGCCAACCGGATTCACACGATCGTCTTCGCCCGGAGCCGATTGAGCGTAGAGATCTTATTGCGCTACCTGCGGGAAGATGCCCACCGGGCCTACCTTCCCGAACAGGCGATCCATGGATACCGTGGTGGTTATCTTCCGAATGAGCGGCGGGCGATCGAGCGCGGGCTGCGCGATGGCAGCATCATCGGGGTCATCAGCACAAACGCCCTGGAGCTGGGCATCGACGTGGGCAGCCTGGACGCCTGTGTGATGGTTGGCTATCCCGGCACGGTGGCGAGCACCTGGCAACAGGTCGGCAGAGTTGGACGGCGGGACTCGCCGTCGCTGGCGATCCTGGTCGCTTCGAGCAACCCGCTCGATCAGTTCGTCGCCCGTCATCCCGATTATTTCTTCTCCTCGCCCGTCGAGAGCGGGTTGATCAACCCGGACAACTTACTCATCCTGATGAGTCACGTGAAGTGCGCCGCGTTCGAGCTTCCGTTTCGCGAGGGCGATCGTTTCGGCTCGGCGCCGCTCGACGAGCTACTGACGAGGCTGTGCGAAGAGCGCATCCTGTACCGATCGGCCGATTGCTGGTACTGGATGGCCGAGGCGTTCCCGGCCCAGGAAGTGAGCTTGCGAAGCGCGGCAAGCGAGAACGTAGTCATCGTCGACGTGACCGATCCGACCAACACGCGGGTCATTGGCGAGATGGACCGACCGAGCGCGTCGACGATGCTGCACGATGAGGCCATCTATCTCCATGCTGGGCGCCAGTTCGAAGTCCTGCGCCTCGATTGGGAGGAGAAAAAGGCGTTCGTCCGGTCCGTCGAGGCGGACTATTACACCGATGCCGAGCTCGCCGTTCGGTTGGCGGTCCTCGACCGATTCGCATTCGACGGGCAGCGATCCTGGGGCGAGGTGAGCGTCACCTTCCTCGCGACGATTTTCAAGAAGATCAAGCTCGACACTCACGAGAACGTCGGCTGGGGCAAGATCCGGCTTCCCGAGGATACCTTCCACACGAGCGCCTTCTGGCTAACGCTCCCGCGCGGCGCCGCCGAGGGAAGCCCGAGCGAGGTCGAGCACGGCCTGGCCGGCGTGGGCCACGTCCTGGCGCAGGTCGCGCCCCTGTTCCTGATGTGCAGCCCAGGCGATCTCGGAATCTACGCGGAGACGCGAAGCCCCTATACCGACACGCCAACCCTCTTTCTGTACGATGCCATCCCGGGCGGCGTCGGCTTCGCCGAGAAGCTGTACCACAGTCACGACCAGTTGATTCAGGCCGCCTACGAGGTCGTTCGCGCCTGTCCTTGCGATGACGGTTGTCCGAGCTGCATTGGCGCGCCTGCCGGCGACGGTGACGGCGCGAAGGCGGTCGCGCTCGATCTCTTGCGCGGCTTACTTGCCGCGGCGCCTCGGCACGGCTGATCCGACTGATCCATGGAGATCGCAGCGTCGGGTCCGCGCCCGTCGACGTTTGAGATCATCGAGCGGCGATCGGCGGTCGACGATGGCATCGCGGCACTCGCGACCTTTTCCTCCTCCCTCGTCTCGGTGCTCGATCGCGCAACGGGCGGCGAGGCAAGCGCCTTCCTTGACGTGGAAACGACCGGACTCGGCCTCACGGCGGGTACCCTGGTCATCCTGGTCGGTCTGGGCCACCTCGACGAGCACGGTTTCACCGTCAGGCAGTTCTTTTTGTCCGATCCAGGAGGCGAGCGAGCGATGCTCGAAGCCATCGCCGATTACCTTGGACGATTCGATCGCATCTTCACGTTTAACGGCAAACGATTTGACGCTCCGATGCTGGTGAGCCGTTATCGGATGCATCGCCTTCATCCTCCGCTGCCGTCGCGCCACGTCGATCTACTCCATCCCGCCCGTCAAATCTGGCGACGGCGGCTCGGGCGAGGAAACCTGACCACCCTGGAGGCGAGGGTATTGGGAATCGTTCGCGAGAGCGACGTTCCGGGAGATGACATTCCGCCGCGATATTACGCCTATCTTCGCGAGGAGAACCGCGGTCTCATCGAGCCGGTTCTCGACCACAACTGGCAGGACATCGTCAGCCTGGCGCGGCTGGCCGGGGTCATGGGACGTCTGCTCGGCGATCATGCGGCTGACCGCCAGACAACGCCCAGCGACCTCCTTGGCGTCGGTCGACTGCTCGAAGCCGCCGGCCACGGGGATCGGGCACGACGGTGCTACGAGTCGGCGCTCGTCGGCGCGGCCTCCGGCGAGCGCGCGGAAGCTCTCTATCGACTCGCCTCGCTCGCCCGAAAGGCGAACGATACCGACCGGGCGATCCAGCTATTCGACGCCCTATCGCGTCACACGTCCGATCGCGCGGCAACGGCGGCCATCGAGCTTGCGAAGCTATACGAGCATGAAATCCGACGTCCGGAGCAGGCGCTCGTCTATGCGAAGCGCGCCCTGCTCCTGCCCGGACTCGCGCCAAGTGACGACCTGGACCGGCGGATCGTTCGCTTGGAACGAAAGATCAGTAGAAGAGCTGCGCGAGCTCGTAGAGATTGAGGTCAACTCGACGATTGGACGAGACCGCGTCGGAGAGCTTGCACGGCACGATGTCGACCCCGCGAAGCGCCGGCATGTAGCCGAACTTCCCCTCGTTGACGTAATCCACGGCGGCCACGCCATAGCGGGTCGCCAGGACACGATCGAAGAGAGATGGCGTGCCGCCGCGCTGGAGGTGGCCAAGGACGGTCACCCGCGTCTCGAAGCCCGTCCGACGCTCGATCTCGCGGCCCACCAGCTCGCCGATATTTCGACGGTCGAGCCGCACATGCCCGAACTGGTCGGTGCTGCTCTCGTCGGTGGTTTGCAGGTCTGGGACGACCGCGCCCTCGGATACCACGATGATGCTGAAGTCCTTCCCCATCTCGCGGCGCCGCTGGAGGTGCTTGCACACCGTTTCGACGTTGGTTGGCCGCTCCGGAATGAGAATGAAGTCGGCGCCACCGGCCAGTCCTCCGACGACGGCGACCCAGCCGGCATCCCGTCCCATCACCTCGACGACCAGCACGCGATGGTGCGAGCTCGCCGTGGTGTGCAGCTTATCCAGGGCGTCCGCGACGATCGTCACCGCCGAGTTGAAACCGATGGTGTAATCGGTTCCGTTCACGTCGTTGTCCATCGTCTTGGGAATCCCCACGACGCGCGCACCCTGTTCGTAGAGCTTGGCCGCCACGCCAAGGGTGTCGTCCCCGCCGATCGCCACCAACGCGTCCAGACGATGCCGCTCGAAATTGGCGTGAACCTGCTGCACGTGATCGGGATTCTTGAAGGGATTCGTCCGAGAAGTGCCGAGCACGGTCCCGCCCAGGGGAAGGATGCCCGAGACATCCCGAACCGACAACGGCTCGATGCTTCCTTCGCCCAGCAAACCGGCCCAGCCGTTGTGAATTCCGAGTACTTCGTAACCATAGTGATCCGCACGCCGAACGACGGCCCGGATCGCGGGATTCAAGCCCGGGCAGTCGCCCCCCCCGGTGAGGACGCCGATTCTCACGAGAATATCCCCCTTGGTGTAGTAGCCACCACCGGTCCCACCTGTTACACTACGAGTGACCAGGACCGGTGGAGAACAACCTTCATCCTATATACACAACTGTCGTAGAGTATAGGGCACCCGGAAAAGTGACGTCAAGGCAGCAGCCTGCCGCGTCCACCGCGACGTTCGGCGGGAACGACGACGATCAGCGCATCGCAAAGGCTCGGGCAGGCGACACCCTCGCCTTCAATCAGCTGGTGCTCGCCTACCAGGATCTCGCCTTCAACGTTGCTCTGCGCCTCGTCGGCGATGGCGATACCGCCGCGGACGTCACTCAGGATGCCTTCTTTTCCGCCTACCGACACCTCGACCAGTTCAAGGGAGGCTCGTTCCGTTCGTGGCTTCTCCGAATCGTCACCAACGCGAGCTATGACGTGCTCCGGAGCAGGCAGCACCGTCGCGGCCAGTCTCTCGACGACCTGATCGAGGACACGGCATTCGATCCGCCAGATCCTGGCGAGTTGCCCGAGGCAGTCACCCTGAGGCGCGAGTTCGCCGAACATATCCAGGCCG
Organism: Chloroflexota bacterium; assembly: GCA_021323915.1. Taxonomy (GTDB): domain Bacteria; phylum Chloroflexota; class UBA6077; order FW602-bin22; family CADDYW01; genus JAJPKB01. The sequence goes on along the minus strand of JAJPKB010000256.1, from coordinate 46,792 downwards.
GACTTGATCGGCTGCCGCTGGACCAGCGCGCCGTCTTGATTATGTACGACATCCACGGTTTGAGCTACGACGAAATCGGCGCAGCGCTCCAGATCAACCTGGGAACCGTCAAATCTCGGTTGAGCCGGGCTCGCGGCCGGTTGCGCGACTATCTCGTTGGCCATCCGGAACTTTGGAAGCCGTGAGTCCGTCCATGATGCAGCGAATACTCGGCACGAACAGGTGGCGGCACGTGGCCACAGGAATCTACCGACGATGAGCGAGCCGGTATCGATCGACGGGGCGGAGCACGTCCACGACCTCCTATCGGACTATCTGAACGGCGATCTGTCGGACGACCAGCGGCAGGCGATTCAGGCGCACCTCGCCACTTGCAGCGACTGTCGTCGAGACTTCGAAAGCCTGAGGCTCACCGTCCTGCTCGTGCGCCAGGCGCCGTTGCAGCCGGTCCCTCGCGCGTTCACTATTCCGGCCCCGCCTCCGCGCCGTTCGTGGTCGCTGGTGTGGCTTCGGGCCTCGACGGGCGCCCTCGCGGCGCTGTTCGTCGCCGTTCTGGCCATTCAACTGGTGTTTCCGACGGCCAGCGCGCCGGCGGCCTCCGCTAGCAGGCCAACGGACGAGACCCGGGCCCTGTCAGCGCGTTCGGACGCGTCGTCAAGCGCGGCCGCAGCCGCACCTCTTCGCGCGGTCGCCGCCCAGGCTCCGGCTCACACCGCTGGCGCATCTGCGGCTGCGCCGACGTCTGCTCCAGTGCCTGCGCCAGCTGCCGCGCCGGCGGTCTCGCTGGCCGCGCAGGCGAGCACTCGCCCAGCCACGCCGCCGGCCGGGGCGGTCGGAGCAGCCGCGGAATCGAACGCGCGGCAGGCTCAGCAGAGCGACGCCGGGCAGGTCCAGCCAACCGTCGTATCGGGGGCGGCTGCCCAATCACCTGGACCGGTCAATGCGACGCGAGTCCAGCCAGAACCGGCCAACCGCGCCCTCCCGACCTGGTACGTTCCTCTACTGGTCGCGATTGGCGTGCTCTTCGCCTTGTCGTTGGCCGGGCTTATCCGGGCAACCGTTCGGAGGTAACTCGATGCTGCTCTGGACCGCCCCTCGATCCCAGCCGTGGCTCGCGAGCTGACTCGGGCACTCCGGGAGACGTCACGTGTCCGAATCCGACGTCATCGCCATGACTCGACAGTTCTACGACGAGCTTGCCAGCAACTACCACCAGATCTTCGCCAACTGGGAGCAGTCGATCCAGCGGCAGGCACACGCGCTCGATCGAATCATCCGTTCCGAGCTAACAGGACCGCCGCTGTCGGTTCTCGACTGCACCTGCGGTATCGGGACTCAGGCGATCGGCCTGGCCGAGCGCGGCTATCAGGTGAATGGATCCGACCTGAGTCCGTCGGCGGTGCGGCGCGCGATCCGAGAAGCCCGAAGCCGTGGTATCCGGATCCAGTTCACGGTGGCCGACGTTCGAGAGCTGGACGCGAGCGTTCCCGGATCATTCGACGTCGTGCTCTCGTGCGACAACGCCCTTCCGCATCTGCTGACCGACGAAGACCTTGGCCGTGCGGCTCGGGCGATCCGTGCCAAGCTGCGCACGGGCGGCCTCTTCCTCGCCAGCATCCGAGACTACGACCGGCTGCTGGTCGAAAGGCCCAGGCTGGACCCGCCGCGCGTCTTCGACGGTCCCAGCGGGCGACGGATCGTGTTTCAGTTATGGGATTGGGAAACCCACGGCCAGACCTACCGCGTCGAGCTATTCATTCTTCGCCACACCGCGCGGGGCTGGACTATGCGGCACAGCGCGACTCGATACCGCGCGATCCAACGTGGCGAGTTGACCCGCGTGCTGCGGGACGACGGTTTCGACGAGATCCGCTGGCGAATGCCCGACGAGACCGGGTTCTTCCAGCCCATCGTAACCGCGCGATTGCCCTCATCGCCGCTGGCCCGTTAGAATAGCACGGCTCTTCAAACTGATCCGAGGAAGTCTCGTGGCAAACGAGCGGCCCATGAACGTCCGCATCGGCGTCGACGTCGGCGGCACCTTCACCGACGTGCTTCTGGTCGACGATGCGACCGGAGAGTACCACGTCGCCAAGACGTTGACGACCTCCGACGATCCGTCCGTCGGGGTGATTCGCGCGATCGAAGCGAGTCTGGACGCCTCCGGCGTATCAGCCGCTGACGTGCGCAACGTGATTCACGGCACGACTCTGGTGACCAACGCGATCATCCAGCGCCGAGGAGCCCGGACGGCCCTGCTCACCACTCGCGGCTTCAAAGACGTGCTCGACATCGCCCGCGAGCATCGGTTCGACATGTACGACCTCCTTCTCGAGCCACCAACGCCACTGGTCGCGCGCGAGGACCGCTACGAAGTCGACGAACGAATCCTGGCCGACGGCGAGGTGTATCGTTCGCTGAATCTCGACCAGGTCGACGCGGTCGCGGACGATCTGAAGCGGCGCGAGATTCACAGCCTGGCGATCGTATTTCTCCACTCGTTCCGGAATCCAGACCACGAGCGCCTGGCCGGCGGGCGGATTCGCGAGCGTTTGCCGGACCTGCGGATCTCGCTTTCGTCTAACGTCGCGGGCGAGATCCGAGAGTACGAGCGAACCTCGACGACCACCGCGAACGCCTACGTCCAGGCGCTCGTGGATCATTACCTCGACGATCTCGAAGACAAGCTACGACGGACCGGCTTCGCGGGGCGCCTCTTGATCATGCTATCGAACGGCGGTATCGCGACCGCCGAGACCGCCCGGCGCTTCCCGATTCGGATCGTCGAGTCGGGGCCGGCCGCCGGCGCGCTGGCCGCCGCCGAGGTCGGTCGACGCGCCGGTCAACCGAATTTGCTCTCGTTCGATATGGGCGGCACAACCGCGAAGGCGTGCTTGATCGAGAACGGTCACCCGTTCATCAGTCACGAGTTTGAAGTCGATCGCCGCTATCGTTTCAAACCGGGAAGCGGTCTGCCGATCAAAGCGCCGGCGATCGACATGATCGAGATCGGCGCGGGAGGCGGATCGATCGCCCGAGTCGATCAATTTGATCTGATCAAGGTCGGGCCGGAGAGCGCCGGGGCGTCGCCCGGGCCCGCGTGTTACGGGCTCGGCGGTGACCGTCCCACGGTGACCGACGCCGACCTCGTTCTAGGCTATCTCGATCCGGGATTCTTCCTTGGCGGACGCATGCCGCTCGACGTCGCCGCGGCGGAGCGAGCGCTGGTCTCCCAGATAGCCAGTCCCCTGGGCCTATCACTCACCGAGGCGGCCTGGGCGGTTCACCAGATCGTCGACGAAAGCATGGCCTCGGCCGCCCGCGTCCACACGGTGGAGCGTGGTCGGAACGTCCGTCGGTTTCCGCTCTTCGCGTTCGGGGGCGCCGGGCCGGTCCACGCCTTTCACGTGGCGCGGATTCTCCGCCTCGGTCGAATCATCGCGCCCTTCGCGGCCGGAGTTGGTTCCAGCCTCGGCTTTCTGGCGGCGCCGATCGCCTTCGACTTCGTCCGTGGTGGAGTGGGATTACTCGATCGCCTGAGCTGGGCGGACGTGGATCGACTGTACGCCGAGATGGAAGCGGACGGACGAGCGCTCCTGGCCCAGGCGCGAATCGCCCCGGATGAAATCGTGGTCTCCCGCTCCTGCGACATGCGCCTGGCGGGCCAGGCGCACCAAATCTCGGTGGCGATCCCGGCCGGCCAGTTGACGCCCGCGAGCGCCGACGCCATTCGGCGCCAATTCGATGACACGTACCTCGGGCTCTTTAAGCGGGCTGCGCCGGGCGTGCCGATCGAAGCGCTCAACTGGCGCGTCCACGTCTCCGGGCCGCCTCCGGTTATGCAGCCGTTTCGGGTGGCCGCTCGCGGCGACGCCGGGGCAGCCGTTAAAGGCCGCCGTCCGATTTATTTACCCGAGCGAAATTCCTTCGTGACCGTACCGGTGTACGATCGCTACCTGCTCGGCAACGGCGCTCGCTTCGACGGGCCGGCGATCGTCGAAGAACGCGAGTCGACCATCGTCGTCGGCGTCGGGGCACGCGCTCACATCGACGAGTGGGCCAACGTGGTCGTCGACCTGGAGGGCGCGCCATGGCCCGGGTGATCGATCCGGTCGATCCTTTATCGCTGGAAGTCTTCTGGAGTCGACTCATCTCGGTCGTCAACGAGCAGGCGACCGCCCTGATTCGCACGTCATTCTCACCGCCGGTCGCCGAGGCGGGAGATCTCTCCGCCTGCGTGTTCGATGTCCGTGGGTACTTGCTGGCCCAGGCGGTGACCGGCACCCCCGGTCACATCAACTCGATGGCGAACTGCATTCGTCATTTTCTGGACGCCTTCCCGGCCGATTCGATTCGTCCCGGCGACGTCTGGATCACCAACGACCCCTGGAAGACGTCCGGGCATCTACTAGACATAACTATCATCACGCCGACCTTTCACCGGGGCCGTCTCGTCGCATTTTTTGGCAACATCTGTCACGTGGCCGACATCGGCGGTCGCGTGTTTTCGGCGGACGCGCGCGAGCTGTACGAAGAGGGACTATTCATTCCGATCACCCGACTCTTCGTCGAGGGAAAGCCGAACGAGGAGCTGTTACGAATCCTGCAGAACAACATCCGCGCGCCCAGCGAAGTCACCGCGGAGCTTCATTCGATGGCCGCCGCCAACGAGGTCGGAGCCGCCCGCCTGATCGAGTTCATGGACGAGTTTGGCATGTCGACGATCGAGCCGTTGGCCGACGAGATCATCGATCGATCCGACCGCGCGATGCGGCGAGCCATCGCCAATCTGCCCGATGGCTCCTACGAGAACGCGGCGATGACCGACGGCTACGAGGAGCCGATCCGGCTCCAGGTTCGGGTCGAGGTAAAAGGGGACGGCGTTCTCGTGGACTTCGCGGGCACGTCGCCGGAAAGTCCTCGCGGCATTAACGTGGTGATGAACTACACCCACGCCTACGCTACGTTCGCTTTGAAGGCGCTTCTCGCGCCGGACGTGCCCAACAATGAGGGAAGCTTTCGCTCGCTCACCGTGAGCGCCCCGGAAGGCTGCATCTTGAACTGCCGACGACCGGCTCCGGTCGCCGCCCGCCACATCCTCGGCCACTTTCTGCCGGCCCTGATCTTCGGCGCGCTGGCCGACGTCGTCCCGGACCGGATGATGGCGGAAGGATCGGCAAACCTGTGGAACACCCAGTTTCACGGCTTCAATCGGGATGGAAGTCGCTTCAACCTTCTCTTTTTCAACGCCGGGGGAACCGGCGCGCGGACCGGCCTCGATGGCCTCACTTCGACGGCGTTTCCCTCGGGCATTTCCGGCACTCCGGTGGAAATCGTCGAGAACCGCTCGCCCTTGGTCGTACTGGAAAAATCACTGCGCGTCGATTCCGGCGGACCGGGGCGTTTTCGAGGCGGATTGGGCCATCGGCTGGTCATCGCCGGTTTGCGGACTGACCAGCCGTACTCGTTTTCGCCGTTTTTCGACCGACTCCGCTTTCCAGCGCGTGGCTTGCGTGGCGGCCTGCCCGGCGCGCCCGGTGACTACTTTCTCAAACACGCCGACGGCTCGGTCGAGCGTCCGAATCCCAAGGCAACGGTGTATCCTGATCCATCGACCGAGCTCTGGATCGAGCTGCCCGGAGGCGGGGGGCTCGGTAATCCCCAAGAACGCTCGTCCGAGTCGGTTCAGGCAGACGTCTCGGCCGGCTTGGTGAGCCCGGATCGGGCATTGACCGACTACGGAGTCGACGTCAGCCAAGCGCTGTCCGGAAACCCTCCCGCCAGCTAGCGTAGAGCGGCTGCCAGCCCAGCAAGCGCCGCGCGCGAGCGTTGGCTGCGCCGCGTTCCCACGGCCGACGGCCGGACTCGATCCGGGGCGGCGGCGCGCCAAGCAGCTCGGCATACATCGGCAACCACTCCTTCGACGGGGCGGGCTCGTCGTCCACGATATTGAACGTCCCGGTGGGCCAGGTGAGGGCGAGAAGCGCGGCCCGAGCCGCGTCGCTCACGTGAACGAACGAGGTTATCCCGTCGTTCGCGGTCAATTGACCGCGCCGCACCTTTTCGGCAATCGCGCCGTCGCGTGCGTACCAGGTTCCCGGGCCGTAAAGGGTGCCGTAGCGAAGCACGACCGCATCCGGCACGTCGCGAACCGCCTTTTCGAGCGCGTACACCCCTTCGACGGTTCGGCGGCGGGGATGGGGCGCGTCGAGGTCGAGCGGCTCGTCTTCTCGCGCGGGCTCGCTGCCCGGTACCATGACAAAAGCAATGCTTTGCACGATCACTCGGCGAACGTCCGCGGCCAGCGCGGCGTCGACCAGGTTGTGGGTGCCCTCGACGCGAACGCGGGCATTTCCCGCCAGGTCGCGTGCGCTCAGATCGGTCAGCTGATGGATCACCGCATCGGGACGTTCCGCGGCGAGCACCGCGAGCAGCCGCTCGCGGTCGAAGACGTCCACCAGCACCGGTCGCGCCCCCAGCGACGCCAGGAGATCGACCTTGGCGGGAGAACGGGTCGTTCCGATAACCTCGTGGCCAACCGCTACGAGCATGGGCACCAGCGATCGGCCGATGACACCGGCGGCGCCGGCAAGAAAGATGCGCATATCTCGACTCCTACGTCAAAGCATACCCGATTCAGCCGATGGTCAATTCTCCGTGCGAACCGATTCTAGAACCAATCCTCTTGCGCTGCATCTATCCAGCGAGACGAGGTTTTGGCGGGGCAAGGCCGCACCGGAACCGATTTGACAGGGCGTCGAGATTCCGCGATCATGTCATGTCTCCTGCTCTATCAACCGAGGGACGTGGCGTGGCGAGAAGCTCGACCGGACCGATCATTGTGCAGAGCGACCGGACCGTACTGCTCGAAGTGAACAATCCGCTTTACACCGAGGCGCGCGACGCGCTGGCGCGGTTCGCCGAGCTAGAAAAGAGTCCGGAGCACATCCACACCTATCGGATCACTCCGCTGTCGCTCTGGAACGCCGCCGCGACCGGTCTCAGCGCCGAGAACATCGTCGAGGCGCTTACCCGCTTCGGGAAATACGACGTCCCGGCGAACATTCGGACCGACATCTACGATTACGTCGGACGCTACGGTCGTCTCAAGCTGGTACGCGAGGGCGCCGATCTCCTCCTGATCTCGGACGACGTGCCGCTCCTGGCCGAGATCGCCAATCACAAGCGGTTCGTCGGTTTCATCGCCGGGCAACGCGACGAGCACACCCTGGTGATCGATCCCGCCCTGCGCGGGCACATCAAGCACGCGCTCGTTCAATTCGGCTTTCCGGCTGAAGACCTGGCCGGCTACGTTGATGGCGCGCCGCTCGACGTCGCGCTGCGACCGGAGACCGGGGACGGAGAACGCTTCCAGCTTCGGCCGTATCAGGTGGAGGCGGTAGACGTGTTCTACGCCTCGGGCGGAGTTCGCGGGGGCAGTGGCGTCATCGTCCTGCCCTGCGGAGCCGGCAAGACGGTGGTCGGCCTGGCGGTCATGGATAAGCTTCAGTGCGCGACCCTCATTCTCACTCCGAACACCGTCGCCGCGCGCCAGTGGATCGAGGAGATCGTCGACAAGACGCGCATTCCCCGGGACGCGATCGGGGAATACACCGGCCAGCGCAAGGAGATCAAGCCGGTCACCGTCGCGACCTACCAGATTCTGACTCACCGGTCTTCGAAGGATACCGAGTTTCCGCACTTTCACCTCTTCGACGAGCGCGACTGGGGGCTGATCATCTACGACGAGGTGCACCTTCTCCCGGCGCCGGTCTTTCGCATCACCGCGGAGATCCAGGCGCGCCGCCGACTCGGGCTCACCGCGACGCTCGTCCGCGAGGACGGCCGCGAAGAGGACGTCTTCTCCTTGATCGGGCCGAAGAAATACGACGTCCCCTGGAAGGATCTCGAGCAGCAGGGATGGATCGCGACCGCGGAGTGCCACGAGGTGCGTCTGCCGCTTCCCGGCGAGCACCGGATGGCCTACGCCATGAGCGAGGAAAAAGACAAATTCCGAGTCGCGGCGGAGAACCCGCTGAAGCTGGAGGCCATGCGCGTCATTCTCGACAAGCACCCGGACGATCAGATCCTCGTGATCGGGCAATACCTCGACCAGTTGACGGCGATCAAAGAGGTGCTCGACGCGCCGATCATCACCGGCAAGACGCCGGTTCGCGACCGCGAGGCGCTCTATGAGAAGTTCCGAACCGGGGAGATCACCCGTCTGATCGTCTCGAAAGTCGCGAACTTCGCGATCGATCTGCCCGACGCCAACGTCGCGATCCAGGTGTCCGGCACCTACGGCTCGCGGCAGGAGGAAGCCCAGCGGCTCGGTCGGATCCTCCGACCGAAGCGAAACGGCTTGCTGGCCCACTTCTACACCCTGGTCACCCGAGATACCAAGGACCAGGAGTTCGCGGCCAAGCGCCAGCTATTCCTGACCGAGCAGGGCTATCGCTACGAGATTCTCAGCCACGACGACCTCGGTAGCTACCAGCCGGTCACCTTCCAGGTCCACGGACGGCCCGCCGCGTCGATTGCCTTGCCGGCGCCGACCGTCATCACCGGTTGATCGCGGATGTTCTGACCGACTCGGCCGATCAGCCCGGAAGAGGGCGACGCGCTAACTGTTTGTGGGCAAGGTAGAGCGCCACGTCGAGGATGGTCGCCGCCAGCGCGATTCCACCCAGGGCGGCTAAACCCGAGCTTCGAGCCCCGGACTTCCAGGCGATGCCGACCGCCAGGGTGTCTGTCCCGTCGCTCAGCGCCCGGGCGAGGATCCAGGGAGCGACGCGACCGCCATGGATCGTCGCGGAGAGAATCCCGATTCCGCTAATCGCGTCGCGCGCGCTCACCGAGCGGATCAACAGGTCGGTCACCGTGCTTTCGCCCGTCGACAGGCCGAACGCCCGGGCAAACGGACGCGGCGCGATCCACGGCACGGTCCCGACGACCAGCGTTCCGATTCCCAATCCGAGGGTGGCCCGCCGTAGACTTTCGACTGGAAGCTGCATCACAAACCTCGCTTTGGGGCGGCCAGCGCTCGCTCGGCAAGTACCAGCGCGCCGTACAGACCGGCGCGCTGGTCGAGCGCCGATAGCACCAGATAGTCGTCGACGTGCTCGACGATGTCCGGCACGTCGACGTAGCCGTTGAGCACGTCGACGAAGGCACGTCGCACCTTCGGAAGCAGGCGCGCCTGCTTCATCACTCCGCCACCCAGGACGACCCGCTTTGGCGAAAGCGCCAGCACCAGCCCGCTGATTCCGTACGCGAGATAGCGCGCCTCGAGATCCCAGGCCGGATCGTCGGACGGGATCTCCTCGACCGGGCGTCCTAGACGCGCCGCGAGGGCCGGGCCCGACGCCACGCCTTCCAGACAGTGGCCGTGGAACGAGCAAATCCCCGGAAATGGGTCGCCCGGTAACACGGGGACGGGGACGTGGCCCATCTCGGGGTGAAGGAGGCCGTGGATCGTCGAGCCGTTCACCAGCGCGCCTCCGCCAATTCCGGTGCCGATCGTCAGGTACAGAGCAGGGTCGACGCCCCGGGCAGCGCCCCATCGCGCTTCCCCGAGAATGGCGCCGTTCACGTCGGTATCCCAGCCGATCGGAACGCCGAGGCGACGGCCGATTGGCGAAAGGATTCTGGCTCCGGACCATTCCACCTTGGTCGTCTTCAAAACGCAGCCGTAGGTATCGGATTCGGGATCCAGCCCGATCGGCCCGAAGGTCGCGACGCCGACCGCGGCGAGCTCAACCCCCGACCGCTTTCTGGCCAGGAACTCGATGACCGCGCCGATCGTCTCGGTGGGACTGGTCGTCGGTATCGTGACTTCGTCCACGACGTCGGCGGGTCCGGTTCCGACCATGCACACGAACTTGGTGCCGCCGCCTTCCACCGCCCCGTATATCAGTCTGTTCGTCAACCGCATACCCTGCTCGACCTGACTCTTCGCCAATTATAACGCACCGATGCGGCGTTCGTCGGTACCCGTCGAACGGTAGTGCGCTATAATACCGCTAGTCGAAAGGTCCGTTCTAACCGGTTGGCAATGGAGAGCTCGGTCGTGCGGTGCTCCTTCGTTCATTTTGGAGACGTTCATCTCGGCACCCAGCAGTACGACTGCCCGGAGCGCCTCAACGATTTTGGTCGCGCCTGGCTCTTCGCCTGTGAGTACGTCGCGAACGCTCGGCCCGACTTCGCGATCTGCGCAGGCGATCTCTTCAATCGATTCACGATCAACCCGGTGACCTTCGATCAGGCACACGCCGGCCTGTCGATGCTGCGCGAGGCCGGCGTGCCCATCGTCGATATCCAGGGCAACCACGACCGCACCCGCTACGGCGAGGCGAAAAGCTGGCTCGACAGCTTCGCCGATCAGGGTTTGCTTACCCACCTCGACGTGCTGACCGGACCGGACGGCGTCCGGCTTCGGCCGGTCGAGCGCGGCAAGCACCACGGCAGCTACGTCGAGTGGAGTGGCTGCCGGATCGTCGGCGTGCGGTACCTGGGCGCGTCCACCGAGCGAGTCCTGCGCGAGCTTCAGCCTCGCCTCGAGGAGTTCGGCAACGACGGCGCGTTCACGATTCTGGTGCTCCACGCCGGCATCGAGGGCATCGTCCCCCGCGTCAACGCCGAGCTGACCGCCAATTCGATCGAGCCGCTGAGGGGCACGGTTGATTACCTTGCCCTGGGTCACCTGCACAAGCACTTCACCACCTCGAACCTCGCCTATAACGGAGGAAGCCTCGAAACCTGGGCGCTCAACGAATGGTCCTGGGATCGCGGCCTGCTGCACGTGGAGGTCGACACCAGCCAGCCCCATCCGGTGACCTTTCGGCTGATCGACGTGCCGCGCCGTCCGTTTGTGGTCGTTCAGCTCAACGTGGATCAGTACGAGAGCCCACGTGCATTGCTTCGAGGGTGCTTCGAGCGGCTGGAGCGCGAGCGAGCGCGGCTGCTGGCAGACCAGCGACCGGTCGTCTTCGTCACCATGCGCGGCCGGCTTCGGTTCGGCCAGGAGGCCCTTCCGATCAATCAGCTGGAGGATGCCTGTCGCGAAAACTTCGATCCGCTGGTGGTGCAGATCCGCGAAGAATACGACCCGCGGGACTTCGCGACCGAGGGCGCTGACGACGACGAGCCGATCGACCGCGCGTTCCTCGAGCGTTCCGTGCTGCGGGATCGACTCGCCAGCGACGAGCGGTACGCGCCCTACGCGAATCAGCTCGCCACCCTCGCGCTCGATCTGAAAGAGCGCGCCCTGCGAGGCGAAGACGGGCCGCGGCTTCTCGAGGCGCTCCGTGATTCCCTGGACCGGATCGATGGTCTGGCCGGCGTAATCCCGCCGGTCGAAGGACCGGTGGGCATCGAACGATGATCGTTCGCGAAGTTCGCCTGGAAAACGTCAAGTCCTACGGAAGCCCGGCCGAGGTGATTCGGCTCACGACCGGCGTCAACGCGATCTGCGGGGCCAACGGCGCCGGCAAGTCGACCGTCCTCGAGGCCATCGGCTCCGTCCTGTTCCAGCACCTTCCTTATCGGCAGGAGGATTTCGTCCGCGAAGGCCAGTCCAGCGGGACGATCGTCGTCGTCGTCGAGTCCCGCCTCGACGGTCGCACCTACGAGGTCGTCCGACGAGTCGGAAAGCCGTCGTCGCAGCAGGTGTTCGATCCGGATATCTCTCAAACTGTCGCCCGGGGCGAGGCCGAGGTACGAAGCTGGCTGCACACCCATCTTCGCCTCGACGCGGAGGTCGACCTGCGGTCGTTGTTTCTCGACTCGGTTGGTCCGCCCCAGGGCACCCTGACCGCGGTATTCCTCGAGGCCGCCCAGGAGCGACGCTCGAAGTTCGATCGACTGCTTCGCGTCGCGGAGTACGAGGACGCTTACCGCAAGCTCGCGGCGCTCGAAAGCGCCCTCGACGAAGAGCAGCACCAGGCCGAGATCGCGATCGCCGGGCTGGAGCCGCTCGCTCAGGCGCGAATCACCAAGGAATCCCAGCGGGAAGAGGTCCGCGACCGAATCTTCGCCCTGGTGAAAGAGCTCCAGCGGCACGTCGCCGAGCGGGCGGCGTGCGCGCGAGAGATCGAAGACCTGGGGCGAGCCGAGCAGGCCTGGCAAGCCGCGCGGGCCGCGCTTGATCTCGCCGCGGAGCGCCTGCGGACCGCCAACGCGATCCTCGAGCGAACCGAGGCGGAGCGTCAGCGCGCCCTCGCCGCCGCCAATACTTGCGCGCGGACCCGAGCAAGCCACGACCGGTACGTGGAGGTGACCGAGAAGCTGCTGCTGCTCGAAGCGGATCAAAAACGCCGGGACGAGCTGGTCGACCTGCGCCACGCGGCCGAGCGCGCGTTGCAGTCGGCGACCGACCGCGTCGGCCGTCTCGACGACGAGATCGAGCGCGCCGAGCAGGCGGCCAGCGAGGCGGCCGAGCTGCGCCGGAAGATCCCGGAGCAGGAGGCGGCGGAGCGCCGCCTCCAGTTGGCGCGCGACGCGAAGGCGGAATTCGACCAGATTCGCAAGCGACTGCCCACTCTGGAGGATCAGCTGAAGCGGGCCCAACGCCGCGTGGAACTGTCCGAGAAGGCCGTCGCCGACGCGCTGGCCCTTCATTCCATCGCGGACGAGCTTCCGGCCCGCCGTCTTGGAAACGATCATGCCGCCGCCAGGCTCGCCGAGGCCAACCGCGCCGAAGGAGAGGTCAGGGCGCTCCGCCAGTCAATCGCCCAGACCCAGCGGAGGGTCGAGGCCGGGCAGAAACGGGCGGCCGAGCTCGACCGTGACATCGCCGCCCTCGCGGCGCTCGAAGCGGACGTGGCCGAGCTCGCCAGCGTGGAAGCCGCCCACCGGGAGGTCTCCGATGGTCGCGCCGCGGCGAGCGCCCAACTGGGGCACTCGAAAGCGACACGCGAACAAGTCGGGGGCGGTCTCTGCCCGTTCCTTCACGAGGCCTGTCGAAACCTTCGCCCGGGCGTGACCCTGGAGACCTACTTCGACGGCGAGATTGAACGCTGGCAGATCGAGGTCGAGCGACTCAACCATCGCCTCCAAACTCTGGAGCGAAAGCTGAGCGTGGCCCGCGATGCCCGGGACCGAATCGCGGCGTTGCCGCGGCTTCGCGCCGAGCGTTCGCGCCTGGAGCAAGACCTGGCCGACGACCTCGGCCGCCTGGACGATGACCGAGAAAAGCTCCGCGCCGCCGCGCGGCTCGCCAGCGAGCGCACCGAGGTAGAGAGAACGGCGCTGGCGGCACAGCGTCTCCTCGAGGAGGCGCAGCGCGCGGCCCAGGAGGTCTCTCGCCTGTCCGAGCTCCGAAGCGGGGTCGCCGAGGCGCGACGGGATCAACAGACGCTGGAGCAGGAGCAACGCGAAGCCCGGGCCCGGATCGAGGCCCTCACGCCGGCCGTCGCCGATCTGGCAGCCGCGGTCACGGCGTTGAACGCTCTGAACAGCCCGCGCGAGCGCGCCTCCAACCTGGATCGGGAAGCCACGAAGCTAGGACCGCTTCGCGCCAGGCGGCAGGAAGCGATCGCCGAGCAAGAACGCGCGGCAGCACGCCTGGCGAGCGCCGATCAGGCGCTCGTGCCGTTCCAGGATCTCGACCGTCGACTCGAGGAGCTTCGCGGCAGTCGCGACCGGTGCCGGTCCGACCACGACGAGTTCGTCGCCGCGTCCCCGCTCGCCGCGACGTTGACGGATCGCGAAACCGCCCTCGCCAGCGCGGAGGCAAGTGCGGCCGAAGCACGGCGCGAGGCCGAACGCTGCCGTGAGGTCGCCGACTCCGCCGCCGCGAGCTACGACCAGGACGCCCAGAAGCAAGCGCGTCAGCGCCTTGGCGAATTGGACCACGCAATCGGAGTTACCCAGGGGCGCATCACCGAGGAAGAAAAAAAGCAGGAGGACCTGGAGCGCGAGATCGAGGACGCGCGGCGGATCGAGCTGGAGCTGGAAGAGCACCGTCGCAAGCTCGAACGGATCGACGACGAGCGCCAGCTCGCGGACGCGCTCCGTAAATCGATTCGCGCGGCCGGACCGGAGATCACGCGTCAGCTCCTCGCCCGGATCAGCCGCATGGCCACCCGGATCAACGCCGAGATCCTGAACCAAGCCGGCATCGAGCTGGAGTGGACGACCAGCTACGAGATCGTCACCCGACGGGGAGGCGAGACGCGCGGCTTCGCCCAGCTTTCCGGCGGCGAGCAGATGGCAGCCGCTCTGGCCGTTCGCCTGGCGATCCTTCGTGATTTGAGCAACATCCGCATCGCCTTTCTGGACGAGCCGACCGCCCACCTCGATCAGGAGCGACGGGCGAATCTGGGCGATCAGGTCCAGCGTCTTCAGGGCTTCGACCAGCTCGTCGTGATCAGCCACGACGACACCTTCGATGGATTGTTCGGACACGTGATTCGGATCGGCCGAGAGAACGGTCGCTCGCGCGTGCTCGATCAGAGCTGAGCATGCTGTATACGGCTCGGGTAAATCAGCAGCTCGAGGCGAGCGCAGATCGGTTTCGCGCGTTCGCCGAGAATGAGTCGGCTGCCTTCCGTCGGTTCGAGCGGGCGTTGGCTCGCCTCGATCGGCTCGACGCCGACGAGCTCGAATCGCTGGTCGCCGACGTCTCCCACCCTGGTGCGACGCCAAGCGAAGAATGGCAGGAGCGCACCGGCTTCTTCATCCCGTTCGACGGACGGCTCGACAATCACCGTGCCGCCCGACAATGGGCGCTCGACCGAATCGCCAACGTCACGACCGTCGCGGTGGATGGCAGCGAGATCAAGCCCACCAAGGACTATTCGCTACCGGTCGCGGCGGTTCAGGTCGCCTGGTTCGAGAACCCGCATCGGGAAGACCGCGCCTACGTCAAGGACGTTCGGTTCGAGGTGATTCACCCGGACGAGCTGACCGGCGAGGCTGGAGATGGATTCGGCAGCGCCGATCAAAATCTCGCGCTTCGCCGCTTCGAGTTTGAGGTAACCGCCTTGATCGAGCGGATGATCCTGCTCGCGGAGCGGGGATGGGACGAGCGTCCACCGGTCGCGTTTTTCGACGGCAGCCTGGTGGTGAGCTTCGCGGCGGGCGTCCTGCAGGATGTTGGAGACCACTACATCCAGGCGATCTGTCGTCTCGTCCGGGCGTCTGAGGAGACGAGAATCCCCCTGGTCGGGTTCATCGATACCTCGCTCGCCAAGGACGTGACGACGCTCCTCGCGGTGATCGGCAATCTGCCACGCCCCCAGCGGGTGCCCGACAGTCGACTCCTCGCCCAACGCATGGGCTGGGGCGATCGAACACGCGCCCTGGTGTGCGCCCGCGGAGACGTCCTGGATCGATACCACCTCGCTTCGTTTGGGGGTGCCCGACCCGGGAGCGCGGGCGTCTCGCCCGCCCGGGGGAACCGGACGGAAGCGGGCGAGACGCCTGCGCTCCGCGAGGACGCCCGACGATTGTCCGCCATGCCCAACGGCGAGCTGCTCCTCGACTATTCGCATGAGATCTGCTTCGTCTACCTGAAGACAAACGGGCTCATGCCGCCGGCCCGCCTCGACGTGCCCCGCTGGATCGTTCGGGATGGTTTGCTCGATTACGTCGTCGACGTCGTCCGAGCCGAGGTGATCGTCGGAAATGGCTATCCATACTGCATCGAGACCGCGGACGCCTGCGCGGTGCTGGGCATCCACGATCGAGAGCGCTTCTACCGTATCCTGCACGATTTCGCCGGCCGGCAGGGAATCGCCCTTCAGATCGTTCCCAAGGCGGCGAGCAAGCGTCGTCGCCGCGTCTGAGCTCAAGCGCGTGGGGTGGGGATGGAGATGGAGATTGGTCGAGTCGTCGCGTCGCGCGATCACTCTGACTACGTCGTCCAGGTGTACGGGCCGGCGGAGATCGCCCATCCTCCGACGGCGTCGGATCACGCCTTCGGCCAGTTCGTGGAGATTCCGATCGACGAGACCGAATCGCTGATCGGGATCATCTACACCACCGAGCTCGTCAATCCGGAGTTCGGCACGATGGGACCGCGGCTGAGCACGCCGGGGGAGCTACCGGTGTTCAGTCCGGATTACCTCGCGGAAACCGCGACCCTCGTCGGCGTGGCGATCGTCGGGTCGGCGACCCGCCTCGACGGCCAACCGATCTACGATCAGGCCACGCCTCGTTTGGCGGCAAGCGTCGACGCCGAGGTACACGCTCTCCCCGACGATCGGGTGATCGCGTTCCACCGCGGTGAGCGTGGACTGCGCCTGTCCTATTTCCCTCGACTGCTCGCGCGACCGTTTCCCTCTTTGCCGGACTTGCTCTGTGGCGTTATCGATCGGCTGGCCGCTAGCTTTCCCGAGGAGCACCGGCGCCTCGAAGTCGCCCGGCAGAACATCCGCTGGCGCGCCGCCGTCCAAACGAGATAGCCAAGCTCCGACGGGTGTCGGGAAAAACCAAGCGCGGTCGACCCCTGTTTGTTGGGATCGGGGAAGTGAGACGAAGTATGAACGAAGCCAGTCCTATCGGCACGGCCAAAGGGCCGGGCGAGACTCCCCTCGAATACGTCTTCATCAGTCCCGACGTCGACCAGACCTTGAAGGCAGGAGAGTTCGTCTATTACGTCGCACCAGACGATCTCGAACGTCGTCCAATCTACGGACGGATCGTCGGACGGCAACCGGTCCGTCTGTATCCGGACGAGTTCATGGCAGATCCGGCGGTCGCGCCGCGATCGATGGCTGACCTGTTCGGCTACCAGGGCGACGCCGAGCTGTTCGAGATCAGCGTTCGAACCCTCGGCTTCTTCGACGAGCACCTCGGCACCTTCGTGAACCCGCGGATCTCGCCGCGGGTCGGCTGGTCGATCTACCTTGCGACCGATCGGCAGCTCGCATCTATCCTGAACAAGCGGTCGCCGGGTGAAGTCGGCGCGGCGCACGTCGGCTCGCTGCTCAGCCGGGGAATCGACGCCGTCCCGATCGTCCTGGCCGCGCGTGATTTCACCTCGACCCACCTCGCGATCGTGGCCTCGACCGGCGCCGGCAAGAGCTACCTCGCGGCGGTGTTGATCGAAGAGCTGATGAAGCCGCACAATCGCGCCTGCGTCTTGATCGTCGATCCCCACGCCGAATACGATACCCTGGCCGAGATGGCGCGCCATCCCGCATTTCGGGCCTCGGACGGGTACGAGCCGGTCGTCCGAGTGCTCCGTCCCAAGGATATCCGCGTACGGTTCTCGAGCCTGCGGCTTGGCGATCTGCGCTATCTGATCGATATGACCGACCGGATGGAATACGTGCTCGGCCACGCCCACCGGTCGCTGTCCCGTCGGAAGGGCCAGGAATCCGGACTGGCCGACCACTGGACGACCGACGATCTGATCCGCGAGGTTCAGAAGTTCGCGGCCCAGAAGAAGGACGAGGACGACGCGACCGACTTTCGGAGCAGCGCCGGCGCCCTGGAATGGCGGATCGAGCAACTCGTCCGGAACGCCCAGATTCTCGACGACACGCGCCACCTGGACCTGCGTGCGCTCTTCCAACCGGGACAGTGTACGGTGCTGCAGCTCGACGAGGTCGATCAGCGCGAGCAGCAGGTGGTGGTCGCGGTTCTGCTTCGGCGCCTCTACCAGGCGCGCCAGGACACCGATCGCGGCCGGGTTCATCGCGGGGACGAGCTTTTCCTGCCTTATCCAGCCTTCGTTCTGCTGGAAGAAGCGCACCACTTCGCTCCGTCGGGTGAGAGCGCCGGGCGCGTGGTCAGTGCCGAGATCCTGCGGACGATCCTTGCCGAGGGCAGGAAGTTCGGGGTCGGCGTCGGGCTGATCAGTCAGCGTCCGGGCAAGCTGGACCAGGACGTCCTCTCGCAGTGCATGACGCAGTTTATGCTGCGTATCGTCAACCCGATCGACCAGGCAAACGTCGCGGCCGCGGTGGAGGGCGCCAGCCGCGACGTTCTCGACGAGTTACCGGCGCTTTCTAAAGGTCAGGCGGTTATTGTCGGCCAGAGCGTCAACGCGCCGGTCCTCGTCTCGGTTCGCGAGCGGCACACGCCGCACGGAGGCCAGGATCAGGACGCGCCCCGGATCTGGGTCGAATACAGCAACCCGTCGCGCCGCGCCGAGCAAGAGCGCGAAACAGCGCCGCCGGCGGCCGACGTCCAGGACCACCCGCTGTTCTACAACGAGCGACCCCGCGCGGCTCCTGCCCAGCCGAGGTCATTCGAGGACTTCTTCGGGCCCGACGAGAGCGTTCCTTGAGTCCACATTAACGCTTGGCGAAGAACTGTAGCGCCAGGCGGATTCGCTCTTCGAGGTCGAGCGAACGGCCGGTGGGCAGGCTCTTGATCGCTGCCTGGGCGTCCACCGGACTGTATCCCAGGCCAATCAGGGCCTCGGCGACGTCGGCGTCGACCGGACGCTCGGTTGGTGGCTTGACGCCATCGGGGGTCGTCAGCTTGCCGCGGAGCTCGAGGATCAACCGGCCGGCCAGCTTTCGGCCGATGCCCGGGATCGCCGTCAGATTCTCCACGTTTTCGCTCGCGATAGCCTGTCGGAGATTCGCGGCCGACGCCGCCGACAGCATTGTCAAGGCGAGCTTCGGTCCGACCCCGGAAACGCCGAGCAATTGCTCGAACATCGCAAGCTCTTCAGCCGAGAGGAATCCGTAAAGCGATACCTGGTCTTCACGTAGATAGAGGTGAGTGAGGAGGCGAACGCCCTGGCCGATCGACGGGAGCCGATTCAAGGTGCTCGTCGGCGCGAAGACTCGGTAACTAACTCCGCTGACGTCGATCACCGCCCAATCGACGCCAACCGCTTCCAGCGTTCCCCGAATTCCAGCGATCACCGTTCCCCCCGGATGTTGAGGCTCGATCAGCGGGCGTCGCGGGTGAGCTGCCGGATCGCTTCCCGTCCGGCCGCGCTGTTCAGGTGGCACACCGCGAGCGCGGCGGCATCGGCAGCGTCGTCTGGCTGCGGGACGTACGTCAGATCGAGCAGCACCCGCACCATTTCCTGGATTTGTTCTTTGCGCGCCCGCCCAAATCCGGTCACCGCCTCTTTGACCTGGAGCGGCGTGTAACTACTCACTGTCAGCCCTCGGTGTGCTGCCAGGAGCAGGGCCACTCCGCGCGCCTGACCAACCGAGAGCGCGCTTCGGACGTTTCGGTTGAAGAAGAGATCTTCGATCGCCAGCTCGGTCGGGTGCCACGCGTCGACGAGATCCTTCAGACCGTCGTAGAGGAGCGCAAGTCGATCTTGCAGCGGAAGCGAGCTCGCGGTCTCGAGCGCGCCGCAGGTCAGCAACTGCAATCGTTCGCCGCTCTGGTGAACCACCGCGTATCCCATGCGCGCGGTCCCGGGATCGACGCCAAGAACCCGACGCATCGAGATCAGGCCGCCCTCACTTGCTGTATTGTTCCAGAACGGCGTCCGGTATTTCCAGGTTTGTGTAAACCTTCTGCACGTCGTCGAGCTCTTCGAGCCGATCGACGAGCCGCAAAACCTTGAGCGCCGTCTCGTCATCCGTCGAAACCGTTGTCTTCGGCACCATCGTCGACTCGGCCGATGCGATCGTCACGTTCTGGGCGGCGAGCGCCTTGCGAACCGGCTCGAGACTCGACGGGCTCGTGTAAATCGCGACGACGTCGCCTTCGGTCTGCACGTCTTCCGCGCCGGCGTCGATCGCCTGCAGAGCGAGCTCGTCGGGATCGTGTCCGTTCGTCGCGACTTCGATCACGCCCCTCGGCTCGAAGATCCAAGCGACGCACCCGCTCTCGCCCATGTTTCCACCCGCCCGGGCGAAGGCGTTACGCACTTCGGCGGCAGCCCGGTTGCGGTTGTCGGTCGCGACCTCGACCATCATGGCCGCTCCGCCCGGACCGTACCCTTCGTAGGTCGCTTCCTCGAGCGCGGCGCCATCGCCGGTTCCCGACCCGCGCTTGATCGCGCGGTCGATGTTTTCTCCCGGCATGTTGGCATCGCGGGCCCGTTGGATTGCCAGGCGCAAGCGAACGTTCGACTCGGCATCGGCCCCGCCCTCACGGGCGGCGATCGTGATCTCACGTCCGAGCTTGGTGAAAAGCTGGCCGCGCTTCGCGTCGTTGCCGGCTTTCTGATGCTTGATTTGCGCCCACTTACTGTGTCCCGACATCTTTGACCATCCTTTCTCTGGAGCCCACGGTCAGGCGAGAAGCGAAGACGGTAAAAGACTCGTCATAAGCCTCAAGCCGGGCGTCGGTCGACGCCCGGCCTCCAGTAAACTCATTTGAAGTCCGACTAACGATTATACCACACGGATAACAGGCGTCAGGGAGAGCGCCTGGCGGCCCGGGATTCGTATTTCTCCAGATAGGCGAGGACGGCACGGGTCTGAACGTCCGCGACGAGAGATCCGCTGACCAGCGCGATCAACAAGGTGACGACGATACTCGCCACGCTGAGGGCCACCACGACGATGAACAGGAGCAGACTCGCGATGATGTTGTCCAGCGCCAGAATAAAGCTGTTACGCAGGATCAGCTTGTAACTCTTCGTGTGCTGCTCGACCAGGAGTGGGTTCATATACATCAGCATGATGAGCCAAAGGATGAGCACGTAGAACCAGAGTATCGCGAGGTAATGGAGCGCGGGAACGCTACTGCTGAGGTAAAACGCCAGGTTCACCCCCAGGAGAATCGTCCCGAGCACTCCGATGCCGAGCAAGACGAGGCTACGCTTTCCCAGCGTCTTCAAGCCCACCCAGAACAGATCGAACTCGACCCGTTCTTCCTTGGCCAGCTGATTCGCGTAGTTGTGTATGCCGACGGAAGCCGGGCTCGGCGCGATGACCGCGAACAGCAAGGCGATCGGGAACGCGACTTCTCCCGGCACCCGAAAGAGAACCAGGATCAGGGTCATAACCGCGACCAGTGGGATGCTGATCAGGAGCCAGAGCAAGTTCATGCCGACCATCGGGAACAATTCGCCGTAAACGTCGACGATCCCGCGCCAGATGATCGCGAAAGGGTTAACCACGGTAAACCTTTGTCCTTCGGGAAATCCAGGCTGAACTATAATGGGTGCTTCGCGGCCGTGTCAACCGAGACCAATGACTGGCGTCTGAAAGTCTGACGTCCTACAATGGAGGTAGTCTGTCCCAACTTCGCGAGGTTTCCGTGCTCATCCACGCAAGTATCGTCATCGACGCTCCACGTGACGACGTCTTCGACATACTGACCGAATACGGTGGCCCGGTCAGGCTGCGGATCAACCCGAGCCTGAAGTCTCAGATCGTCGTCGAGCGACGCGACAACGTCGTCGTCTGCGACAACGAATGGGAGCGCGACGGAAAGCGGATCCAGCAGCGGCGCAAGTATACCCTCTTCCCGAAAGAGCGCATCGAAGAGGAGGTGGTCGACGCGACCACCGGCATGATCCGAGTCATCACTCGGCTGGAACCGGAAGAGAACGACCAGACCCGCCTTACCCTGGAAAGCGAGTACCGGTTTGCCGGAATCTGGAACTTTCTCAGCCGGTTTGCCGAAAACCAGCTCCGCCAGGCTGATGAGTCATTGTTGGAGAGGCTGAAGGAAGGCATCGAGGCAGAATTCGAAGAGGCGGACGACGAGGGGTAGTCGGAGGTAGGGCGCCGACGCGCTCGATACGAGAAATGAGCGGAACGATTCCGTGGAACCCCCGGGATGAGAGCGCGGCTCGACACCTCCTTTCGCGACGATTTCGCCCTTCGGGGCTGGCCTCAGCCTCGTGGCAGCGCTCTCATCCCTCCACGACGTGCATGCTACGCCCCTTGAATTAGACCCCGATTAAAAGCGGCAGCCCGCTTGTTAGGAAGGTGTGGGAGTTTGGCAGAATACCGGCTGGTCGCGATCGACGTGGATGGCACGCTAATGGAGCGGGGGAAGCCGGTTTCCTCGAACGTGCGGCGGGCGATCGAGCGTGCCCAGAATCAGGGAACGATCGTCACTCTCGCCAGCGGCCGCATGTTTCCCCTGCTGGAGCACCTCGTCTCCGATCTGAAGATCACGTCGCCGGTCATCTGTTACGGTGGCGCGCTGGTGGTCGATCCGGGCACCCGAAGGTCGCTTTACGAGCGGGGAGTTCCGCTCGACCTGGCCCGGGCAGTGATTCAGGAGGCACGCCGACGCGACCTGACCGCGCGCGTTTACGTTGGCGAGCAAGTTTTTGTCGAGCAGATGGCGCCCGGCGCCTACAACTTCGAATCGCTTCAGCGGGTCAACGCGGTGAAGGTCCCGGATCTCGTGGCCCACGTCGACCGAGATCCGACCCACCTCGCGATCGACGCCCCTCCCGAGCGGACCCGTGCCCTGGTCGAGGAGATGCGGCGCGTCTTCAGCCCCGCGCTTCACGTAACGACCGGGCACCCGCTGCTGACCGAGTTCAGCCACCCCGACGTACACAAAGGCTCCGCCCTTGCCTGGCTGGCGAGCGAAGTCGGCGTGTCCCGGGAGCAAACTCTCGCTATCGGCGACGACTGGAACGACCTGGAGATGCTCCGCTTCGCCGGACTCGGCGTCGCGGTCGCCAACGCCCATCCCGACGTGCTGGCCCTTGCAGCCATCGCGACGGTACCCAGCGTCAGCGAGGACGGCGTCGCCGTCGCGCTTGAAAGATACGTCCTCAACCGACCGGGAAGCGATGGGGACAGTCCTGCCTGACTCGGATGCGCGGCACGCGTGCAACGCCGTGGCCCCTGCTCCGGGCACCGGGACGGGCGGAGGACAAGCTACCGTACTACTGGTTGGTCGTGCGTCTCCTTTTTGGAACCCGCGGCTGCTCTAAGTCGCGGATGGCGCGGCTACCGCGGCCGCGGGTGGCTCGGCGGGAGCGGCGAATCGGTAGCCGACGCCGGGCTCGGTCAGGATCAGCTTCGGGCGAGACGGATCCTCTTCGATCTTCTGCCTCAGGTAACGGATATAAACCCGAAGGTACTCGGTTTCGTCCCGGTACTCTCGTCCCCAAACCCGCGCGAGCAAGTCCTGGTGCAAGACGACCCGTCCGGCGTTGGTGACGAGCTCGTACAGCAGCTTGTATTCGGTCGGACTGAGCTTCACATCCGCCCCGTTCGAGACTACCCGCCGCTGGGCAAAGTTCACCGAAAAACCGGCCAGATTGAAGACAGGTTCGAGCTTCTGGGTGGGCGGCACGCGGGTCCGCCGAAGGACCGCCTTGATCCGGGCGAGCAGCTCCTGGACGCTGAACGGCTTGGTCAAGTAGTCATCTGCCCCCAGCTCCAATCCCTTGACTTTGTCGACCTCTTCGCCCTTCGCCGTCAGAATGATAATCGGGACGGTGGAGAACTCGCGTAAGCGTCGGCACACTTCGAATCCGTCAAGGCGGGGCAGCATCAAGTCGAGGATGATCAGGTCGGGATCGTTCATCTCCGCCGCGGTCAGCGCCGACTCGCCGTCCATCGCGGTCAGCACTTTGTAACCGACCGGTTCGAGATTGCTCCGCACGAGCCGAAGAATTCGAGCCTCGTCGTCCACGATCAAGATCTTTTCTTTGGGCATTTCCCCTCCGCACCTGAGCTTGATCCCCTTCGGGGACCTGGTCGTCTTCCCTCTTCGTTAACCCCGCGTCGGTCGACCGGGCTCAACGCACGCTGCCGGCCGCGATTAACGGCGAAGGTTGAACGTCTGATTGCCGAACGACCTCGACAATCGGAATTGTGAAATAGAACGTACTGCCGACGCCCAGCTTGCTTTCGACGCTAATCTTTCCACCATGGGCCTCCACGAGGCCCCGGCAGATTGGTAGCCCCAGGCCCGAGCCCCCGGTTTCCCGGGTTAGCTCTCCATGGACCCGATAGAAGCGCTCGAAGACGTGTTCGAGGTGGTCGGGGGCGATTCCGACCCCCTGATCCTTGACCGATACTTGAACGTCGTGGTTCACCCGCTCCACCCGGATCGAGATCGGCGTTCCGTTGGCCGAGTACTTAATCGCGTTGACGATGAGATTGTGGAGAACCTGCTCGAGGCGGCGCGGATCTCCCATCGTCTCCGGCACGTCCGATCCCGAGCTGAACGAAATGACGTGGTCGCCGGCGGCCGGCCGCAGCTTCTTCACTACCTTCTGAACCAGGCGCGGCAGGAGCACCGGTTCCTTTTCTACGCGGAGCATCCCGGCCTCGATCTCCGACATCTCCAGCAAGTCCGCGATCAGGCCGGTCAATCGATCGCTCTCCTCGTCGATAATCTGGAGGAACTCCCGCCGGGTTTCGTCGTCCCACTCGACGTCGGTACGTAGCAGACTGGTCGCGTATCCCTTGATGGAGGCCAGGGGCGTTCGCAGCTCGTGAGAAACCGTCGAGAGAAGCTCCGACTTGAGGCGGTCGACTTTCCGCAGCGCCTCGACCTTTGCCGCTTCCTCGAACAGGCGAACGTTCTCGATCCAAACGGCGGCGTAGCGTGCCAGGGTCGACAGTCGGCGCTCATCGTGGTCGTCGTAGACGTTTGGCTCTCCCGTTCCGAGCTGTAACACGCCAATCGTTCGCGACTTTACCTCGATGGGCACGGCAAGGTAGCTGCGACGCTCGGTTCGCAGGCCGGAGAAGCGCCCATCGGTGCGCGCATCGGCCACGATGATCGCCTTGCCGGTCTGAAACACCACGGCAGCCAGACCACGTCCCGAGATCGCTTCGCCGGCGACGTTGGGCAAGCTCTGCACGTACCGCCCGACGTGACGATAATTCTGATCCCGATCGCAGACCGCCGCGGGACGCAGCTGGCCAGCTTCCGAGTCTACGAGATAGATCAGCGCCTCGCGATAAGTGATCTCGTCGTCGAGGGCGTTCAGGAGCTGAAGGCAGACTTGCTCCCGATCAAGTGGGCGGTTTACCGTTTCGACGAATTCGTGAACGACCGATGCCTCGGTCCGCAGCCGCTTGTTTTCGATTGCCAGCGTGTTGACGAGGTGCTCACGCCCTTGCAGAGCGAAGCGGAGCTCTCGAGCGGTCCGATCGAGGTCGGAGCGCACATGCTCCAACTCGGACGCGAGGCTGGTCAAATCGCTCGCGAGGGTCTGAAACGGGGAAGAGACCGCGGGCGGAACGAATCCGAGGGTATCGCCATTCAGGATCCGACACGCGCTACGATGAAGGAGATTGAGCGAGCGCTGCTCCGGTTGTCCGGCCACCACGATGCTCGACACGGCAACCGCGGTTATCGCGAGCGTCAAGATGCACAGCGGCGCGATCAGCGTTCCAACCGGAGCAGTCGGCCGACCGACAGTGAACGCGAGGACGCCGACAAGAGTCGCGGCCCCGAGTCCGCCCACGACGAAAGCCGCGTGACTCGTGCGGGTACGGTTCTGACGCCGCGAAGACGCGGCAACCCTGGCGACCATTGTCGGGCGCCGTGGCGTCGCGACGACGGGGCCACGTGCCAATTCCATGCTGCCCTCGACTCATGCGCGGGTCAACTCGTTGGCTCCCCACTCGCCTCAGTGCCAGTCCTGGAGAGCAGCAGCACCCTGGGGACGAAGGGCGCTGACGGCTGCCAATTCTAATGACTGCGGCGATTCTCTGTCAAGTTGAAATCTCGTGGTAAGACCACGTGATATACTTTGGATAGCCAACAGCGGAGGCGCGTCCGCCCTGGCTTCTCACCCTTTCACTACGCCGCGAGTATGAGTAAATCGAAAACATTATCAGAAGAGGGCACCTTGTCAGTGTCAGCGAAGACGAACGACCAACTTGCCGAGCTGCGTCGTCGCGTGGCGGAGATTGTCGACCTGGGACAGGCCGCTGCCGTGCTCGGCTGGGATCAGGAGACGATGATGCCTCCGAAGGGAGCTCATTTTCGCGCGACTCAGAAGGCCGCGCTCCACGGAATTATCCACGAGCGACTCGTCGACCCGAAAGTCGGCCAATTGCTGACCTCGCTGGAGAACGCCAGCGCACAGAAAGAGCTCGCCGAGCTCGACCGCGCTTTTTTGAGAGTCATCCGTCGCGATTTCGACCGTGCGACCAAGCTGCCGGATTCCCTGGTCAAGGATCTCGCCATCGCGACGACCGAAGGTGTTGAATCGTGGCATCGAGCACGATCCGAGTCGCGGTGGGACATCTTCGCGCCCGATCTCCGAAAGATCGTCGAGCTCAAGCGCCAGGAAGCCCGGTGCGTCGGCTTCGCCGAACACCCTTACGATGCGCTCCTCGACGAGTACGAGCCGGGGGCGACCTGCGCTCAGCTCATCCCGTTGTTCGACGATTTGCGCCGACAAACAGTCTCGCTGCTCGAACGCATCGATCGGTCGCCGCGTCGGCCCAGTCGAGCGCCGCTCACCCAGACGTTCGATCGTGCGAAGCAGGCCACCTTCGGCGAGCGTGTTCTTCGGCGGATGGGATTCGACTTCGAGGCCGGTCGCGAAGACGTGTCTGCCCACCCGTTCACGACGAGCTTCGGCCCAACCGACGTGCGGATCACCACCCGTTACGACGAGCACGATCTGGCGGTCGCCTTCTACGCGACAATCCACGAGGGCGGGCACGGCCTGTACGATCAGGGAATTCCGATCGATCTGGCACGGACGGGCCTTGGCGAGTGCGCCTCGCTCGGCATCCACGAATCGCAATCGCGACTCTGGGAAAACCTGATTGGCCGCAGCATCGCGTTCTGGCGCTTCGCCCTTCCCGAGCTAAAGACGCTCTTCCCGGCCCAGGTCGCCAACGTTACACCCGAAGATATGTTTGGGGCCGTGAATCAGGTCGAGCGCTCGCTGATTCGAGTCGAGGCTGACGAGATCACGTACAACCTGCACATCATCCTTCGCTTCGAGATCGAACGGCGGATCATCGCTGGCGAGGTCGACGTCGACGACCTCCCATCCCTCTGGAACCGTTTGACGAAGGATTACCTCGGCATCGACGTCCCGAACGACGCGATGGGGGTCCTGCAGGACACTCACTGGGCGTCCGGCCTGTTCGGGTACTTCCCGACGTATTCGCTGGGCAACCTCTACGCGGCCCAACTATGGGCCACGATCCGTCGCGAGATCCCGGACGTCGACGAGCGAATTTCCCGGGGAGAGTTCGCACCGATCCTGGCCTGGCTGCGGGATCGCATTCATCGCTACGGACGGCGGTACCGACCGGGAGAGCTGATCGAGCGCGCAACCGGCGAGGCGCCGAACCCCGTCTACCTGACGCGGTATCTCGGCGAGAAGTACGGTCAGATCTACGGCTTCTGATTGGTGACGCTCAGCGTCGTCCCTTGCCGCTGCTCTCCAGCGTCTTCGCGAGCAAAGCGGAATCGAACGAGTAGGTGGTCTTCTGTTGAGCCGCGTGACGGGCGAGTGCGATCTCGATCAAGCGCTCGACCAGTCGCGGGAACGGAAGATCCGTAGCTTCCCAGAGATAGAACGACAGCGAACCGGGAAGCGTGTTGATCTCGTTGACGTAGACTTCCTCGTTCGGGGCGAGGAGAAAGTCAATTCGAGCGACGCCAGCCGCGTCGACCGCGCGAAACGCTCGCTTCGCCAGATCCTGGATCTTGCTCGTCAACCCGGGCGAGATCGGCGCGGGAATCCGTCGGCTGGCGCCCTTCATGCCCTGCGATTTGCCGCCCCGGATGTATTTGTCTTCGTAGCTCAGGAAAGCTTCCCAGGATACCGGCTGCTCGCACACCGACGCCCGGAGGTCGTCTCCGTGTCCGAGCACCGAGCAGTTGATGTCGACGGCGCTCTCGATCCCGCGTTCGACGAGAAGCCGTGTATCGTATTGGGCCGCGACCTCCAGCGCGGAGCGCAGCGAGTCACGATCGGTCGCCCGCGAGATGCCAACGCTCGAGCCCAGGTTCGCCGGTTTGACGAACGCGGGATAGCCGACCTCACTTTCGACTCGGTCGACGACCGCGTCTGGTCCGGCTTCCCAGGCACCGCGAGTGAGCGGCAAACAGTCGATGACCGGCAGGCCGGACGCTCGGAAAACCGCCTTCATCACGATCTTGTCCATGCCAACCGCGGAAGCCAGGACGCCCGAGCCCACGTAGGGTAGATTCGCGAGCTCGAACAGCCCCTGCAGGGTACCGTCCTCGCCGAACGTGCCGTGGACGCAGGGAAACGCGACGTCGATCGAGATCCGCGACGCGCCGGATAGACCCCCCGACAGTGGAAGAAATCGACCGCGCTGCTGGGTCACGCTGAGAACACCTTGACTGGGAGCCGGCGGAAGCGAGGCCTTCACCAGACTCTTCACCGCGTCAGGGCCGGCCTTGTAGGTTTCCAGCTTACGCAACGCGGGGCCGGTCAGCCATTCGCCCTGCTTGGTGATGTAGAGGGGAACCGGCTCGTATCGTGTGGGGTCCATCGCGTCCATCGCCTGCAGCGCGGTGATGATCGATACCTCATGCTCGACCGAGCGGCTGCCGTAGATGACGCCAACGCGTAACTTGCTCACACCGTCTCCTCACTCGTTGTACTGATCGGGCAGGTCGTTCTCGAAGAGCACGGCGTCGCCGCGCTGAAGTAGTCCTCGGAGGTGCACGGTTGCCTCGTCCAGGCTCCGCGCAACGATCAATCGCTGGTCGGGGAACCCCGCCTCGGCCAGCCCCTCGGCGATCGCGCGGGTCTGCCTGGGACCAATCAGGATGATTCCGTCGCACACCCGCGCGGCCTGACGTCCAAACTCCCGGTGCGCCGCGTCCTGAAGGTCGGCAAGCTCGATCATTCCCGGGGTAACCAGGTACCGACGCCCTCCCTGGAACGCGGCCAGCGTTTCCAGCGCCGTCGCCGCGCCCCGGGGATTCGAGTTGTAGGTATCGTCGATCACCACGACGCCGTTTTCGTTCGGAACTAGCTGAAGGCGATGCTCGACCGGCTCCAGGCGCGGAATCGCGGCGGCCACGTCGTCAAGACCGAGGCCGGCCTCGAGCGCCGCGGCGCTGGCCACCAGGATGTTCGACACGTTGTGACGGCCGAGAAGCCTGGTGCTCACCGGAGCGCGCCGCCCGTCGGCGAGGCACAGGATAAAGCCCAGGCCGGCGCTGGTCAAAACGACGTCCTCAGCCCAGATCGCTCGATGGTCATCGGCATCGCCACCAGCCAGAACGTACCGACAGCGCGCTTTGGCTGCCAGTTCACGGCAGGTCGGATCCTCGCCGTTGAAGATCGCGACCCCATCCGGGGGAAGGGCTTCGATCAGCTCGAACTCGGCCTTCACCACGTTTTCCATCGAGCCGAACCGTTCGAGGTGCTCCGGTCCAACCGCGGTCAACACCCCCACGGTCGGAATCACCAGGCGGCAAAGCTGGCGGACCTCGCCGCGACGGTACGCGCCAAGCTCGGCGACGAAATATCGGTGCTCCGGCCGAAGCTGCTCCCGAATCACCCGGCAAAGCCCCATCGGGGTGTTGAAACTGCGCGGCGTCGCCAGCGCCGGATATCGGGTCGACAGGATTTGAGCCAGGATTGACTTCGTGCTGGTTTTGCCGTAACTGCCCGCCACCCCGATGACGACCGGACGATGCCTCCGAAGGACGGCTCGCGCTGACGAGAGGTAGTATCGTCGAAACCCCGCCTCGACCGGGTACACCAGCAGATTGCCGAGCGACATGAGCGGCCAGCACATCGCGCCGGCCACGGTAACCGCGGACAGGATGGACGGGACCGGAGCGGACGCTGCGCTTCCCAGAGGGCCGCGGATGACCGCCCAGGCCAGAAGTGCGACGGCAACCTCGCAGACGGCCCAGCCGGCCAGCAAGCGACGCGCCCGAGCGGTCAGCACCAGCGGCTTCTTGGCCTCCGGGGCCTTCGAGCGAAGACTCTGGCGAATCCCGACCAGGAAGGCCACCGCGCACGCGATAACCCAGATCGGGGTCGGCAGGAGCCAAACGGCAACCGTTGCCACCGCCAGCGTCGCCACGAAGGGGGCGTCCAGCGCCGCCGGCGGATGGGTCGACAGCCAACGCCAGAATCGAGCCGTCTGGTACTCTTCGAGCTGAAGAACGTGGAGCGCCCGAAGGCCATCCAGAGCGACCGGGCGCCCCCACGCCGCGACCACCAGGATCGCCGAAACCAGGACCAGGAGTGCCGCCATCAATGCTCGACGAAGTGGGCCACCACTCGACAGAACTGATCGATTCGGTCGAGATAGGCGAAGTGGCCGGCCCCCTCGAACACGACGAGGCCGGCGTCTGGAATCAAACGCTCCATCAACCGTCCGTCCGCAAGGGGCGTGTCGCGATCCCGATCGCCCCAGATCAGCAGGGTTGGTGCCTTGATCGACGGAAGTAAGTGGCGAAGATCCTCGTTCACGACTCGGACAAACGTCGCGCGAAGGATCGGGTTGACCGCCGCGTTGTAATCGCTCGATCCGAGCATTCGATAAAGGCGGGTCAGGGACGGCTCCCTAATCGCCCCCGCGCCCGGCAGCGACAGCAGCCGTCGGGCTCCCTTGACCAGGCCCACTCTCGCGTAGTAGCCGGGCCCACGCGGCGGGCGGATGCCGGCGCTATCCACCAGAATCAGCTTGCTCACCAGCTCCGGGTTCCGAGCGGCAAGCGCGAGGCTGACCTTGCCCCCGAACGAATGGCCGACCAGCGTACACGGCGCCAGTTCGGATTGCCGCAGGAACGATACCATGAAATCAGCGTAGTCAAGCGTTCCCCAGGGACTGGAAGGGAGGGGCGTCGCGCCAAACCCCGGCAGATCGACGGCCACGACTCGAAACCGGCTCCCGAGAATGTCCGGAATCGGCCCAAAGCTTGCGATCTGGCCACCCCAGCCGTGCAGAAGCACCACCGGCTGGCCCGCGCCCACGGTAGTGACGTAGTGGAGCGGGAGCTGCTCGACCTCGATGGTTGTGCTGCTCGTCATCGCCGGGGAGCTCGGCCTCATGGGTAATCGGCACCTGCCTCTAGCATGAAGTATACGCCCGAATCAGACTCCGTCGACGACCGGCCCCACCGCGAACCGTCCGGTTCGCCCCTACGCCCGCAAGCGCTCGAGCAGCTCGACGGCTCGCTCCAGCGTCGTCAGCTTCTTGCAGAACGAGAATCGCACTTTTGTTCGACCGAGCGCGGGATCCGGGTAAAAGCTGCTACCAGGAACTACCGCGACGCCGACCTCCTTCACAAGGTAACGCGCGAACGCGGTGTCGTCATCGAAGCCGAACCGGTCGAAGTCGCACATCACGTAATACGCGCCGGCCGGGGCCTCGCAGCCGAATCCTAGCCGTCGAAGATTCTCCACGAGGAACGAGCGCCGTTCACGGTACGCCGCGAGTAACTCGACGTAATAGTTATCGGGAAGCCCGAGCGCGACGACCCCGGCCGCCTGGAGCGGGGCCGGGGCGCCGACTGTCACGAAATCGTGGACTTTTCGAATCGCGTCGGTCAGCGGGGGCGCGGCCATCGCGTAGCCGACCCGCCACCCGGTCACGCTGTAGCTCTTGGATAATCCGCTGATCGCAATCGTGCGCTCGCGCATGCCGGGCAAACCCAGCATGGACGTGTGCTCTCCCTCGTAGACGAGGTGCTCGTAGATCTCATCGGTGATCGCCAGGCAGTCGAACTCCTGGCACAAGCTGGCGATCGCCTCCATCTCCGCGCGACTGAAAACCTTTCCGGAGGGGTTGTTTGGCGTGTTCACGATAATCGCCTTGGTCTTCGCGTTAAACGCCGCGCGTAGCTCGTCGAGATCCAAAGTTGCTTTTGGCCCGTGAAGACTAACGAATCGGGGGGTCGCTCCCGCCAACACCGAATCCGGCCAGTAATTCTCGTAGTAGGGCGCGATGACGATGATCTCATCGCCCGGGTTCACCACCGCGAGAAGCACGGACAGCATCGTCTCGGTCGCCCCACAGCAAACCGTGATCTCACGCTCGGGATCTAGCTCAACGCCGTAGAACCGTCGCGTCTTGGCCGCGACGGCGTCGCGAAACGGCTTGGAGCCCCAGGTAATCGCGTACTGATTCACGTCGTTCTGAATCGCTGCGCACGCGGCATCTTTGACGGCCGCGGGGGATGGGAAATCGGGAAAGCCCTGGGCGAGATTGATCCCACGCTCCCCCTGGTAAAGGAGGCAGAGGCGGGTCATCTCGCGAATGACCGATTCGGTGAAACGCGTGGACCGCTCGGATACGAGGACGCTCATCGGAGCAGGCTGCACCTCACGCGCGGAGGATTACCGGCGGCGCGACGCTGGCCATTGTACCATATGACGGCGCGAGGGTACGCATGGTGCACCTCTCGACACGCGATCGGCGACGGCGTCAGGTAGGTGTTATGAGAGTGAGCCCTCCAAGACACGATCCGACGGGCGCAGTCGCGCTCGTCACCGGTGCAGGACGGGGAATTGGGCGCGCGATCGCGTGGAAGCTCGCGGAATCCGGGATGCGGCTGGCGCTTCACGCGAATCGGTCGCGCGACACGCTCGTCCAGACGGTCGATCAGCTCGGCCGCGCCGGCGTGGAGGCAATCCCCCTGGTCGCCGACCTGACCGACCTCGATCAAGTCGGGAGGCTGGTCGACCAGACGCTGGCCGCGTTCCACCGACTCGATCTCCTCGTGAACAACGCCGGGGTCTACTCCTCTACGCCATTTGGCGCGGTGACGCCCGCGCTCTGGGAGAAAACGCTGGCCGTGAACCTCCGCGCCGTCTTCTTTCTGTGTCAGGCGTCGGCAGGTCCACTGCGTGCGAGTGGCCACGGATGCATCGTCAATCTCGCCTCGGGAGGAGGACTGAGCCCTCGCCCCGGATTCGCGGTCTCAGCTCCGTACGCCGCGTCGAAAGCCGGGATCGTCATGCTCACCCGAATCCTGGCGCTGGATCTCGCTCCCGCGGTTCGGGTGAACGCGGTTGCCCCCGGAATCATCGCCTCGAAGCCCCAACCCATGCCGCCTGCCGTTGCAGAGAAGTATGCCTCGATCACCCCGCTGCGTGACGTGGGTCAGCCCGACGACGTCGCCGATGCCGTGGCCTTCCTCGCCTCGGACCGGGCACGGTTCATCACCGGTCAGATCCTCTCGGTTGACGGTGGACTGGTCATGGACTGAAGCCGGGGGCAGTGTCGCGTCGGTACGCGATAATCTTGCGATTCCCCGGAAAGACGGCTACGATAATCTTGACCCGCACCCGAAGGAGCACCAGATTGTCCAATCTTGACGTTGACGACAAACAGGTTCGAACGACGATGGAGCTGCGTCGTCGTCGGGTCTCCGACGAGCAGCTCAAGAAGTTCGAAGGTTACGTCGCCGAGATGTTCGGCGCCTTCGGCATGGACCTGAATACGCCAGCTACCAGAGAGACTCCGCGGCGCTTCGTGCGCGCGCTCTACGACGTAACCGAAGGGTACGAGGGCGACCCGAAGCTCTTGACCGTCTTCGAGACCGAGTGCCGTGGCGGCCCGGACTGTCGGCTCAGCCAGATCATCGAAGGGCCGATTCAATTCTTCGCCCTTTGTGAGCACCACGCGTTTCCGTTTCACGGGCGCGCTTACGTCGGGTACATCGCGCACGAGCACATCATCGGCATCTCCAAGCTGACTAGATTGGTCCGGCTTTTCGCCAAGCGCTTCACAGTTCAGGAACGACTCGGTCGGCAGATCGCCGACACCCTTGAAGCGATCTTGGAACCGCACGGCGTCGCGGTTTACCTGGAGGCAGCCCACCTTTGCACCCAGATGCGTGGTGTCCGCGAGACCGAGCCACTGACTCGCACGACCTTCTGGCGCGGAGAGTATGACTCGAATCCCGCGCTCCGTGTAGAGTTTCTGAGAGTTTGCGAACCACGGGAATGATCGACCTGACGCCCCTCGAATCGCTGTACGATGCAGTCGACGGCACGCCGGTTGACGTGCCGGCCGACCTCGCGGCTCTGTACGGTGACTTTCGCGTTCGGTCCGGCCACCCCGACCGGCCACACGTCATCAGCAATTTCGTGTCGACCCTCGACGGCGTCGTTTCGCTCAATCTACCAGGGCAGTCGGGTGGGGGCGAGATAAGCGGATTCAATCGGCATGACCGGATGGTGATGGGGATCTTGCGCGCGGTGGCCGACGCGGTCGTGGTCGGCGCCGGGACCCTTCGCGCGGTGCCACATCACCTCTGGACCCCCGAATACGTCTTCTCTGAGCTCGGCGCATCGTATCGCCAACTGCGCCGCGCGGTGGGAAAGTCCGGCGAGCCCCTCAATGTGATCGTGACCGCGCTCGGCGAGCTCGATCTCGATCTACCGGTCTTTCAATCCGATGCCATCTCGACTCTGATCGTGACGACGGAGCCCGGACTAAATCGCATCCGGGAGCGCACGATTCCTCCGTCCGTAACCGTGAGGGCAGTCGCCGATACGTTCCCGATCCAGCCGAGCGAGGTGTTGGCGGCCATTGTCTCGGTCCGCCCTTCCAGCCTCGTCCTGGTCGAAGGAGGACCGAAGCTCTTCGGAGATTTTGTCGCCGCGCGCCGCGTCGACGAGCTTTTCCTGACCGTGGCGCCCCAGATCGCGGGGAGGGACGACGACGGTCGCCCCGGCTTGGTTGCCGGGCGAGTCTTTGCCCCCGGATCTCCGACGTGGGCCCGATTGGTGAGCCTGAAGCGCGCGAGCGACCACCTTTTCCTCCGCTACGCCCTTCCGACCGACTAACGCGCAGGGCCCCATGCTTTGGAAACGGAGAGACCGGCGCCGCGGCGGCGCGGAAACACGGAATCAAGATGCCAACGGAAAGTTGGCTCGAACGGCAAGCATGCGAGCGGTCAGGATAGAGCCTGGCCGGTTGACGATTCGAACGCGGACGTGATAGAATTAACCGTCGCCATCTTTGCCGAGTGGTGTAACGGTAACACAGCAGACTTTGGATCTGTTGTTCCAGGTTCGAATCCTGGCTCGGCAGCCACTCACGAAGCGAATTCTCCAGTTCGATCCTCCCGGTGGTGAGCTCGATGACGTCCTCACTCCCCTGGCAGCTTCTCCCGAATGCCGACTGATCCTCTCGAAGAACAGCGGCGCCTTGAATCACGCATCGCTCGTCTCGAAGCCGAGCTTGCCGAGCGCGACTCCCGGCTTGCCCGACTCGGGCAACACTGGGAACACTGGCTCCGACTGATCTCTCACGACTTTCGTGGACCGCTTACGTTGATGCTCGGCTACACCCAGACGGTGCTCCACAGCCTGCCTGATGGCCCGGACTGGGAGGAGGCGCGGCGCGATCTCACCGCCGCGATCGCAGCCACCCAGCGTCTTGACAAGATGATCGGCGAGATCGTCGACGCGGCGCGCCTGGAGGCCCGCCTCATCGTGCTGGAGCCAGTCGAGACCGAGCTTGCTCCGATCGTCCGCGAGGCAATTCGGAAGTCGCTTCGGCGATACCCCGGTCGCATCATTCGAGCGAGCATCGCCCATCGTCTCCCCAACGTCGAGACCGATGCGCGACGGGCTGGCCAGATCATCTCGATCCTGATCTCCAACGCGGTGGTATTCTCGTCCGAGCCATCACCTGTAATCGTGACCGCCAGGCCCGAGCTCGATCGAATCGTCATCGCGGTTGAAGATCACGGGATCGGCCTCGACGACCAGGAACAGTCCCGAATATTCGAACAGTTCTACCGGCCGGAGCGGGCGCGCGAGATCCGGCGTGAAGGGCTTGGTCTCGGACTTTTCATCGCGGATCAGCTAGCCATGCTCCTGAGTGGCCGAGTCCGGGCCACCAGCCGCGGTCCGGGCCAGGGCTCGACGTTCTTCTTCGAGATTCCGATTCGTCTTTCATCCGCTGTCCAGACGCCAAACCCCTGACCGAAATCCTCCCGCCCTCAGGTGCCAGGGACACGCTCGTGCGCTATAATGGCCAATGACTGGCCTGAGCGCCGAACACCCACAGGAAGGAGGGTTCCCCGATAAATGTACGCCGAACGAGCGTGGCTGGGCGGAGGTGCCGTCTCGAGCTGGCAAGCTCCGTGGTTGTTGAGTAAGCGCTGGGATCTGACGTATATCAGTCTCAGCGCGATTCTGGTACCGGTTCCCTTCCTGCTGTTCCAGTTGTTCAGCAAATATGGCGTCCCCGGACACATCGTCGACCCCGCGGCGGCCGTCGATATTCTCGTTGCGCTGGTAGTCGGTGGACCTCATATGTGCTCGACCTATACGTTGACCTTCATGGATCAAAACTTCACTCAGCGGTACCCGGTGTACGTCGCGTTGGCCCTGGCGCTGCCGGTGCTGGTCACGATCCTGGGCATCGTCAATCTCACGCTCCTTTTAACGATCTTCATGATGTGGGCATCAGTTCACGTCCTGCACCAGATCGTCTACATCGCGGACTGCTACCGCGCCAAGGGCAGCGAGTTCCATTCGATCGCCAGTAGGGGCATCGACTACGGGGTTATCTTCACCAGCCTTTATCCGCTGGCAATGGTGAGGCTGGTCAACGACAATTTTGTCATCGGCGGAACACGCATCACGATCCCATTCATCGTCGGACAGCCGTGGGCGATCTACCTGGCCAACGCGTTGTTCTTCACGTTCCTGGTGCTCTACATCGGGAAGACGGCGATGGAGTTTCAGCATCGCCGCGCCAACTTTCCGAAGACCCTTCTGATGGGCATCACGATCGCGATTGCCTACGTCATCCCCAGTGCCGACAACCTCGACATCGCCTTTCAGGGAATGAACGTCTGGCACTCGTTCCAATACCTGGGATTGACCTGGTACTTGAACCGCCTTCGCCAGGAGCGCGGCGAGATCACGAGCCCGGTCGTCCAGAAGATCGCCGGGAGCCATCGAGGCACGCAGTTCTATCTCTTCAACGTCGGGCTCACTCTGGCCGCGGGCGCCATGGTGGTGTTCCTGAACGTCGTCTTTCACTTCGCGTGGATTCAGTGCTATTACATCGTGATTCTCTCCTGTTTGCTCATTCACTATTACTTCGATCACTTCATGTTCACCCGCGTCGGTGAGCTCGTGCGCGGGGGTTGATCTCGATCGATAAAGGCGAGGGAAGCGGGTCGAGATTTCCCTCGCCCTAACGCGACCTCATGGCAAATCGCGGCCGCGGCGGGCGGGCCATGACGAAGTGGCACCCAATTTGCCCCTAGGACGGTTGGAAGCGATGAGAAGGCAGGTTGAGTCGATGGTCGACGTCGCCACCGCGGAGCAGCTCCAGACAACCCTCCAGAAGATCGAAGCGGAGATCTCGAAAGTCATCGTCGGTCAAAAAGAGATCGTTCGGGGCGTCCTGATCACGATGCTCGCGGGCGGGCATGTCCTCCTGGAGGGCGTGCCCGGCCTCGGCAAGACAATCCTGGTGAAAGCCCTGGCGGACTCGCTGAGTCTCCAGTACATGCGCGTTCAGTTTACGCCCGACCTGATGCCGGCCGACATCATCGGCACGAATGTTATCAGCGTCGACGAGGCCGGATCGCGATCGTTTCACTTCGAGCCCGGTCCGATCTTCGCCAATATCGTCCTCGCGGACGAGATCAACCGAGCGACCCCCAAGACCCAGTCGGCCTTGCTCGAGGCGATGCAAGAGCATACCGTGACCGTCAGCAAGTCCATGCACCAGCTTCCCCAGCCATTCTTCGTGCTGGCGACGCAGAACCCGGTGGAGATGGAAGGCACCTACCCGCTGCCAGAGGCGCAGCTCGACCGGTTCTTCTACAAGCTGCTGGTGAACTTCCCATCCGAAGCAGAGCTCAGCGAAATCGTCGATCGAACGACGACGGCGAACCGCTCACAGGTCCAAAAGGTCTGCGATGGACCGACCCTGCTGCGGATCTCCGGCCTGGCCCGGGACGTGCCGATCGCGAGCCACGTCCGCGACTACGCGATTCGCGTGGTGATGGCTTCCCATCCTAATGCGAACGATGCGCCGAAGGTCGTCCAGCAGTTCGTGCGCCTGGGGCCAAGCCCGCGTGGCGCCCAGGCGCTGGATCTCGCGGGAAAGATCCGAGCGCTCATCGAGGGCCGTTACAACGTGTCGTTCGAGGATATCCGGGTCGCGGCGCACTCCGCCCTCCGCCATCGGATTATCCTCAACTTCCAGGCCGAGATGGAGGGATTGACCACCGACCGGGTGATCGACGAGGTGCTCAAGAAGTTTCCCGGGGACTGAGGAGCGCCGCGAAGCACAGCCGAGACCAGTTCTCGAATGCCTCGGCTTGCTCGATCAGGTGGGCGACCGGGTCAAACTGTCCGTCGAGCAGCGTCGGGTCGCGGAGGGTCGCCTCCGGGCTTTCCAGCTCCGCGACCGCCACCACCCCGAGGTGAACTTTCCCAACCTCGGTGGAATCGTCGTTGATAACGCCGACGAAGCGCAGCCGCGGTTGCTCCGACAGCGTTACTTCCTCGCTCAGCTCTCGCCGAATCGCCCGACGGATGCTCTCCAGATCGAGGTCACCAGCTACGTCGTCGGCGTTCAAATGGCCGCCGACGCCGAGCGAGCGCAGCCCCGCCAGCCGTCTCTCGCCCACGCTGCCCGATCGTCGATAGTGGAAGACCTGATCGGCGTACCTGAGGATGACGTAGCCGACGATCTGCTTGAACCGTGGATCCGTTTCCGCCGACGAGCGGAGCATGATCCGGGCGAGTCCCGGACCTAGCGCGGCCGTCAGAAACGGCTCAGCTGACGGAACGAACCCCTGGCCAAGGTCGGTCGCGCGAAGATGATCGGCGGGAACGACGATCAGCGATTCGTCAGCCGACCGAGCGACGCTCACGACCGACGCTCGTTCTGAAAATCCAGGTAAAGGCGGCTGGCGGTCGGAAGCGTCTGTCCGCCGTACTTGCTTCCCCGGGCCGGGCCATACGGCCGCTCGGCCGGCGTCGTCATCTGGACAAAGCTGAGCTGACCGATGCGCATGCCGGGATACAGGGTGACCGGCATGCTCGCCATGTTGCTGATCTCCAGCGTCACGTTGCCGTCGAAGCATGGATCGATGAAGCCGGCCGTGCTGTGAATGACGATTCCCAGCCTTCCGAGCGAGCTTCGGCCCTCGAGGCGGGCGACGAGGTCGCTGGGAAGACGAACGCGCTCGACGGTGCTCGCGAGAATGAATTCGCGCGGATGAAGATACATCGGCTCGTTCGGCGCTACCTCGATCATCTCCATGAGGTCGTCGGCTGGCTCCTTCACGTCGATGAACGGGCGCTTGGTATTACGAAAAACCAGAAATTTGTTATCTAGACGAACGTCCAAACTCGCCGGCTGGATCAAGGATGGATCGTAGGGTTGGACACCCAGTCGTCCAGACTCGATCGCCTCGCGAATCGATCGGTCGCTTAAGATCATCCCGTTCCTCTCGTCGCCGCGCCGAAACTAACGTCTCGCACGGGTAGCCGGCCGTCGATAGGGCATTAGACCGGCCACGGAGCGCATACGTCCGTAAGAAGAACACAGCGGCTTTCTCGTGATCGAGCGAGGGGGAACCCGCCAACCGTAGCAGACACCGGCCCGGAGCGTTCGCCGTGA
Source organism: Chloroflexota bacterium (assembly GCA_021323915.1). Taxonomy (GTDB): domain Bacteria; phylum Chloroflexota; class UBA6077; order FW602-bin22; family CADDYW01; genus JAJPKB01. The sequence goes on along the minus strand of JAJPKB010000256.1, from coordinate 7,397 downwards.
TGCCCAACCTTGCGGCGAGCCTCGGAATCGCCGTGTCATTAGCTTGAAACCCGTCGAAAGCCGCTATGTGCGAACGAAGTCTAGCACGCCCCGAATTAATGCTCGGCTAGAGTACCCATCGAAAGGCTTGGAAGCGCGTTAGAGCCTGACGGGAACAACCGACGGTACCTCCTCGTTAAGTATACGACCACCGCGTCGGCGGCGGACGGTCGCCGGGGCGACGAACGAGGCGCCATCTCGCGATGAGCATCGGATGGTCAGCGCGCACGAGAACGACAGACAAGGACTGGGAAATGATGAAAACGAAGTCGCGTCATTCGCTCGCCTTTATCGGAACCGCCATGGGAGCGCTCCTTTTCGCCGTTGGCTTGGTCGGGTGTGGACCGGATAGCCTGACGCTCCGCGCGGCGACCACCCCAACGCCCGCCGCCGCGGTCAATGGATCCTCGGGAGCCGCGCGCGTGGCCGTCGCGGGTCCCGCTCCGGTGGTTCAAGCGCAACCGGCCCCGATTACCGCGGTCGGCGTTCCCTCCGCCGCCCCGGCGCGCGTTAGCGCGGCGATCGTGAGCCAGCCTCCGGTCGCGTCAAGCGCTCCGCGTGGCATCCAGGTGACCGGCAACGGAGAAATCGAGGCACGACCCGACGAGGCTATCGTCGAAGTGGGCGTCCAAACTCGAGCGGCGACCGCCCAGGAGGCGCAGGCGACGAACAACACCACGATGCAGTCGGTTCTTAACGCGATCAAAGCGCTCAACATTCCCGACAAGGATATCCGAACCACTGGAGTCTCGCTTTACCCGATCATCGATCGGAACAACACCGTGTCGGGTTACAACGCCTCGAACAACGTAATGGTGACCGTCGAGAATATCGACCAGACCGGAACGGTCCTGGACGCGGCGGTGAAGGCCGGCGCGAACACGTCGACCAGCGTACAATTCACGTTCAAGGACCAGACCGGGCTACGAAACCAGGCGCTCGCGGCCGCCGCCGCCGATGCCAAATCGAAAGCCCAGGCGCTCGCCAGTGCGCTAGGATTACAAGTCACCGGGGTCGAGTCGGTGACCGAGGGTCAGGTGGTCATCCCGCGTCCCTTTGCCGCCTCCGCGGCAACCGCCTCGGCGGCCGCGCCCTCGGTACCGATCGAGCCAGGACAACAGGCGGTGACCGCGCAGGTCACCATCGTGTTCGGCTACTAACCCTGGGCGTTGGATCCGGCCGGTGATCGTCTTCGTGGGGGCAGGCACGGGTGCCTGCCCGCGACCCCGATCCGGGTTGATTCGATTGCCCCGAACGTGGATCCCATGATAGGTTAGCGGCAGCACGAAAATGGGAGGAGCCAGCATGTTGCTGCGCGATAAGGTCGCCGTCATCACCGGATCGAGCAAGGGGATTGGACGAGGAATCGCCCATCGGTTCGCGCGCGAGGGCGCGAAGATCGTGGTCAACGGCCGTGGACGTGAAGCAGTCGAGCGCACGGCGGCGGAAATCCGCGACGCCGGCGCGCCGGTGATCGCCGTCGTGGGAGACGTGACCGTACGGCAGGACGTCGACCGTCTCTTCGACCAGACGATCGAAGCCTTCGGAACCGTCGACATCCTGGTGAACAATGCGCAAACGCCGGTTCACCGAGGCGAGAGCGGGCCGTTCCTGTCGATGACCCCGGACGGCTGGGACGCGTACGTCGTCGCTAACCTGGGCGCGCTGTTCTACTGCACCTACCGAGCGGTCCAGATCATGGCGCCGCGCCGCCGTGGGTCGATCATCAACATCAGCAGCAACGGCGCCTCGCGCGCCCATCGCTACACGATCGCCTACGACTCGGTCAAGGGCGCGATGGACAGCTTTACCAAGGCCGTCGCCGTCGATCTCGCGCCGTGGGGGATCCGCGTCAACGCGATTCGACCGGGCCTCATCGCGGTGGACAACTGGGAGGATCTGAGCGAAGCGGAGAAGAATCGGCGCCGCGGCGTGATCCCGCTGGGACGAGAAGGCTATCCCGCCGACGTGGCCTGGGCGGCGGTCTTTTTTGCCGCCGACGACGCGGCCTACGTGACCGGCCAGCTGTTTGAAGTCGACGGAGGGCTTCTGGTCCAGGGACGGGCGCCGTGCGCCGAGCTCCGCCCCATCGTCACGCCGGAGACGTTCGAGCGAGCTGGCACGACGAAGCCGTCCGCATAGGCACCCGCGGCGCGCCCGTCCCCGGTGGATCCAACGGTCGTCGGAATCGAATCCAACCCGGCCCGATGACCGTTCGGCGATACCTGTCGAATGCCCAGAAGCACCTTCGGTTACCCTAATCTAAGGTCATCTTTGGTCAGATTATTGAATTCGGGTCCGTGGGCGTTGACAGGGTGCAAATCGGCGCCTAGAATAATTATTGTTTAGGACGATTATCAAGTAAGAGCAGCCCTTCCAATGGCAAACTCAGCGCAAACCTCCCGGGATGTTGAGCTCGTGGCTCGCTTGCAAGCCGCGGGATATCGTCTTACTCCTCAGCGTCTGGCATTGGTCCACCTCCTCTCCCGCGACGATTCCCATCCGAGCGCGGACCAGATCTTCGCTCGGCTGCGCGCCGAATACCCGACGGTCAGCCTCGCCACGGTTTACAACACCCTCGACATGCTGGTCGAGCTTGGAGAGGCGCTCACCCTCGACCTGAGCGAGGGGTGTACTCGGTACGATGTTCGCCGCCCGGGCGCTCATCCACACGTCATTTGCCGGGTCTGCGGGCGAGTTGCCGACCTCGATCTCGACGGGCTGGAGCGCTTCGTCGAAGCGGCGCGAACGTCCACCGCCTTCGGCGACCTGCAACCGCGAATTCATTTCGACGGCGTCTGCCCGACCTGCGCCAGCGGCTCGTCGCGCAAGCCGGAGGGCTAACGTGCCCGACCTTGATCGCGTTCGTCCGCCCCGCCCGGCGGTCACCGGCGGCTCCTCGTGCTCCACGTTCCCGAGGCCCTCGCTCGAAGAAAGTCCGACGCGTGAGTCAGGTTCCAGCAGGTGAGCGGCGCTGACTCCTGGCGAATCGCGGCGGTGGTGCTGGGAATCCTGGTGGGTTACGGGTGCGGCCGCTGGCTGTGGATTCGGCGGCGTCTCGCCTTTTCGTTCTGGACGGTCATCGTCGGAATCGTCATCGTCGCGATCGTCGCCGAGCGAGCTCTGGACCTGCTGGGGCTGGCTGGCCTCTGGCAGATTGCGCTGTTCCCGCTCCTGGTCGGACTTGGCGTCGGCGTTTCGGTGACGACCGCGCGTCCGCCCCGTTCCAGCGCCTGGTGGGAGCTCTGGAAAGAGTAGAGCAAACGGACGGGTGATTCAACCGGCGACCCGGCGTGCTCCTCCCTCTCCCAAAGGGAGGGGGGACTGGACGCTCGCCGGCTGATCGCCCTGGCTGATTGCATTAATGGAATGGGGGATCAGGCGCCTCGATACCGGTTGGTGATCGGCAGCCGGCGATCTCGACCGAAGGCACGAGGCGTGATCTTGACCCCTGGCGCGGCCTGACGGCGTTTGTACTCGCTGCGGTCCACCAGCTGAATTGACTTCCGAACCGTCGCCTCGTCGTACCCCATCGCGACGATCTCCTCGAGGCTTCGGTCTTCCTCGACGTAGGCCTGAAGAATTGGATCGAGAATCGGATAGGGCGGCAAGCTGTCGACGTCGCGTTGGTTTGGTCGCAGCTCGGCGCTCGGCTCTTTTTAGATCGAGGCCAGGGGGATGACCGGTCGGTCGCTCTGGGCGTTCCTCCACTTCGCGAGCTCGTACACGAGCATCTTCGGAACGTCCTTGAGGACGGCGAATCCGCCGGCCATGTCGCCGTACAGCGTCGCGTAGCCGGTGGCCATCTCGCTCTTGTTCCCGGTCGTCAGCACCAGCCAGCCGAACTTGTTCGAGATCGTCATGAGAATCAAGCCGCGCAGGCGGGTCTGAACGTTCTCCTCGGCGATGCCCGGCGACGTTCCGGCGAAACGCTCGGCCAACATCTCGGTCATTGCCTGGTGCGCCGGCTCGATTGGGATGGTCCAGTAATCAATGCCGAGATTGCTTGCCAGGTCACGCGCGTCGTCCTTCGAGCCCACCGACGAATACCGCGACGGCATCGATACCCCGACCACGTTGTCCGGTCCGAGGGCATCCGCCGCGACCACCGCCACCACGCTGCTGTCGATCCCGCCCGAAAGCGCGATCAGCGCTCCGCGAAAGCCGTTCTTTCGGACGTAATCACGGGTCCCGAGCACGAGCGCCGCGTAAACCTCGGCGGTCGGGTCAAGCGGGCGAACGTCTTGTACCGGCAGCGGCGGCGCTTCCGGGCGAGACCGCGCGAGGGAGACCCGCGGCGTCAGAAGCCCGTCGTCGGCCATGGCAAGGCGCTCCTTGCGCCGCCGAGGATCGTGGAGGCGCCGTCGAAACACCGCGCCGAGGTCCAGGTCGACCACCAGCAGGTCTTCTTCGAACTGGGGTCCTTCGGCGATCAACCGGCCCTCAGCATCGAACACCATCGCGTTTCCGTCGAAGACGAGCTCATCTTGACCGCCGACCATATTCGTGTAAGCAACCACGGCGGCGTTGTCGGCCGCGCGGGTGGCGAGCATCGCCTCCCGGATCTGTTTCTTGCCGCGGTGATACGGCGAAGCGTTCAGGTTGAGGATCAAATCCGCGCCGGCCCGCACCTGGGCGACCGCCGGTCCGGTCGGGTACCAAACATCCTCGCAGATGTTGACCCCGAAGGTTACGTCGCCGAGTTCGAAGATCGGGGCATCCTCGCCAACTTGAAAGTACCGATCCTCGTCGAATACACCGTAGTTGGGAAGGAAGCGCTTGTGGTAGACGCCGGCGACGCGTCCGTCGTGGATGATCGCCGCGGCGTTGTAGATGTCGGTCCGAGCGTCGACGAAGCCCACGACGGCAGTGATCCCCTCGCAACGACCGGCGAGCCGTTCGAGACGGTTCAGGTTGTCGGCGATGAAGCGCGGCTTGAGCAACAGATCCTCCGGAGGGTAGCCGGTGAGCGCCAGCTCCGGAAAAACGATGATCTCCGCGCCCACCTCCCGCGCCCGGGAAACGTCGGACGCGATGTGCTCCACGTTCCCGTCGAGGTCGCCGACCACGGCGTTCATTTGAGACAGTGCGATCCGAACCGTCCGCGGATTCACCAGCCCTCCCCGGTCACCTGTCATATGATCGAATAATATTGTACCATCGCTACCATCCGATCGCGTAGCCGTCCCGGCGGGGGTCGCTTCCGCCGAAGAGCGCGCCGGTCTCGGGATTCGCCCGAATCATCATCATGCTTCCGGTCGCCGCCCAGGGACCGATCACCTCGACCGGGTGACCCAGCGCTGCCAGCCGGTCTCGGACCGTCTGCGGGAAGCGCTCTTCGAGCCGAAGCGCGTCGATGCACTCGTGCGGGACCGTTGATTCTGTACCGTTCTGCAGGTGGCGCCAGCGCGGAGCCTCGACCGCTTCGACCACGTCGTAGCCGCCGTCGAGCACGTGGGTCAAGACCTGGAGGTTGCTCTGTACCTGGGTGTCGGCGCCCGGCGTCCCGAAGACGAAGACGGGACGGCCATCACGCAGCACAATGACCGGATTCATGGTGTGTCGCACGCGCTTACCGGGAGCCAGGCAATCCACGTGATCGGGATCCAGGTGCCAGTAGGTCATGCGGTTGTTGAGCAGGATGCCGGTCCCGGGCGCGACGAGTCCGGATCCGAAGCCGGATTGCAGGCTCTGCAGCTGACAGACCGCGTTGCCCCAACGATCCATCACCACGAAGCAGGTGGTATCCTCACGATCCGGGCTGGTCGCCAGGCGTGGCGCGCGCGATGGCCAACCATCGCGCCAGGGATTCCCGGCCGAGACCGACCGTGCCGCGCGCCCGAGATCGATCGCGCGACCGCGCTCACGGGCGTACTCCTTTGAGAGCAGGCCGTCGATCGGTACCTCGACGAAGTCCGGATCAGCGAGGTACGCTTCTCGGTCGGCGAAGGCGAGCTTCTTGGCTTCGACCATCAGGTGAACGCTCTCGGCGCTGTTGACGCCGAGTCCGGCCAGGTCGAACGGCTCGACCAGGTTCAACATCTGAAGCAGGACGTGGCCGCTCGAGTTGGGTGGCGCCTCGCACACCGTGTAGCCGCGGTAGTCAACCTGAATCGGCTCCTGCCAGCGAGCGTGAAACCCGGCCAGATCGTCTTCGCCGAGGAGGCCATCGTATTGCTCGGAACAGCGAGCGATCGCTCGTGCGATCCGGCCTCGGTAAAAGACCTCCGCCCCCTCCTCGGCGACCGCCAGCAGCGAGTCGGCCAAATCCTTCTGCACGAGAACGTCCCCCGCGGCCAGCGGCTCGCCATCCCGGGTAAAGATGGCGCGTGACGACGGGAACTCGCGGAAAGCGGCCTCGTCCGAAATCGCCGTGGCAAGCTTCGGGGTGATCGGGAACCCCTCCGACGCGAGGTCAATCGCCGGTTCAAACACCTGGGTTAATGGCCGGCGGCCAAACCGCGCGTGAACCTGGAGCCAACCGCTGACCAGACCCGGCACCGACACGCTGCGCATCCCCTTCATCGGAATGCCGGTCGCCAGATATTCCTCGCGCCTCGCCCGGCGGGGCGCCGGTCCGGTGGCGTTTATGACCTGAATCCGGCGCGCGGCCGCGTCGTAGACCATGATGAAGCCATCGCCTCCGACGCCGGACATGTTCGGCTCGACAACGTTCAACGCGGCAGCCACCGCGAGCGCCGCGTCCACGGCGGTCCCACCGTCCCGCAGAATCGCGATGCCCGCTTCGGCCGCCAGGGGATGCCCGGCGCACACCATTCCCCGACGCCCCGTCACAGCTGGACGGTGCGCTTCGCCACGTCTTCCGTGCGGACCCAATCCCATGGCCATTCTCCTCCTCGGCGCTCAGTCAGCCATTATAGAGGATTGGATCGGCCGACAAAGAGGCAGGTTGAAAAGCAAGAGCCCCGCCGTGCTGGTGGGGCTCTCTTACCGCGTCGCGTTCGAGGAAGGACCGACGACTACGCGTCGTAATAGAGGTGGAACTCGTACGGATGCGGGCGAAGGGCGACCGGATCGACCTCGCGCTCGCGCTTGTAGCTGATGTAATTCTGAATCAGGTCGGGCGTGAACACGTCGCCCTTCAGCAGGAAGGCGTGATCCTGCTCGAGGGCCTCGAGCACCTCGCCAAGCGAGCCCGGCGTCGACTTGATCTTCACCGCCTCTTCCGGTTCCAGCTCGTAGAGATCCTTGTCGATTGGCGTCGGAGGCTCGATCTTGTTCTGGATGCCATCGAGGCCAGCCATCAAAAGCGCGGCCATCGTCAGATACGGGTTGCACGTCGCATCCGGGCATCGGAACTCGATGCGCTTCGCCTTCGGGCTGTCTGAATACATCGG